>JAJZQR010000013.1 GCA_021806765.1 Chloroflexota bacterium | reverse complement strand
GAGGGCCGTGAACAGGTACATGTAGACCAGGGGCTGCAGGTAGCCGACCCCCACCTTGTCCACCACGGTGTAGATGGAGATCAGCAACCCCGAGAAGAGGGCGATGCGGGTAGGGCGGGTTCGGATCGAGCGGAGGGGAAGAAGCATACCCTGCCAGGAGATCTCCCGCAGGTGGAGGATGTAGACCCCGCCCACGACCGACAGGATGCCGGCCAGACCGACGGCCGAGGGCCTCTCGCCCAGGAAGGTCGCCGCCCAGATCGGCACCAGCAGGGGGCCGGTCCCCCGGGCCAGAGGGTACACCAGCGACAGGTCGCCCACGGAGTAGCCGCGCCCCAGGAAGGCGAAGTAGAGGGTGTGGATGACGCCGGACGCCGCCACCAGGTACCAGCCCTCCCGAGGGATGGGCTGGCGACCCACCAGCAGCAGGAAGGCAGGCAGGTAGAGCAGCACGGCAGCCATCCCGAACAGCCAGGCGAAGGAGGGCTTGTCCTTGGCCCGCTTGTACAGGAAGTTCCAGACGGCGTGGAGCAGCGCCGCCGCGATGACCAGGGCCAGGGCGAGAATCGGCATAAGCTACAACGTCGCCCCGTCTCCAACCGGCTTTAGACTGCGGCCGGGGCGGGCACCGGTGTGCTGCCCATCCTTCACCACCACGGTGCCGTTCACTAGCACCCAGCCGATCCCCTCCGGGGACTGGCGTGGTTCCTCGTAGGTGGCCCTGTCGATCACCCTGGTAGGGTCGAACACCACCAGGTCGGCGGCCATGCCCGGGGCGATCCTACCCCGATCGCGCAGCCGTAGGCGCTGGGCGGCCAGGGATGTGGCCTTCCGAATGGCCTCTTCCAGCCGGAGCACCTTTTCCCCCCGGACGTAGTGTCCCAGCACACGGGGGAAGGTGCCGTACAGTCGGGGATGGGGCCTCTCGCCGGGGACGCCATCGGTGCCGAAGCCGCCCCGCGGGTGGGTCATGATCCTCCGGAGTACCTCCTCTGACTGGTGGAAGATGATCATGGTGGCGTTCATCCCCTCCTCTACCAGGATCCGGATCGCCACCTCCAGGGGGGTGGTACCGGCCTCCCTGGCGAGGTCGCGCAGGTTGCGTCCCACCTTGTCACGGTTGCTGGAGGAGCCCACCGAGGAGATGGTGATGTTCCAGCCGGCGATGACGCCGAAGCTCTGCCACCGGCCGACGCCGTTTTCCACGTCGTGGACGATGCGCGGCCTCACTGCCGGGTCGGCCAGACGGCGCAGCGCTTCCGCAGTGCTCCCCTCCACCACCCACGCGGGCAGGAGGGCGCTCAGCATGGTGCTGCCCGAGGGGTAGGGGTACTGCTCGAAGGTAACGTCCAGCCCGCCGGCGAGGGCCCGGTCCACGGCCGCGACCACTGTCTCGGCCTTGGGCCAGTTCTTCACCCCGGTGACCTTGAAGTGGGAGATGTGGGTCCTGACCCCCGTGTCTCGGGCTACCTGCAGCACCTCTTCCAGGCTTTCCAGGACGTAGTCGGACTCGTTGCGGATGTGGTACACCACGGCGCCACCCAGCTTCTGGACGAGCCGCCCCACGTAGTTCAACTCCTCTCGATTGGCGAAAAGGCTGGGGACGTAGATGAGACCGTAGGAGACGTCGGTGGCACCATCGGCAAAGGCCTTCTCGATCAGCTCCCCCATTCGGTTCAGCTCGTGGGGGCCCGCCGGATCGGATCTGGTCCCCAGGACGTTCATGCGGACGGTGCCGTGGCCCACCATGGAAGCCACGTTACAGGAGACGGCCCCGTCGAAGCGAGAGAGGTACTCTCCCATGGTCTCCCAGTTCCAGTCGATGGGTGAGGAGCCGGCGAGACCCGCCAGGAACTGGCGGTACTCGGGGACCAACTCTCTCCTGACAGGCGCCATGGAGTAGCCATCCTGTCCCAGGACGTCGGTGGTGACCCCCTGCATCACCTTGGGCACGGCGTCGGGTTCGGCCAGCAGCATGAGGTCCGAGTGGCTGTGGAGGTCGATGAAGCCCGGGCAGACCACCTGGCCCGAGGCGTCGATCTCCACTTTCCCCTTCTGGTCGCCCAGCTCTCCGACCGCCTCTATGCGGTCCCCTGCTACGGCGATGTCGCCAAGGAAACCGGGCTCCCCGGTCCCATCGATCACCAGGCCCTTGCGGATCACCAGGTCGTACATGATGGACCCTCCATCCACCGAATGGCTAGCAACTTGCCGGGTGTTCGTCGATTCCGACGGCATTGTAGGCTTGCGGGAACCCCTTGAACAAGGGGGGGTGCGTAAAAGGGATCTAACCACGAAGACACCAAGGCACAAAGAACCACAAAGGTGACTTCGTGAAACGTTGTGTCTTAGTGTCTTGGTGGTTCGGTTTCCCGGCCGCTACGCCGGGCTTGGCTCAAGGGCAGGCCGCGGCCGGAAGATCAGAGATTCCCCTTCCTATCCCGACGAGGCGGGCGAGACGCCCGCGCTCCCGGCGATTGGGTCCCTGCCTTCGGTTACAGTCCCAGGTCGAGCTGCCCGGATGGCGCCTTCGGCTTCTTCTCCCCCTGCTGCAGCATCTCCTGGAACTCCTGATCGGTGAGGATCCGGATCCCGAGGGTCTGGGCCTTCTGCAGCTTGGAGCCGGGGTCCACTCCCACCACCAGATAGTCGGTCTTGCGGGTTACGGAGCTGCCTACCTCGCCCCCCAGTTGCCGGATCTTCTCTTCCGCCCGGAGCCGGGAGAGCCCCTCCAGGGTGCCCGTGATGACGAAGCTCTTATCCGCGAAGGGGAGGTCGCCCTTCGGCTCCTCGGGTTGTTCCTCGAAGCTGAGGCCGGCCCGGCGCAACTTCTCGATCACCTCCCGGTTCTTCTCGTTGCCGAAGTACTCCACCACGCTCTGAGCGATCTTCGGCCCGATCCCCTCCGTCTGGACCACATCGTCGTACTTCGCCTCCATCAGCGCATCCAGGCGGGTGAAGCGGGCCGCAAGAAGCTTGGCCACCTCCTCCCCCACGTACCGGATCCCCAGGGCGAAGACCAGCTTCGCCAGCGGCCGGTTCTTGCTCTCCTCTATGGCTTTCAGGAGGTTGTCGGCGCTCTTCTCTCCCATCCGCTCCAGGTTGGCGAGACTCTCCCGGTTGAGCTTATCCCGGTCGTACAGGTCTGACACGTCCTCCACCAGCCCCGACTTCATGAGGGCGGCGGCCAGCTTTTCGCCGATCCCCTCGATGTCCATGGCAGGGCGGGAGACGAAGTGCTTCAGCAGCTCGTAGCGCTGGGCCGGGCAGGAGAGGGCGTTGGTGCAGCGGTGCATCGCTTCCCCCTCCGGCTTCACCACCGGTCCGTGGCAGGAGGGGCACTCGGTGGGCTCGGGGAACTCGGGCAATCCTTCAGGCGGTCGCTTGCTCAGGATCGGTCCCACCACCTGGGGGATCACCTCGCCGGCCCTCTGGACCAGCACCGTGTCCCCCTCCCGGATGTCCTTGCGGCGGATGTCCTCCCAGTTGTGCAGGGTGGCTTGCCTGATGGTGACCCCGGCCAGCTTCACCGGCTCCAGCTCGGCGAAGGGGTTGAGGGAGCCCGTGCGGCCCACGTTGAAGCGGATGTTCTTCAGCCTGGTGGTGGCCTGGGTGGGCGGGAACTTGTAGGCCACGGCCCACCGGGGCTCCCGACCCACGTCGCCCAGCTCCCGCTGGGATGCCAGGTCGTTAACCTTCACCACCACGCCGTCGATCTCGTAGTCGAGGCTCTCCTTCCTGTGCTCCCAGCCGGCGCAGTACTCCATCACCTCCTCGATGGAGTGGAACAGCCTGGACAGCGGGTTCACCTTGAAGCCGAGCCGCCGCATCAGCTCCAAAGCTTCCCAATGGGTGGGAGGCTCGGACCCGTCGACGATCTGGCCCAGGGTGTAGACGAAGACGTCCAGAGGGCGACCGGTGGTGACCCGCGGGTCCAGCTGCCGGACGGAGCCGGCGGCGGCGTTGCGCGGGTTGGCGAAGAGGGGCTGGCCCTGGGCCATCCGCTCCTCGTTCACCTTCTCGAACCCCTTTTTGGAGAGGTAGGCCTCACCCCGCACCTCTATCCTCGCCGGAGCCGGCCCGTTCAGCACCAGGGGGACGCTGCGGATGGTGCGCAGGTTCTGGGTGATATCCTCCCCCTGCACCCCATCCCCCCGGGTGGCGCCGACGGTGAGGCGACCGTCCACGTAGCTCAGGGATATGGCCAGGCCGTCGATCTTCGGCTCCACTACCAGCTCCCGCGGCTCCCGGCCCAGCAGACCGGTGACCCGCTGGTACCACTTGAGCAGGGCCTCCTGGGAGAAGACGTTGCCCAGGCTGAGCATGGGGATCTCGTGGCGCACGACGCCGAAGGACTCCAGAGGGCCCGCCCCCACCCGCTGGGTGGGCGAGTCTGGCGAGGAGAGTTCCGGGTGTTCCGCCTCCAGGGCGCGGAGTTGCTCCATCAACTTATCGTACTCGCCGTCGGAGATCTCGGGATCGTCCAGGGCGTAATAGCGGTAGTTGTGGTAGTTGATGAGCTGGCGCAGCTCCTCCACTCGGAGCTGAACCGCGCTGAGATCCGACTGCTCTGTCGCCACTTCTCTCACCCCCTGGGAACATCGACCCGCCTCCCTTCGCAGGAGATCGCGGGCCGGTGGCGGGCAAAATACCCCATCTAAAGGATACCATACGGGGTGTGGCCGCCCAACTTGCAGGTTGAAGTGGAGCCGATCGTTCCTATTGGCAGGCTGTCCGGCAAGTGGTACCGTAAAACAGTGCTGGATTGGCGCTTTCACCCGAGGGAGGGTAAACTCCCTGGGCCAGAGAGAAGGGATCAGGAAATGTTTCTTTCGAGGTGAACCGGCGAGAACCGGGCAGGATGGTCTGCCAGTTCGGCGTTGATCTGGTCAGAGAGTGACTGAAAGGAGACTCTGCCATGGACCCTCTCACCCAGCGTCTGGATATCCAATCCTCGGTTCTGGAGGAGATCAATCGCTTCCTCCTGGACCCCGACAACCCCGTAGTCAAATCGGTCCTCCAGGTGGTCGAGAAGTACGGCACCCCCGAGGAGATCAACACCAGGGCACGGGAGGCTCGCCAGCTCCCCAACCTGCTGGAGCGGCTCAAGCGGATCGACTCCCCCTACCTCGAGGATCTCCGGTGGCTGATCGCCGAGCGGGATCGGGGAGCCTTCATCTCCATGGCCGGCTACCGGCGCAAAGTGCTGGGAGAGGAAGCGGACCAGGCTCCCGTCGAGGATAGGTTTGCCGTTACCCTGGAGGTCAGCGCCCTCCAGTACTTCCCCTGGCTGATCGCGGAGGCCCAGCAGGCCATCGACCGGGGCGAGTTGATGCCGGGGCGCTTCATCCGGGTCCGCAAGATGAAGGAGCAGGAGACCGACCAGGGAGACCTGCTGGCGGTGGCAGCGGCCATGCAGATCGTCGGCGCTACCTACGTGGAGACCCTGGACACCAAGGGGACCGACGGATCCAACATCCACCTGAACGGGCCGGCCACCATCACCGGCTACTTCGGGGGGATCGGCCAGCCCAACCACTACCCGCTCAAGTGGGTGGACGAGTACCTCTACTACTACACCAACTACGGCATCCAACAGGTGCTGAACACCAACTCAGGAACGGTGCTGGTGGGCTACCTGCTCCACAAGCTGGGGATCGACAACGAATTCAAGATCTCGGTGTTCATGGGGAACGACAACCCCTACACCATCCTGTGGACCTTGATCGGGGCCAAGCTGTTCTCCCGGCCCGATGGCACGACCCCGCTGATCGGCTTCAACTTCTCCAACTCGGTGACCAACGAGACCATCGAGCTGTGCGCACAGATCCGCCAGGGGCTCGGCTTCGAGGATGTGGTCCGCTTCGAGCACCACATCACCGAGACCTGGAAGAGCATAGTTCGCCAGCCCTACAACCGGCGGGCGGAGTTGGTAGAGATCGCCTCCAGGGTGGCCAACATCTCGGCCAAGCACGAGGGGGGAGATCCCGACGTGGAAGAGACCCGAGAGCACCCCTCGGACATACTGGACTACTTCAGAGACAAGGCGGAGATCGAGGCGTCGGGCGAAATGCCGGCCCTTCTGCGCAACTACCTGGATAAGCACGAGGCCGTCAACCGCACGGCCGAGGCCCTGGTGGCCCGGGGGGTGCCGGTAGTGGCCGCCCGCAACCTGCATAGGTAAGCGATTTCGACCTCTCCCCCCTACCCCCTCCCCGACACGGGGAGGGGAGTCCTCCCCCTTCCCCAGTGGGGAAGGGGGCCGGGGGGTTAGGTCTGCTAGAAGGGCCAAAGATAGCAATGATCAAGGGCTTCGGACACATAGGCATAGGGGTCAGGGACATCGAGAGGAGTCTCGCAGCGCTGTCGAAGACCCTGGGGGTGGCTGTGCCTCCGGTCAAGGAGCTGCCGGAGAGAAAGGCCAAGGTCGCCGTGGTGGATATGTTCGGGGTGGGACTGGAGTTCATACAGGACGATAGCGAAAACGGCCTCCTGGCTACCTTCGTCCGAGAGAAGGGGGAGGGCATCCACCACTACTGCCTCCTGACGGACGACATCGATGCCGACGTGCAGGAACTGGAGGAGCGGGGCGTCAAGATGATCCATCAGCAGCCGGTCATAGGGCTTCGGGACAAGCGGATCGCCTTCATCAGCCCCGAGTCGCTGGACGGGATCTTCGTCGAGCTGTCGGAGCCGTAGAGCTGATGTAGTAAAGACTTCAGTCGTTCTCTAGAGTTGATGTAGTAACGACTTCAGTCGTTCGTCCTCGGCTGAGGACGAGGAACCAACGACTGAAGTCGTTACTATGACTGATTTGGCATCAGTTGACTTGCAGGCTGCCGACAGGGGTACAATCGTCCAGGTCCTGCAGCGTGCAGAAGCGAGAGTGGATCACCCTCTGCTCAAGGAGTTCGGGATGAAAGCAGCCGTATTCACCGGAATCAAGACTATAGAGATCCAGCAGGTGCCGACGCCTACACCGAAGTCGAACGAGGTGCTGATCAAGGTGAGGGCGGTCGGTGTGTGTGGCTCCGAGGTTCATGCCTTCCTGGGTACCCATCCCTTTAGGAAGCCCCCCGCAATCATGGGGCACGAGGTGTCCGGGGACATCGTTGAGGTCGGCTCCGAGGTCCGGGGCTTTCATCCGGGGGACCGAGTTATCGTGGAGCCTCAGATCAGCTGCGGGCACTGCCTCTACTGCCAGTCGGGCGACTACCACCTGTGCACCTCCAAGGTAATCATGGGGGTGCCGGCGTGGCCCGGTGGTTTCGGGGAATACGTCACCGCCCCGGCGCAGACCCTGATCAAGCTGCCCGACAGCTTCTCCTACGAGGAGGGGGCGGTGGTCGAGCCTCTGGCGGTGGGGATTGCCTCGGCGAGGAAGGCTCGAGTGCAGCTGGGGGACTCGGCGCTGGTGCTCGGCTCGGGCACCATCGGGCTTTGCTGCATCGCCGCGGCCCGGGCGGCAGGGGCGACCAACATCATCGCCACCGATGCCTACGACTTCAACCTGGAGTTGGCCCGCAAGGTTGGGGCTACGGCTGCTTTCAACGTGCGAAAGGATAACAACCTCGCTCAGCTGGTGGCCGAGCAGGCGCGGCCCGAGGGAGTGGATGTGGCCTTCGTTACCGCCGGCTTCTCCGCTGTGCTGAACCAGGCCATGGCCCACGTCCGGAAGATGGCGCGGGTCATGGTGGTGGCTCTCTTCGACGAGCCGATCACGGTGCCGGAACCCTTCCTGATCGGAGGCAAAGAGCTGGAGCTGGTGGGGGTGCACATGTACGTCCGGAAGGACTTCGAGACGGCCATCGACCTGATCTCCAGCGGAGCGGTGAACGCCAAGGCGATGGTGACCCACGTGCTACCCATCGAGGAGGCCCAGCGCGCCCTGGAGTTGGTGCACGGGAAGACCGAGGATAACGCTAAGGTGATCCTGAAGTTCTAGAGGACGGGGAGACTGGGAGACGGGGGTAGAGGTCCTTCAGCCGGGCCATCAGGAAGGCGTCCCTGGTGGCCTTCACCTGGGCCGCGTCCTTCTGGCTCCAATCGTAGAAGCCCCGGCCCGTCCTGGCGCCCAGATCCCCCTGGGCCGCCTTCTCCTTCAGGATGGGCATGGGATCCGTGCGATTGCACAGGTCCTCGAGCAGGTAGGACTGGATGGAGAGGACCAGGTCTAGCCCCACCAGGTCGGCGTGCTCCAGGGGGCCGTAGGCGGGGAAGCGAAGCCCCAAACCGGTCTTGATGGCGATGTCTACCTCTTCGGCCGTGGCGATCCCCTCCTGGACGATGTTCATGGCCTCGCGGGTGATGGCGTGGAGGAGACGGTTCCCCAGTTGCCCCGGCACGTCCTTGCGCACCACCACCGGACTCTTCCCGATCTCCAGCAGCACCGCCCGCAACCGCTGCAGCGTCTCCTCGGAGGTTCGTTCCCCTTTGACGATTTCCACCAGCGGCATCAGGTGAGGCGGGTTCCAGAAGTGGGTGGTGGCTGCCCGCTCGGGGTGGTCCATCCTGGACGAGATCCTGGTGATGGGCAAACCCGAGGTGTTGCTGGCGATGAGTCTGTCCTCGGGGCACAGCCGGTCTAGTTGAGCGAAGAGGGCCTGCTTGGTGGGTAGGTCCTCCACGATGGATTCCACCACCAGATCGGCTTCCGAGGCCACGGAGGCCAGATCGGTGGTACTGGCGACTGCTTCCAGGGTGCCGGAGACCTCTTCGGCGGAGATCAGATCCTCCTTCTGGAGAGCCCGGAGGTTCGACTCCAGGGTAGAACGCCCCCGGGCCAGGCTTTCCGGTGTGCGGCCCACCAGGGTTACCTGTTTCCCCGCGGCGGCGAAGAGTTGGGCGATCCCGGGTCCCATCATTCCGGTGCCGATGACCACGACCTTCCGAATACCCCGATTCTCCACAGCCACTACCTCCTGTCCGTCCTTTTCCCGTCCGCCGACAGGTTGTCTAAGCCGGCAGGCCTGCCACATCCGCAGGCCTGCCGGCTGGACCATTATAGATGGCTCAGAGGCCGCTGTCGCTACTTGCCGATCATCACCTCGGTAGCCTTGATGATGGCTACCACCTGATCCCCCACCTTCAAACCGAGACGTTGGGCGGAGCTGCGGGTGATGGCGGCTACCACCTCCTGCCCCCCGACGTCCACCACTACCTCGGCCATGACGTCACCCATTTGGACCGACCTGATGGTGCCCTTCAAGTTGTTGCGTGCGCTGATCTCCATGAATCACCTCCCGAAGTAACTTGAACTGCATACTTCGGACCAACTTTCATCAGTCGGTCTTCTTGTACTATATGTCTTGTTACAAGTATACTCTTCATGCAGGCTTCGGGTTTCGCATCACTCACTACTAACGGAGGGTGCCGTGGAATTCCGTCTCGATCCCTCTTCCTCCGATCCCCTGCATCGCCAAATCGTCGATCAGATCCGCCACCTGATCGCCACCGGAAGCCTCTCGGCGGGCGACCGCCTGCTGCCGGTGCGTTCCCTTGCCGCGAGACTCCGGGTCAACGTCAACACCGTAGCCAGGGCCTATCTGGAGCTGGAGAAGGCCGGAGTGGTCTCCACCGCCTCCGGCAGGGGTACCTTTGTCTCTGGGGAAGCTCCGGCCAGGGTGGCCGACTTCCGGGAGGACCGGCTGCGGGACCTCCTGGGGCGGGCCGTCGTGGAGGCCCTCAGCCTCGGTTACTCTCAGGAGCAGATCGAAGGCGCTCTGGCCCTCCAGCTGGCCCGGTGGCGCGAACTCCGCTCCGCTGCTGCAGCCGATCCCTCTCCGAAGAAGCCCTCTTCCCCCGATTCCACCCTGCTCCTCGCCGGCAGCCACGATCTGGCTTTAGACCTGCTGATCGGCCAGCTTTCCCGCTCCCAGCCGACGCTGTCGGTGGTTGCCTCCAACGTTGGCAGCCTGGCGGGACTCATGGCTCTCCAGCGGGGTGAGGCCCAGGTGGCCGGCTGCCATCTGCTGGACGAGGAGACCGGAGAGTACAACCTGCCCTTCCTTCGCCGCATCCTGCCGGGGGAGGAGGTGCTGCTGGTGAACCTGGTCCACCGGCAGCAGGGGCTGATGGTGGCCCGCGGCAACCCCAAGGGGATCCACGGGATCGAGGATCTGTCCCGACCCGGAGTGGTCATGGTGAACCGCCAGAAAGGGGCAGGCACTCGGGTTCTGCTGGATCTCCGGCTGAGGCAGCTGGGTATCGCCCCCGAGGGCCTTCCGGGCTACGACCGTGAGGTGGGAACCCACACTACGGTGGCGGCGGCCATTGCCCACGGGGGCGCCGACGTGGGGCTGGGGATACTGCCGGCGGCCAGGGCGATGGATCTCGATTTCCTTCCCGTGGCGACGGAGAGGTTCGATCTGGCGATACCCATGGCCCATTACGAGACCGCCCGGGTGGCTGCCCTGATGGCAGCCCTCCGCTCCGAAGCCTTCAAGGCCGTGGTGCGGGAGTTGGGCGGCTACGATACCTCTGAGACCGGCGTCGTTGTGGCCTCCACGGGGCTGCCCGCCCACGCCGTCTGACCCCACTCGTTTCGTAGGAGTAGAGAGTTGAGAAAGATCTATCTGGCAACCCTGTTCGTCCTTCTGCTGGCCGCTGCAGGCTGTGCCGCGTCGGCCCCCGCTCCCGCCCCAACCAAGGCTGCGGCTCCCGCCGCGCCGCCGACCACCGCTCCCGCCGCGGCTCCCGCGGCAACCCAGGCGGCACCGGTCGCGGCCCCTACCCAGGCGGCCGCCCCGGCCAAGCCTGCCAATCCGGAGTTGATCCTGGCTACCACCACCAGCACCCAGGATAGCGGCCTTCTAGACGTTCTGATCCCCATGTTCGAGAAGGCTTCGGGCTACCAGGTGAAGACCATCGCCGTGGGAACCGGCCAGGCCATGGCCATGGGGCAGCGAGGCGAAGCCGACGTGCTGCTGGTCCATGCCCCCGACTCCGAGAAGAAGTACATCGCCGACGGCTACGGTATCAATCGCCAGCTGGTGATGCACAACGACTTCATCCTGATAGGCCCTCCGGACGACCCTTCCAAGATCAAGGGCAGCAAGACCTCCGCGGAGGCGCTTCAGAAGATAGCCGGGGCCAAGGCGCTCTTCGTCAGCCGGGGTGACAACTCGGGGACCGATCAGCTGGAGAAGAAGCTGTGGAAGCAGCTGGGCACCGACCCCAAGGGCCAGAGCTGGTACCAGGAGACCGGCCAGGGGATGGGCGCGACCCTGAACGTGGTGGCGGAGAAGAAGGGCTACACCATAACCGACAGGGCTACCTACCTGGCTCTCAAGAAGACCTTGGGGCTGGACATCCTGGTGGAAGGCGACGTGTCGCTGCTGAACATCTACCACGTGATGCAGGTCAACCCCGCCAAGTTCCCCAAGGTGAACGTCGAGGGCGCCAAGGCCTTCGCGGAGTTCATGGTGTCCAAGGATACCCAGGCGACCATCGGGAAGTTCGGGGTGGATAAGTTCGGCCAGGCCCTCTTCTTCCCTGACGCCGGCAAGCCGGAGTTCAATTAGCAGCAGATCTGGGGGCTCTCATGGATCTGATCTGGGATGGGATAGGCAAGGCCTTCTGGCTGCTGGCGACTGGCGACCCGGAGGTGATGCGGGTCACTCTGCTGTCTATCCAGGTGTCGGGCGTTGCCACGTTGATCAGCCTGGTGCTGGGGATCCCACTGGGGACCGCCCTGGCCCTCAGCCGCTTCCCGGGCCGCCAGCTGGTGGTGAGCCTGGTGAACACGGGCATGGGGATGCCGCCGGTGGTGGTGGGTCTCTTTGTGACTATCATGCTGTGGCGCAACGGCCCTCTGGGGTTGCTGCACCTGCTGTTCACCCCTGCTGCCATGGTCATCGCCCAGACGGTGATCGCCTGGCCCATGGTCACCGGCATAACCCTGGCGGCCATCGGTTCCCTGAACCCGAAGCTCCGGCTTCAGATCCTGTCCCTGGGGGCAACCCGCTGGCAGATGCTGTGGCTGCTGATGAGGGAGGCGAGGCTCCCCCTGCTGGCGGCGGTCATGGCGGGCTTCGGCGCCGTCATCTCGGAGGTGGGGGCTTCGATGATGGTGGGTGGCAACGTCCTGGGGCAGACCCGGGTGCTGACCACGGCGACGGTCATGGAGTCTTCCAAGGGGAACTTCGACGTGGCCATCGCCCTGGGGCTGATCCTCTTGCTGCTGGTGTACGCGGTCAATCTGGTGTTGACCTACACCCAGCAGCGGTAGCGGCCCCCTCTACTCGCCCTCCTCCAGGACGTTCACCCGACCCTTGAGGCTCCCGTCGGCCTGCCGCAGGGGGAGGCTGAGCAGCCGAAGGGATCGGTAGGAGTCCGCTGCGCTCCGGGCTGCCAGTTGCGCCACCACCGTCTCCTCCGGGTTGGCCTGCAGTTGCTCGATCACCCGGTCCAGTTCGGTTCCCTCCAGCAGCCCTTTCTTCACATGGGTGGCCCACTCCTTCAAGGGAACCTCCCCCCGTTTGGGACCCACCCCCAGCAGCCAGAAGGTGGCGGGGTTGGCGAAGCGGATGTTCAGATCCCCGTCCAGGAGGCTGATGCCGTGGTTGTTGATCTGGTTGATGGCTGTCTCCAGGGAGAGCTTGTTCCCCATGGCCTCCTCGTAGAGACGGGCATTTCGGATCGTCAGGGCCGCCTGGCGGGCAAAGGCTTCGGCCAGGGAGATATCCGAGGGGTCGAAACGTCGCCTCTCCAGGTAGCCCGTCACCAGGGCCCCCAACACCTCGTGGTCGAGGATCAGGGGGACGGCAAAGGCTATCCGATAGTCGATGGGTTTCGGCTCACCCAGGGGTTCCACTGCCGGCGGAGAGAGCGGGTTCTGCACCACGGCGGGCCTGCCGGTCTCGATCGCCTGCCGGATAGCGTTGCCGGTTGGGGTGTCTTCCGTCTGAACTTCCTGCTTGCTGGGCCGGCCTTGCTCCCCCCTTCGGCCCTTGCCCTTGGGTTTGGAGGCCCTGCGGGAGGGCTGGTCCACCAGGAAGATGGCACTGAACTCGGCGGCCAGCAATCTCGAGGCGTGGTTGACGATGGAGTCGAGCGCCAGGTCCAGATCCAGGTTGGCTCCGATCTTGGTGCCCACCTCCTGGAGGCTGTTGGCTCTGGCCAGCTGCTCCTGTAGCTGGTCGATCAGCCAGCTGCGCTCGACCGCCATAGCTACCTGAGCTGCTATGGCGCTCAGCATGTCCTTCTCTCGGGCCGAGAAGCGGTGGGGGCCCGCGTAGCCAATCTCCATGGTTCCTACCACGCGAGTCTTTCCCTTTAGGGGTATGGCGCAGATGCCGCCCATGCGGGGCTGATCCTGATCCTGGAGCTGCCCCTCTCTCCGCAGCAGCAGGTTGGAGCAGAGGACGAGCCCCTCCTTCTGGATCGCCTTGCGGCCGTAGATCCTGGCGACCCCTTCCCAGGCGTACTGGAGGCTATCCCCCGGGGTGTGGCGGGCAACACAGACCAGGTCATCCTCCCCGTCGGCCAGGTGGACGAAGGACACCTGGGACTTACAGATCTCGGCGCCCAGCCGGCACACCGAATCCAGCGCCTCGGAGAGAGGGCGTTCGGAGAGGAGGGTGGAGATTCCCATGAGGGTGGAGAGTTCGGTTACCCGATCCGAGAGTTCCTTGACGTGGCTGAGGCTATCTTCCAGCCATCGGGTTTCCGAGTCCTCCGCGCCTACCCCCTCGGGCAGGTGGTTAGTCGAACGGCGGCTTCTCTGCAACGAGGGCCTCCATTGTGTGGATGTCAGGAAATCTTTGACGGTTCTGCGAACACCCCAAACAGGCCTATTTGGCGCGGCGGGGCATTTGTCGCACGCGGTCGTTCAGGACATCTCGGATCCTGGTTAGCAATTCCTCCTGCTCGACGGGCTTCAACATGAAGCCATCGGCACCAGCCTCCAGGCATTGATCGCGAGCCATCAACACGCTGAAGAAGAAGACCGGAGTGCCTGTGGTGGAGGGATCTCCCTTAAGCCGCCGGCATAGGGAGAGCCCGTCTCCTCCAGACAGTACGGTGTCCAGCACCACGAGAGCGGGGCGCTTCGTCCGAACTGTCTTCAGGGCGGCTTCGGCATCGTGAGCGACTAACACCTCCCTCCCCTCTGCTTGGAGGAGTTGCATCAACTCTGAGACGAAGGGGTCTCTCGCTGTTGCAGCGATGAGCACGGCGCGCGGGGCCATGGCGCTCTCCTCGAAAGCTATCTTCTATGTCAGATGGCGGAACTGGGCTTGACAGAGAGCAAATTGAACCCATGCCCGGCTAGTCACCGGGAACACAGACAAGCCGCAGACCACGCCCGAGTATACAGCAATAGTTCGGGAAAGAAAATAGACTCCGGGCGAGAAAAGGGGATTTAGGGCGGGGATTAGTGATTAGAATGAGGCTTAACTACAAACACATGGTAGCTGATAAGTGGCAATAACTACAAGCACGTGGTAGCTGCCTAGAGGTCGATGTCCAGCATGGAATCGTGTTCCACTATCCCGCGTTCCAGTTCACTGGAATTCGCCGTACCGCGGATCAGGATGCTCTTGACCCGCTCGCCTCTGGCCAGTTCCGCCACACCCCAATCCTTGGTGACCACCGCTACCAGGGTTCCGGGCCTTCGGGTTTGCTCCGCCTTGGCTCGCAGGACCAACTGCCTGTCGGTGGTGACGGTGTCCACGGGGGCGTCGGGGAGTAGTCGGAGGGTGGTGCCGGAGCGTCCCAGAGGGACACCCACGGCGCTGCCTCGCCGCTGGCCCAGCGGTTCCAGGGTCGCCAGGGCCTGCAGAGCAGGTCCCGTCCGGCCCCGGTCTCGGGCCCTCGCCAGACCGCGCAGTTCCCGCATCACCTCGGGGATCACCACCACGGTGACCTGGCGGCCGGGCAGCCGGTAGTCCTCCGAGCTGGGGCAATCCAGCAGGATGTTGGTGTCGAGGAAGAGGATGGCAGGACGCAAGGTGCTGGCCTCCTTCGACAGGAGTATAGCATGCCCCTACGCTGCCAGCTTCTCTTGATCCCGGTCCTCGCCTTCCGGCGCCGTAATCACCACCGGTTGCTCCGGCTCTTCCTCGTCCTGACGGCCGAAGGGGAGGGAGCGGATCCTCCGCAGGGCTATCTCCACCGGCACCAGCAGTAGCGCCACGGCGAGGAGATAGGGCCAGAGGGGTTCCCATCCCGGGGTGGAAGGCATGCCCGTCCGGCTGAAGGCATCGGCGGGATTGCGGGTGCTGCCACCGCCGGTCATGGCCGCCACCTCTTTCAACAGGACATCGTTGCTGCCCAGTCCTCGAAACTCCGTCCCGTAAGGCACCCCATAGCCGGCCGTTTCGGAGCTGAGTTCCTGGCCGTTTCGGCTCTGATGAAGCTGCATCTGGTAGACGCCGGGCTTCAGGGCGGGGATAGTGGCCTGGTAGCGACCCGGGCCCGTCTGCTGCACCGCGACGGCTTGCTGTTCGCCGTCGGGTCCCTGGATGTCGGCCCGAGTGTCGGCCAGGTCGATGAACTGCCCGTTGTGGTCCACGCTGTCGGCGGTGATGGTCACCTGCTGGCCATCGACCTGAGTCGTAACCTGCAGGGCGCGGTCTATCGGTGGCGCCATCGTCCATCGCACCGCCTGGTCCCACACCCGACTGAAGGTGGGCTGGGAGATCCACTGGGCCGACCATAGCCCCTGGGCGTCGGAGGTCCATGCGACCACCCTCCCCAATCCGTACTGCCATTGAGACAGGAGAGGATCACCCTGAGCCGACTTCAGCACTTCCGTCGCGGCATCTTTCGGCTTAGTGGCCACGTAACCGCTGAGGGCGGGCATGTCATTCCTGCTCATCCCTCGCAGCACCGGGCTCGGCGCCACGAACTGAGGGTTCACC
Source organism: Chloroflexota bacterium (assembly GCA_021806765.1). Next base: position 21,890 of record JAJZQR010000013.1, on the reverse strand, counting down.
TGGCCGTTCACCTCCGCCACCTTGGTGGCCGCGGCAACCTCCCGGTAGACGATCTTCGGTATGTCGTTGAACCGCTCGGTGAAGTAGTACCTGCCCTGCCCCAGGCTGGCCATCTCCGACAGCCACTGTTGGTCGGTATCGCTGCCGATGCCTATGGTGGAGAGGGTGATCTTGGCGGCGTTCATCTTCTGGAGCAACTCCTTGTAGGGGCCTTTCCAGGACTGGCCGTCGGTCATCAGGGTGATGTGCTTGGTTGTGGCCTTCATCCCCAGCATCGTGTTGTAGGCCGTCTGGAGGGCGGTGTAGATGTCGGTTCCACCGCTGGCCTGCAGACTGGAGATCTGGCCGCGAATGCTGTCTAGATTGTTGCCCACCTGCTGAGGCGGCACTATGAAGGAAGGATCAGTATCGAAGGCGATGACAGCGATCTGGTCGTACGGCTTCAGCACCGACGTGGCCTGGATGGCCGCCTCCCGGGCCGTGGCGATCTTGGTGACCCCGTTGCTGTCATCGTCCATGCTGCCCGATTTGTCGACCAACAGGACCAGGGCCATGTCTCCCCTGTCCCTGGTGAGAGGCGCCTCGGAAGAAACCGGCAACACGTCCTCCAGGGTGCCTCCTACGTAGTCCCCCAGGCCGTAGCTGGACCTGCCTCCTACCACCAGCAGGCCCTTTCCCTGGTCCCTGACGTAGGACTGAAGGGTTTTCATCTGGTCCAGGGTGAGGCTCGGCCCCGACACGTCGTCCAGCACTATGGCGTCGTATCCCATCAGCAGGGGCATCTGGATGGGCAACTGCGCCGGCGCTATCTGGGACACCCTCAGTCCCGATCCCTCCAGCTCTTGCCGGAGGGCGTTGTTGGCGTTTTCGGGGTGGCCCTCCACCAGCAGCACGCTCCCCTTCGGCTTCACCGTTACGGTGCTGGACGCCTGATTGTTCTCCGGCACGGTGTCGCCCGGGGCCGACAACTGGACCTCCACCGGGTGAAAGCCGAGGGGCAGGGCCTTCTGCGGCATGGTGACCAGGTTGGCACCCTTCCCCAGTTGCACGGTCCAGTTAGCGGCCTCCTGTCCGTCCACCAGCACTCGAAGCTGGGCAGGGCCATCGTGGCTGCTGTTGACTACCGTGCTGACGTCGAAACTGTCGCCCTCTCGGATGTAGTCGGGCACCTGCACCGACTCGATCAGCACCTCGGGCTGCCCATCCATGGCCGGCCAGGGAACCACGTTGGCCCTGGTTCCCGCCGGCAGCGATCGCACCGCGGCCTCGACATTTCCCGATGTATCCCAACCGTCGGAAAGGACGACGATCTTGCGCAGCCCCGAGGCCGGAAGGATGCCTGAGGCTGTCTGGAGGGCTGCCGACAGGTTGGTGCCGTCCTTGAGGTCTCCCGTCGGGGATAGCTGGTACTGCTTCTCGCTGCCCAATGGTTTGGTGACCTCGGCCTGGCCGGCGAAGGTGACGACGGCCGCCTGGTCGTTGGACCTCATCTGGTTGATGGCCTGTCGAACCCAATCCTCCTCCTGCGCTCTGGTCGCGGGCGACACGCTGCTCGAGGCGTCCACCACGAAAGCCACCGACATGGTGGCGTCCTTGAGGGGCATGCTGAGTCCCGACAAGGCGAGAACGATGGCAGCTATGGAGGCCAGCCTGACGCCCAGGACGGCCCTTCTTCGCCAGGGGGACATGAGCGATAGCCGTCCCCTGCCCAGGAAGTAGAGAGCCGGCAGCAGCAGTAGAAGTAGGAGCGGTGTGGGGTTCTCCAGGGTGAGAGGCATGAAAGCTTAACCTCGTCTCGAAAAGTAGATCCACTCCACCGATAGCAGCCCCAACAGCGCCATGGCGAAGTAGGGCCACAGCTGCAATCCGGGCACCGGTGTCGTCAAACCGCGGGTCAGGCCCGTCTGGCTGAAGGTCAACTCCCTGGGAGCCACGTTAGATATGGTCTCACTGGTGATGTTGACGTCGAAGTTGCTGGAGACCTCCCCCAGTTTCTCGCCCTTCCAGGTTACCTTGTACCGGCCGACCTCCTGGGTCTCACCGAAGCCCTGGGATCCGTCCTTCAAGGAGAGTTCCTGGTGAGAGCCATCCGGCAACTGAATGGTGGCCTCGGTGGCGTCGGCCATCGGCCGGATCAGCACTGAGTCCCCCGGGTGCACGTTTCGGGGGAGTGCCATGGGGTTCAGTTCCGACATGGCGTTGGAGAGAAGCAGCGGGAAGGCCTGCATCCTGGGCAGATCGTAGAGGTACCAGTCGAAGTCGAACAGCACGATCCTGCGACCGGCTTGATCGCCTTCCAGTATCAGCGGTCCCGTTGGGCCCTCCACTACCGCCCTGGCCCATTCCGGGGTCTCCAGCCGGACGGGCTGGCCCAGCCGGAGGCTTTGGAGGTCCACGGACTCGATGAGAGGGTCTCCCTGCTGGCTCCTCAGGACCGAAGCCTCCGATCCCGCTGCGGAGGTCACCAGCCCTGGAGCCCCGAGGGGTGGGTTCATAATCAGCAGGTCGGCGTTGGGCAGGGTCTTGGGCACGAAGTTGTCCAGGACCACCACATCGGCGCCGGCAGCACCGGTGAAGCTATCCGGCTTCACCGTCGATACCTGGAGGCCCGGCAGGGACTGCAACGCCTTCTGTATTGGCCCTGCATTAGCGGACACCAGGAGGACCTTGCGGGGCTGCGGGACATCGACCTGGACCTCCGCTCGATCGTCCATGCTGAAAACGTCTTGAGTGTCGAGGACAACGGCAAAGGCCTTTGTCCCCGGGGGTAGCGCGAAGGCGAGTTCGGAGCTGCTGGCCGGGGCCAGATCCAGCTGTCGGGCGTCCAGCAGCAGGCCATCCGCCGTGGCCGTGGCCTTCATCTGGGCCGGATGGTCGGCGTAGTTGGCGATTCGGGCGAAGGCGCTCCAGCGTCCGGACCCATCCAGATTGGGACGCACCTCCAGGGCGGTAATCCCCTGGTTGTCTCCGTTCACACCAAGAGGGGTGTAGCTCACCGGCACGCCCAGATTGGGAGGGGAAAAAGAGGGCCCGAAGCTGCCGTCGGACAGCAACAGTACCCCTCCCTGGCCCCCCGTGTTCCTGATCAGGGACTGGGCTAGCTTCAGGGCGTTGGCGGCGTCGGCGGAGGCCGTTCCGGGTTTCAGGTGATCCAGGGCTGCCAGGACCTCGGTCTTGTCGCTCCCCGACGCTGCCAGGACCGGGCTGGGGCCCATCGCTACCAGGCTGATCTGGTCACCCGGCCGCATCTGGTGGATCGCCTGCCGTGCCTGCTGCACCGCCACGGCAAACCTGGAAGGAGCCACGTCGGTGGCCTCCATGCTGGCAGAGACGTCCACCAATACCACCAGATGGGTTCGGTTCTCGGCGGGGAGAGCCGGTTTCAACAATGCCATGGTGCCGATGACGACGGCGAGCAGTTGCAGTAGCATCAGCAGGCTCAAGGGAGGAAACCGCAACTTCTGCCTGGATTCCAGGTCGCGCCGTACGCTCCTCCACAGCATGGTGCTGGAGACCCGCCGTCGACGGTATCGGGACCGCACCATGTAAAGCAGCACGATGGCTGGAATGATCAGCAGAAACCACAGGGCGGACAGGTCGGTGATCAGCAAGCGGTCAGCCATCAGCTACTTGAGCACCTTCTCCCGTCGCAACCGGTCAAGCAGCAACTGTTCGATCGGCTCGGAGGTCTCGACCCTCAGGTAGGTAATACCTCGGCGGGAGCAGAATGCCTCCATCTCGCGCAGCCACTCCCGCAGCCACCGCCGATACTGTCGGAGGGTTCCCCAATCGATGCTGACCTGAACCGTGTCCCCGGTCTCCGTGTCCAGCAGTTCCAGGTCCCCTTCCAGGGTCGGGTTCATCTCCTCCGGGCTGAGCAGGTGGATCACTACCGGCCGAAGGGCGGCGCGGGAGAGCCGCTCCAATCCGGACTGGTAGCCCAGAGGTGACAGCAGATCGGATATCAGAACGGCTACGCCTCGGTGGTTGCCAAGATTCGTGTAGGCGTTCAACGCCGCATCCAGATCGGTGGTTCCCCGAGGCTCCAGGGAGTTGACAGCCCTCACCATCGCTGCTGCCGAGGCCGAACTCTGCTGCCGGGACCAACGGACGCAGTCTTTGCCGTTGAGGATCAGCAGGGCGGCCGCATCCATGTGGGACAGGGCGATGTAGGCCAGGCCCGCGGCCACACGGCGGGCATAGCTAAACTTGTCCGGCCGTCCCCAGGCCATGGATCCGCTAGTGTCCAGCAGAAGGTGAAGGGTAAGCCGCTCCGGAGCGTCGGCCAGCTTCACCAGAAGGTGGTCAAGGCGCAGGTAGGCGTTCCAATCCACCCTCCTCAGGTCGTCCCCCGGGGTGTAGCTCCTGTAGTCTGCGAACTCCAGGGCGTTGGCCCTACGAGGGCTGGCATGCTCCCCTGTGATGCCACTGGTGAGGTTGCGCCGCGAAATCAGGGTGACGTTGCGGAGCCGGCTGAGGAAGCTATCATCTATCTCCTCCCGGCCTGCCGATCTGGAGAACCTGGTGGATCCCAGCGGGAACTGGACCTGCCCCCGCCTCTTGAAGAGCCGATCGAAGAGCAACTACTTCTTCTCCTCCGGGATCTTCGCAACCAACTCCTCGATGATGTCGTCCGCCGATACCCCCGCCAGTTCCGCGTCCAGGTTAGTGATGATCCGGTGCCGCAAAGCTGCCTTCGCCACTTGCCGGATATCCTCGTAGGCCACGTTGTAGCGGTTATCCAGCAGCGCCGCTGCTTTGGCAGCCAGCACCAGGGTTTGGGCAGCCCTGGGGCTCGCCCCGTAACGAAGGTACTTCTGCACCATGGGGGTGGCCGTGGGCTGGTTTGGATGGGTGGCCATGGTCAGCCGAACGGTGTACTCCATGACGTAGCTGGCGATGGGCACCTCTCGCACCAGTGTCTGGGCGCGAACCAGCCAGGTTGCATCGGCCACCCGGTCTACCTGAGGCGACTGGGAACTGGTGGTTCGTTGGAGGATCTCTACCATCTCTTCTGACGATGGAAAATCCACCCGAAGCTTGAAGAAGAAACGGTCCAGCTGAGCCTCGGGCAAGGGATAGGTGCCCTCCATCTCTATGGGGTTCTGGGTGGCCAGGACGAAGAAAGGTGCCGGCAGGCTGTAGGTACTGTTTCCTACACTGACGTTCTGCTCCTGCATGGCCTCCAGCAGCGCGCTCTGGGTCTTGGGAGTGGCTCGGTTGATCTCGTCGGCCAGCACCAGGTTGGAGAAGACGGGACCGGGCCTGAAGGACAGCCGTCGCTGCCCCTCCTCGTCGTCCACCAGGACGTTGGTGCCCACGATGTCGCCGGGCATCAGGTCCGGTGTGAACTGGATCCGGCTGTGCTGGAGATCTAGAACGGCAGCCAGGGTGCGTACCAGCATGGTCTTACCCAGCCCCGGTACTCCCTCCAGCAGGGCGTGGCCGCCGCACAGCAGGCAGATCATCACTCCCCGCAAGGTCTTCTCCTGGCCGACAATGACTCGGCCTACCTCGCCCTCGATGTTTCGGGCGGTGGCGGTCAGCTGATCTACCGAAGGATTGGTGTCGATCATCACTCCCCCGAACCGTTGCTAAAGTAATCCCGTACTGTTGGTCTGCGGTCCCCGGGCACGAACACGTTCTCGGCCGGTACGCTAAGCGGACCATTGGCGCCCTCTCCCACGGAGGAGGGGCTGGAACTTCCTGTCCCTTGTCGCAGCACCGACGGGGGCTCCGAGTCGCCACCGGGTTGACCCGGGAAGCGATCCGCGACCTGTCCCTGCACGTCCAGGGGCTTGCCGTCGGGCCCCAACCGCTGGTTTGGATTGCCCAGGGGTGGTCCACCCCGGCTGTTCCCCGGTGTGCCGCTGCCGGGCTGGCCTCTATTCCCGTTCCCGTTGCCTGCCACGGGAGGACCGAAGCTCGGCCCCTGCTGTCCCCCTTGCTGCCCCTGTTGCTGTTGCAGTCCAGTCTGGCGCTGGCCAGCACCCTGGGGGGCTTGGGCCACGGGCGGTGACAGGGCATCCTGGCCCTGGTTATTCTGAGAGCCGGGCTGGCCAAACTGCTGGTTCATCTGCTGGAGCCGCTGCCAGGTTTGGGCCAGGTCACCCTGGGAAACCCTCTGATTGGCCGCGTCCTGAACCGACTGGGCCAGTTGATCCGTGGACTGCACCACCGAGGAGTAGTCTCCCTGCTGCAGTTGGTCGGCCGCATCCTTCTCACTCTTGGACAGGTCGGTAGCCTGCTGGCTCTGGTTGGCTGCCTGATCGAGCGCGCCGGCCAGTTCCTGCTTTGCCGAGGCCGACAGTTGGTCGCTCTGGATCCCCATCTGGCGGATCTGCTCCGCGGCCTGGCTGTAGTTCCCCTGCTGCAAGCTCTGGGCTGCTTCTCTCCCTGCGGCGGTCCTCTGAAGCTCCTTGGCCAGGTTGTCCAGAGCCTCCTGGCGGATCCGGGACTCGTTGGCTATCCGGTTCAGCTCGGCGTTGGCCTGGGCCAGTGCAGCAGAGGTGCCGGCCCGGGACAGGGCTCCCTGCTGTGCCTGTTTCTGGATTTGGTCCAGCATCCGATTCACTTGATCCACTGCCGGCGACCCGGGCTTCGAGGGATTCGCGTTTCGAGGATTGCTGAAAGGATCCTGAGCCGCTTCCTTGGCCGCCCCTCCGCCCAGAGAGGGCAGGTGAATGGCTGATATCGGGTTGGGCAGGGTCATCCCCATGCTTACCAACACCATCACGAGTCCGGTGGCGGCGGCCAGGAGGGTCGCCTGCGCCATCTCCCTCCTCGGTAACAGAGGGAAGGCCCTGGAGATCTCTACCTCTCCTGCCAGGTTCGAGGCCCTGGCGATCTGGGTCGAGACCAGGGTGCCCTCGGCTCCCCGGGCCAGCAGCTCTTCCGCCGTTCCCAGCTGTTGGCGGAGCCCCAACCGAAGATCCACGGCTCGGGCAGCCTGCGAGGCAGAGGGGCGCAGCACCAGGGCAGCCACCAGCCCGGCCAGAAAGGCTAGAGTGCCGGCCGTCCAAAAGCCGCTCCGCACCGGTTCAGGGGCTTGCCATGCTGCCGACAGCGCTCCCAACAGCGCCAGGCCGAAGGCCACGGAGAGGCTTCTGGCCAGGATTAGGATGCCCTTCTGCAACCATAGGCGGCGCCGGGCTACCCGGAAGCCCTGGTGGAGCGGTTGGAGATTGTTCGCTACGGTTTGGGCACTCACAGGCGATCCTCAGTGTGGACTGCTGGCTCTGGGAGGCTCATGTCCCCAGTCACCCATCCTTAGTCTGTCCAACTCTGGCTTCTGCCCGATACCGTTGCTCCGGCAGTTCGGGACCGATGGCGACTCGGATGCAGGAAAGCAATAAGGGTGCCATCGGACGGGGTGTTACGGGCTTGCGGAAGGGGTACAATGCCCGAGTGCTGAGTGCTGAGTGCTGAGTGCTGAGTGCTGAGTGCTGAGTGTTGAGTGCTGAACAGTGCACCTAAGCATCTGGCCTGGGATCGCGTGCACAATCCGTCGTCATGCCCGCGAAGGCGGGCATCCAGGGTTCTCTGCGCTGGTGGTGTCCTGGACCCCCGCTTTCGCGGGGGTGACGCCTCCATTACCATGCTACCAACGGGAAGTTGCCCTGGACCCCCGCGAAAGCGGGGGTGACGAAGGGCAGTCTATCTGGGGCCGACTGCTTAGCAACTCAGTTGAAGGGTGGAGATGCTGGACGTAGCGTTGCCGGGGACCGGGGGGATGACCCCCCTACCCAGGAGGTGGCTGGCGAGCCTGTTGGTACGCTTTCAGGGCAAGCTGCTGCTGATCGACTGCGGTGAGGGAACCCAGATCACGCTAAAGCAGTTGGGATGGGGATTCAAAGAGATCTCGGCCATCCTCCTCACCCACCTCCACGCCGACCACGTGGCCGGTCTGCCCGGCATGCTGCTGACCATCGGCAACTCGGGGCGGAGGGACCCTCTGCTGCTATACGGTCCGCCCGACCTCTGGCGAGTGGTGGGAGGGGTGCGTGCCTTCGCACCCCAGCTTCCTTTTCCCCTGGAATGGCAGGAGTTGGTGGGCGGGGAGAAGGTGGAGTTGCAGGGCATGGAGATCCGGTCCCTGGCGGTGGACCACGGCGTTCCATGCCTGGCCTACAGTCTGTATGTACCCCGGGCACCGAGGTTCGATCCGCAGAAGGCCTCGGCCCTGGGGCTTCCCACGCCCCTCTGGAGCCGGCTTCAGGCTGGCGAGACGGTAGAATGGAGAGGACGGCGAGTGCTCCCGGAGCAGGTGCTGGGAGAGGAGCGAAGGGGGATCAAGCTCTCCTACGTCACCGACACCCGCCCCACCCCGGAGTTGCCGGCCTTCGTGGAGGGATCGGACCTGCTGATCTGCGAGGGGATGTACGGCTCCCCCGAGGATCTGCCCAAGGCCGTGGGGAACCAGCACATGCTCTTCTCCGAGGCGGCGGAAATCGCCCGGGAGGGGCGGGTTCGGGAACTGTGGCTCACTCACTACAGCCCGTCGCTATCCGACCCCGAAGAGTGGCTGGGGGAGGCGACGCGACTCTTCCCGAACACCCGCGCCGGATACGATCGGATGACGGGCACCCTGCGCTTCCCCCAGGACTGACCTCAGTAGCAGGCAGGGTTGCCTCAACCCCTCCGTCACCACGGGCGGGGAGGGGACGGGCGGGTTGAGACAACCCGCCCTACTTGTAGCTAGACTCAGGGCCGGGTCATACTTCTCCGCCATGAGCCGTATGTATGGATATTGGGCTTTACCCTCGGTGCGGTCCGTGCTATGCTCAAGATCTACAAGAGACCGGTGTCTCAACGTGACCAGAGGTGTCGCTACCGGAGCGGGCGTTGGACCGTTGATTCTGTCTGAGAGCCGATAGGAGCAACCCGGACCGATGGCCAAGAGCAGTCGACAGTCTGGTGGTCGAGATCGATCGCTGTCCCCTTCCCACCAGGGCCACGACCTGCCGCCGCAGGTCACCCTCAAAGGGTCTCGGGGCGACGGCACCGTAACGTTACTTCCTCCCCGCCGCTGGCCCCTGCTGGTGGCGCTGGCCTCTACCTTCGGCGTGGTTCTGGGCGTGGTGGTGATCGCCCTCAACCTGGCGTCCGTCAGCGCCCCGGTTTCCGGCGTAGCCAGGGCTCCAGTAGGGCCGGCTGCCGCCCTTCAAGGGCCGGATCGCCGCTCCCTCGGCAACCCCAACGCCCCCGTGGTGGTTACCGAGTGGTCCGACTTCCAGTGTCCGGCCTGTCGCCTCTACGCCCTCAACCGCGAGCCCTCCCTGGAGAAGGAGTACGTCGAAGCGGGCAAGGTTCGATTCGTGTACCGCAACTTCGCTTTTCTGGGGCCCGAGTCGATCCTGGCCGCCGAAGCTGCCGAGTGCGCCGCCGATCAGGGCCGCTACTGGGACTACCGGAGCACGTTGTGGCAGCGTCAGCGGGGCGAGAATCAGGGTGCCTTCAGACCCGAGAACCTGAAGGGCTTTGCCGCCGAGTTGGGGCTGGATCAGGCGAAATTCGACGCATGCCTGGATAACGGGACTCACAGGGCAGAGGTGTTGGCCGAGGAAAAGGAAGGGGAGGCTCTGGGCGTCAATGCCACTCCCACCCTCTTCATCAACAGCCGCAAGATGCAAGGAGTTCCCAGCCTGGATACCATGAAGGCGGCCATCGAGGAGGAGCTGGCGAAGAAGTGATGAACGGGATGAAGAGAGGGTGGTTCATGCCGGCGCTGGCTCTACTGGGGCTGGGAGATGCTCTCTACCTGGCCATCCTCCACTGGCAAGGGGAGGTGCCCCCCTGCGGCGGCTACGCCGGTTGTGCCCAGGTGAACAGCAGTCCCTTCGCGGAGATCTTTGGTGTGCCGGTAGCCGCTCTGGGAGCAGCGATGTACGCGGCGCTGCTGGGCATCGGCCTCTGGCGGTTGCAGGCTCAGGGCGTTGCCTACGCCAACGCCACCCTCCTTCTCTACAGCCTGGTTCTGTCGGGAGCGCTCTTCATGACCTACCTCACCGGCGTCGAGTTCCTCGTTCTGCACGCCTTCTGCTACTGGTGTCTGGCCCTGGCCGCTATCACCCTCCTGCTGCTGGCCATGGTCACCCGGGAGATCTGGGTCTTCAGCACCCAGGCCGTACCCGTCACGCCCAGACGAGCCTGAGTTCTCCCTCGTCACTTTCGGTTCAGCCACCAGATGCCCGCGTTGAGGGTGGGTTGCCCCAACCCGCCCGTCCCTATATCATGGCGCCCGATCCTTCCCGTGGAGGCTGCCCCCTGGACAACCGTGCTCGCATAGCCAGGGCCGCTGGCATCATCATGCTGGGCAACATCCTCAGCCGCCTGCTGGGGTTGGTGAGGGTGCAGGTGATCACGGCCCTCTTCGGTGCCAAGATCGCCACCGACGTCTTCGTCGTCGCCTCCACGGTCCCCACCATGGTGTACGACCTGCTGATCAGTGGGGCCATCAGCGCCGCCCTGATCCCCGTCTTCACCGGCTACGCCGACAGCGAGGACAAGAAGGAGTTCTCTCGTGTAGTCAGCGCCGTGCTCAGCATGGCGGCAGCGGCCCTTGCCCTGTTGGTGGCGCTTCTGGTGGTGGTGGCGCCCTGGTTGGTGGACATCCTGGGGGCGGGATTCGACGAAGAGGCCCGGGCCCTCACCACCTACCTGGTCAGGCTGATGCTGCCCTCGGTCCTCCTCATGGGAATGGCCGGGGTTCTGGCGTCCACCCTCTACGCTCGCCAGCGCTTCACCCTGCCGGCCTTCTCGGTAGCCGTGTACAACGTTGGGATCATCCTGGGAGGGGTGCTGTTCGCCGGCCGGCTCCAGGTTACCAGCCTGGCCGTCGGAGTGCTGCTGGGGGCGCTGCTCCAGGTGGCGATCCAGTGGCCGGGGCTGCGAGGCCTGAGGATCCATCCGGCCATCGACCTGTCCCATCCCGGGGTCCGAGCCATCCTGAAGTTGTACGCCCCGGTGGCCCTGGGGCTGATCGTCTCGAATCTGGGGGTGATCATCGATCGGCACCTCGCCTCGCAGACGGGCGAGGGCAGTATCGCGGCCATGAACGTCGCCACCACCCTGGTGCAGTTCCCCTTGGGGTTGGTCGCTACGGCCACCTCCTTCGCGGTCCTGCCTCTGCTGTCCCGCCAAGCTTCAGGACTGAGGACTGAGGACTCAGGACTGAGCGACCGGGATCCTCCTCAGTCCTCGGCCCACAGTCCTCAGTCCTCGTACGTCGCCACCTTACGGATGGGGATGAAGATGATCCTGCTGCTGATCGTCCCGGCGGCCGTTGGGCTGGCGGTGCTGCGGGAACCGGTCATCCAGCTGCTGTTCCAGCGGGGCGAGTTCGACCACAACGCCACCGTCCTGACGGCCCTCGCCTTTCTGGGCTACTCCCCGAGCATTGCCTTCACTGCCGTGGATCAGTTGCTGATCTTCGCCTTCTACGCCCGCAAGGACACCCTGACCCCCGTTCTGGTGGGGGTGATGGCCATCTTCGTCTATCTGACCGTGGCGCTGGCGCTGGTCCGGCCTATGGGGATGCTGGGTCTGGTCCTGGCCAACGCGGCGCAGAACAGCTCCCATGCTCTGGTGCTGCTGTGGCTGCTGAACCGGGTCGTGCGAGGTACCGTGGATCGGGAGCTGGGGATCTTCTTGCTGAGGGTGGTGGCCGCTGCCCTGGCCATGGGGCTCGCGTGCCAGCTGTTCCTGGCCTTTGCCGCACCCCTGGTTACTGGCGGGCCGCAGGTGGCCCTCCTGGTGGTGGCGGGGACCAGTCTGGGGGCAGTGGTATATGCGGCGGGCGTGACCGTGCTGCGGGTGAGGGAGGCCCGGGACATCTGGGACATGCTGCTGAGTCGCCTTCGACGCGGGCGAGTGGCCGAGAGAGTGGCCAACTGAGGGATCTGCCTGGCCCGCATGTTGTTAAGCTGGATACTGCAGGGACAGGGTTCAGAGGCGGGTAAGTGGAAGTGTTCGCAGTCGCTTGCGGATCACCTCCTTGTGACCCTCTTCCATTGGCAAACTTGATAGCTCTGTGGGCCACCTGTCCGAGGCCCGCTGAACGGTTTGCCGAGCTTCGCGCGCCAACTGCGCCGGACGAAGTAGGCCGACCCTGCGCTCGAGCTTCTCGAAAGACGCAATCGTGATGTCCGCGACTTGCCTTTCACCAGCCATGTTAAGAGCCATGCTCTGGTCTTGTGGAAGGTATTGAATGGTCGAAACGATGTCGTAGGCAGGTGCGAGATCTGGATGTTGCGGATCACGATAGATCAGCGAAAAGTTCTTGATATGCGCGTCGCCGTTGCCGATCAAGATGTTAACAACGAGACGACGCACTAGCTGGCGCGCATCCAGGAGGCCATTGCGCGTTCGATTCATGATGATTCGGAGAATCGTGTCGTAGTTGGTGTCACCGTACTTGTTTGCGGCGCGAATACCGAGAACCTGAGCAAAATCCTCGATATGCACGCGCTCACTCCTTACCCGATCAAAGCGTTGGATCGCGTAGATTGTGCCCTCCAAGCCCCTTAGAGCCGGTACTGCAAGCTCTGACGGATCTACCAACCAGAACTCGGGCGTGTCGACGCCTGCTAACTGGGCAAGCCGCATGGAACTGTATTCGTTCTCAGGCAGGTGCGGGAAGGCAGGGTGGGGAGGTTTCAAGATGATGTCTCCTGTTTCGGAATCCCCAGCCAGCACGTAGCGTCGCTGTGAATTGCGCAGCACCGAGAACTTGAGTTGGACGCCCGAAAGCGAGAACTTCTCTACCGTCTGGCCTATGTGACGACTAACATGGTCTGCAACCCCTTCTCCGAAGAGCGCAAGGGCAGCTGGCGGGACCTCATCTGTGGGCGTCGCGGTCACGGCACCTGGGAGGTCTCGACCAAGAGCGGCGAGCATATCAAACTCGGCATCCTCCGACACTCGCAGTTCACCGGCTATGCGCGTCCGTAGCGCACCTTCCGGAAGAAGATTGGCGAAGAACGGGGGAACGCGCACTCGGGAAATGGTTAGCTCCGAATGGAGATCCGTCAGCAGCCTTTGTGTCCGCGCGTCATCGGAACCACGGAACGACTGGGACAACACCGGGCGCCCGGGATCAGCAACGTAGTCGGGCGCCGCGAGGAAGGCGGAGCTTCCCCTGTAGTTGACGAGATGACCGATCTGCCGATTGCCGAGGCGGATCTCCAGGATGCGAGCGTGATCCGGCATCCTATCCCTCGCCTCCTTCCCTCTCCGGGACGATCAGGTCGTCGACGCCGGTCTGATTCGATAGCTCTTCCTGCGTATCCATGAGGAGAGAGTCCAAGCTCTCGGCAGGTATCAGCACCAACCGAGCACGCAGGGTGGCTGCCAGCGCTAGCAAGGTGTCGATACGGGGCTCGGATTGCCCCAGTTCTATGAGTGATATTTGTTGCTGGCTAACTCCCGACAGTTCCTCAAGCCGTTCCTGAGTGAAGCCGCGCTTGTGGCGCAATCGGGTGAACTGTTCTATTAGATCTCGTCGCGTCTGCATCTTACCATTCCTAGATGGTGCTAAGGTGCACTGTACATATTATACATGGTAAGATGCCCGGCCACAAGGCGGTCCGCAGCATCAACCGGGTAGTGGACATCATGCTTGTCTCCATCTTCTCCATTGAATTGGTCGGCGCTAGCAGCATTACCGGTGATGGCACTGTTTCCTCCGATAGTTTGCATGAAGAAAAGCAGCCGTCGCGAAGTACATAATCCCTTGTCACTGAATGAGCGAAAAGGTAGATAGCTGTTGCCGCAGGCGGCTCAGTGTGCGTGCAGCCCACAACACAGTGTCAGTACTCCACAATTGTCGGTAGAAGGTCAGCTGTGGGACGGGCGTAGGCAAAAGCGAGGGGGTGGCAATGAGAAAGGCGTTGGTGGCAGACTTCCGTTGTCAAACCCCCTATATAGGAGCGGAAGCCTTGTCCCAACGCCTTCCCCAGGAGGCTACCACCTCGGTGCCTGCTGAGCAAGTCCATACCCTGGCCGTCGAGACTCTGATGGACACTTCCCCCTCGGTGTCGAGGGCTATCGATACCAGGACGCCGACATCTTCAACGTCGTGATCGCCGCTGCCGCTCAGGAACGGAGCATCGACAGCGTCTGCCAGCAACTCCGCCAGGCTCCCAGTGCCAACCTGGTGCGGACCTACCTGATACGTCGGTTGTTCAATAAGACGGAGTTGGACGAACTGGAAGCCGAGATCAATGCCACCCTGGTCCAGCGTCTCCCACCGAACCTGACCCACCAGCGCCTCCAGGTCGCCATCGATCTGACTCTGCTGCCCTACTATGGGACCGAGGGGATCGAGCCGGACCAGTTGCGTCGAGGAGAGGCCAAGGCTGGCACCACCCGCTTCCACGCCTATGCCACGGCCTTCGTGCTCCAGGCGGGCAAGCGAGTCACCCTGGCCCTGACCTTCGTCTATGCCGAGGAGTCCCTGGCTGACATCGTGGCCGACCTGCTTGGCCGTCTGGGCGGTCTCGGCATCCGCATCAGGTGGCTTGTACCTGGATCGGGAGTTCGCCTCCGTGGCGGTCCTGGACTTCCTGGCCGATCAGCCCTTTACCTCCATCGTTGCCCTGCCCAAGCGGGGGGAGAGGATGAAGGCTCTGTTGAGAGGACGCAGTAGCTACCGCACCACCTATACGATGGTCAGTCGCGAGGATGACCCCTTCACCTTCGATCTGTGGGTAGCTTGCCGCTATGCGGCGGGACGACGGGATAAGCATGGTATTGACTATCTCCCATTTGCCGTCGTAGGTAGAGCCCCCTGTGAGCTTCCCGTGAACCGCCTCGCCGACGCCTACCGTCAACGGTTCGGTATCGAGACCAGCTACCGACAGATGCACCGGGTGAAGGCGCGAACGACCAGCCGCTATCCCGACCTTAGGCTGCTGCTGGTCGAGGTGGGCTTCCTGCTGACCAACCTGTGGGTCTGGATCAAGGTCCAGCTTCTGGCTGCCACCTCTCATCAGGATCGGAGAGCGGCTCGTGCCTGGTTGGACAACGCTTTCCGCCTAGACCGGTTCCGCGACCTGCTCATCGAGGCGCTCAAGGCTCGCTATGGTGTCCACGACTCCCTGGCCTATCCCTTCGTGCTATCGGCCCTGCTGAGATTGTGACCCGCTGACCCTGTTTCGGATCTTCTACCCGAAATTGTGGAGTACTGAGAATCCGGGCGTCGCGGCTCACAGCCCCGGGAAGAGGGCCCGTGGGCCGAAGCCGGTGGCTCGCCAGGAGCCCGGCAGCTTCCTCAAGGCTAGGCCCGGCCCCCCGATGCGGTAGTAGTATCGAAGGGCGATAGCCTCCTTCAGGACACGAGCCTGGTATCCGTCGAATACCACAGGCCCGAAGGCGGCGATGGCCTCATTTCGTCCCAGCGATATGACGTCGCCTGTTGGCGAGAATTGGAAGGAACGGTGCCGCGCGTGGCCCAGATCCGCCGCGATGTTGCGGGCCAGACAGCTCGCCTGCTGCAGCGCCACCTGCGCTGAGGGGGGAGCCGGGCGACCCGTCGACGGCTCGATCACCAGCGAGCTATCTCCAATCACGTAGATCTCCGGGTGATTGACCGATTGCAGATACTCGTTGATGGTCGCCCGGCCCCGTGCGCCTGCAGCGAGCCCCCACTCGGCCAGTTGCGGGGGAGCCTTCACCCCTCCGACCCAGATGAGGGTGCGGGTTTGGATCGCCTCCCCGGAGCCCAGATGCACCAGTCCGGGCTCCGCTCTCACCACCGGTAACCCGATCTTCAGCTCGACTCCCTTCGCCGCCAGCTTCTCTCGGGCCATGCGGGTCGGCCGCCGGCCGAAGCCGGCCAGCATGGTCCTGGTGGCCTCCACCAGGATCAGCCGGACTTCCTGCATCGGGATCCGGTGCTCCTCCGCCAGTTCCGGCAGCCAGTCTGCCAGTTCCCCTGCCATCTCCACGCCGGTGAACCCGCCACCCCCCACGACGAAGGTGAGCGCCCCTCGGCGTTCCTCGGGGGTCGCCTTTCGGGCCAGTGCGAACATCTCCCGAATCTGCGTGTGAAGGTGGTTTGCCTCCTCGATGGACTTGAGTCCGAAGGAGTTCTCCTGAAGGCCGGGTACGTCGAAGAAGTCGGTCTCGCTGCCCAGGGCGATCGCCAGGCGATGGTAAGGAATACTCCTTCCATCGAGGACCACCAACCGCTGCTCCAGGTCCACGCCGTTCACCTGCCCCTGGAGGAAGGTGATCCTCTTACCTCTCAACAGCCGGGAGAAGGAGACGGTGGCGTCCCGAGGCGAGATGCTGTTGGCGGCTACCACACCTTCTCACCCCAGGCCCGCCACCGTCTCCTGAATCATCTGGACCACCGGCGTGGGGAATACCCCCAGCCAGAAGAGGAGCACCGTCAGGGCAGCGAGAGCCAGAACTCCCGCCGAGGAGATGGGCCGCGCGATCGGGAGAGCCTCCTCGGCTGGCCGGGATAACATCGTGGTGACGACCCGGAGGTAGTAGAAGAGGCCGATGGTGCTGGTCACCACCAGGGTTATCACCAGGACCCAGAGGGCTGGTCCCACCCCGGCGGCCAGCAGGTAGAACTTGCCGATGAAGCCCACCGTTAGCGGAATGCCGGCCAGGGAGAGGAGCGATGCCGTGAAGATCGCGGCCAGCCAGGGTCGCCGCCAGAAGAGTCCCTGGTAGTCCTCCAGGTTCTCGGCCTCCTGATCCGGACCGGAAAGCACCGTGACGACGCCGAAGGCTGCCAGGGAGGTGATGAAGTAGGCCACCAGGTAGAAGGCCACGGCCGTCGCCCCCAGAGATCCTCCAGCCAGGAAGGCCACCAGCAGGTAGCCCATGTGGGCGATGGAGGAGTAGGCCAGGATCCGCTTCACGTTGTTCTGCAGCAGGGCCAGCAGGTTGCCGGCCGCCATGGAGGCGAAGGAGACCACGGCGATCATCACGTAGAGGGATCCGTAGTTCCTGATGTCGACGACGGTGAAGTAGCGCAGCAGGATGGCGAAGATGCCGCCCTTGGAGAGGGTGGAAATGAAGGCGCTGACCGGCGCCGGTGCGCCCTGGTACACGTCCGGTGCCCACATGTGGAAGGGCACCGCCGACAGCTTGTAGCCTACGCCTACGAACAGCATGGCCGATCCGGCCAGCACCAGCAGGTTGGTGGGGTTGCTGCCCGAGGCCTGGGCAGAAGCGATGCTGGAGAACTCCATGGTCCCCAGTTGGGAGTAGATCAGGGCCATGCCGAAGAGGAGGAAGGCCGCCGAGACCGCGGACAGCACCAGATACTTGACCGCCGCTTCGATGCTGTCCTCCAGGATGCGCGGGTAGGCGATCAGACCGTAGAGGGAGACGCTGAGGATCTCCAGTCCCAGAAAGAAGGAGGCGAAGTGGCTGCTGGCCGCCAGGATGGAGGTCCCCAGGGTAGCCAGCAGGAGCAGCAGGTAGTACTCCTCCAGGTTCTCCGGCCGGTCTTTCAGGTAGCCGTAGGATAGCAGTGCCACGGCGAACCCCGCGGCGATGAGCAACCCCATGAAGAAGAGGGCGAAGCCGTCCACCAGGATGAGAGGGGTCACCTGCCGGCTGGGGGCGTAGAAGCGCACGGCGAAGAGGGCGCCGAAGGCCCCCGCCAGACCCAACAGGGTGAGGGCCACCGTCGCGGCGTGGTTGCGGTAGAAGGCGATCAGCAGCATCACGGCGACGGCAGTGGCCGTAAGCACCACGAAGGGCAGGATGGTTATCAGGTCGGAAAGGGTCATCGGGGTTCTCCTGTGCCCTGGGTTTCCCTCTCCCCATGGGAGAGGGTCAGGGTGAGGGCCGGCACGGGCGGGTTGAGACAACCCGCCCTACTAACTATCGGAGCGGGGCCGGCAGGGACGCCGGTCCCTACGTTGGGGACGACCTCCGCCTGCCCGGCGCCGGCGTAGCGCTGCAGATTGTTCAGGCTCTGGCCGAAGGTGTTGATCACCGGCTGCGGGTAAAGCCCGAGCCACACTATGGTGGCTACCATGACCGCCAGGGTGATCCCCTCTCGAACCGACAGGTCGGGCAGCCGCCATCGTCCCTCGTTGGGCCCCTGGAAGGTGCGCTGGATGAACCAGAGGGCGTATATGACCGAGGCGACTATGCCGGCCGAGGCCGCCACGGCCATGGCGATGTTGGCCTGGAAGGTCCCCACCAGCACCAGGAACTCGCCGGCGAAGTTGCCCAACCCGGGGAGGCCCAGGGCGGCCAGGGCGAACAGCAGCGTTACCCCGCCCATGCGAGGTACTGTGGCCCACAGACCGCCCAGGCGCGTCATATCGCGGGTGCCGGTCCTCTCCCGCAGGGCTCCGATCAGGAAGAATAGTGCGCCTGTGGTGACGCCGTGGGCGACCATGAACAGCACCACACCCTGGAGTGACAGCTCGTTGAAGGCGAACACCCCCAGCAGGACGAAGCCCATGTGACCGAGGCTGGAGTAGGCGACCAGCCGCTTCAGGTCGCGCTGCCCGTAGGCCAGGAGGGCGCCGTACAGGATACCCGCCACCGCCAGGGCGAGGGCGAAGGTGGCGAAGCCGAAGGCGGAGTTCGGGAAGAGGGGCACCACGAACCTGAGCAAACCGTATCCGCCGGTCTTCGACATCACTCCGGCCAGGATGATGGTGGCGGCGGTGGGTGCCTGGGTGTAGGCATCGGGCTGCCAGCTGTGGAAGGGGACCACCGGCAGCTTCACGGCGAAGGCGATGAAGAAGCCCAGCATCAGCCAGCTGGCCAGGGGCTGGGACACCGGCGTGCCGAGCAGCAGCGAGTAGTCGAAGGTATAGGTCCCGGTGGCCTGGCCGTGGACGAAGAAGAGCCCCAGGATGGCCAGCAGCATCAGCAGGCTGCTTATCTGGGTGAATATGAAGAACTTCACGGCCGCGTAGAAGCGTCGCTCGTAGCCCCAATAGAAGAGGAGGTAGCTGGGGACCAGCATCATCTCCCAGAAGTAGTAGAAGAGGAACAGGTCGAGGGCGATGAACACCCCGGTGATGCCGAACAGCATCCACAGCAGGTTGAAATGGAAGAAGCCGACCCGTTCCTGGATCTCGTTCCAGGAGGACACCACAGATACCAGGCCGAGGAAGGCGGTGAGTCCTACCATCAGCAGACTGAGTCCGTCCATGGCCAGGTGAAAGCCGATGCCCAGCTGGGGTATCCAGGGTACGCTCAGCTCTGCGAGCCACGGGCCGCCGGGCGACAGCCCCAACTGGCCACTGTAGGCACCGACGTAGATCACGATGGCCAGTTCGGCTGCCAGGGCCAGCAGGGAGACCCAGCGTGACCACCTGGGCTCCCAGCGGGCCAGGGACCAGGCCAGGATCGCGCCTGCGGCTGGAGCTATGAGGAGCCAGATCAGTACCATTGGAACGCCCCTATCCCAATGATGAGCACGGCGCCGAAGGCGACGCCCATGGCGTACCAGCGTAGCTGTCCCGACTGGGTGTAGCTGAGCAGTTGCCAGGAGATCCGATTGACCCAGGCGATGGCCTGGTAGGCCAGATCGACGAAATCGTTCCGGTTGACGTTGGCCGCCCAGACCACCGGGCGGACGAACAGCCAGTCGTACAGCCAGTCGAAGCCCCAGCCCGCGAGCCACCAGCGGCGCAGGGTCGCTCCCCACGAGGTGCTCACCAGACGGGCGGTGAGGGCGGGGCTTCGGAGGAAGAAGACGTAGGCCAGGTAGATCCCCACCAGGGTTGCCACCACCGCGGCGACGGTCAGCCCGATCTCCAGGGCCGGGTTGGCGTGGACGAGGGGCTCCGGCGGCAGGGCAGTGCTCAAGAAGCTGGAGAAGAAGGTTACGTTGATCTGGGTGTAGGGTATATCCAGGAAGCCCGCGAAGATCGCCAGGATGGCCAGGATTACCAGCGGGATCTGCATCTGCGGGCCGGGCCTCCAGGTCGGCCGCTCCCTCATCTCCCCGTAGAAGACCAGGAACACTATCCGGAAGGCGTAAAGGGCGGTCAGCAGGGCGCTCGCCAGCCCGGCCGCCCACAGCCATGGGTTGCCCTTATCGGAGAACCAGGCCTCGTAGAGGATCAGGTCCTTGCTGTAAAAGCCGGCGGTGATGATGGGGAAAGCCGCCAGGGATGCCGCCCCTGCCAGGAAGGTCCAGAAGGTGAGGGGAAGCTCCCGGCGCAGCCCGCCCATCCTGAACATGTTCTGCTCGTGGTGCAGGGCCAGGATCACCACGCCCGCGCCCATGAAGAGGAGGGCCTTGAAGAAGGCGTGGGTCATGAACTGGAAGATGGCGGCGGACCAGGCGCCCACCCCCAGGGCCAGGAACATCAGCCCGATCTGGCTGATGGTGGAGTAGGCCAGGGCCCGCTTGATGTCCGTCTGGGTCAGGGCGCTGAAGCCCGCGTACAGCAGCGTGACGGCGCCGATCACCGCCACCGTCAGCATCACCGCCGGTGCCAGGGAGAAGATCACGTTGGTGCGGGCGATCAGGTAGACGCCGGCGGTCACCATGGTGGCGGCGTGGATCAGGGCGCTCACCGGGGTGGGACCGGCCATGGCGTCGGGAAGCCAGGTTTGCAGCGGCAATTGGGCCGACTTGCCGAGGGCGCCGCCCATGATCAGGGCGGCGCTGGCGACGGCCAGGTAGTAGCCCTGGGGCCACTGCTGGGCAGCCCTCTGCATCAACTCCTGGATCTGGAAGGCCCCCAGGCTTGTGAACAGCAGGAAGATGCCGATGATGAAGGCCGTGTCACCGACCCGGGTCACGACGAATGCTTTGCGGGCAGCCCGCACGTTGGCCGGATCCCGGTACCAGAAGCCGATCAGCAGGTAGGAGCAGAGGCCCACCCCCTCCCAGCCCAGGAAGAGGAAAAGCAGATTGTCCGCCAGGACCAGGGTTAGCATCGACCCGACGAACAGGTTCATGTAGGCGAAGAAGCGGCTGTACCCCTCCTCGCCGGCCATGTACTGGGTGGAGTAGAGGTGGATCAGGAAGCTGACGAAGGTGACCACCAGCATCATCACCAACGACAGGGCGTCCAGGTAGAAGCCGATGGTCGGCGTGAAGTTGGATCCCACCTGCATCCAGGTCCAGAGGGTCTGGGTGTAGGCGTAGCCTGGAGGCGGCGCGGTCAGGAAGCGGGCGGCCACCGTGAAGGCTATGGCCATGGACACGCCGATGGATCCGACCGCCAGGTAGGCCACGTCTCTGGGGGAGAGTCGCGGACCTATTAGTGCCAGCAGCAGGAAGCCGGCCAGGGGCAGAATAGGGACCAGAAAGAGCAGATCTAACATCTCATCCCCGCATCCTGCTGGCGGACTGGGTGTCCAGGGTCTTGAACCGGTGGTAGAGCAGGAGAACCAGCGCCAGCCCGACCGACACCTCTGCCGCCGCCATGCTAAGTATGAAGATGAACATGATCTGGCCGTCGGCCTGGCCCCATCGGTAACCCGCGGCTACGAAGGCTAGACCGGCTGCGTTCAACATGATCTCGATGGAGAGCAGGACGAAAAGGATGTTTCGGCGCATCAGTACCCCGGCCAACCCCAGGACGAAGAGGACTGCCGCCACGATTAGGCCCTGCTCCATAGGAATGGTGGCCATTACTCCTCCTCCCCCGGCCTTCCACCGGGTTCACCAGGCACTCTCCTCCCCAGGTGGTAGGCCCCGACAAGCCCTGCCAGCAGCAGCAGGGAGGCCAACTCCACCCCCAGCAGGTATGGACCAAAGAGGGTGATGCCGAACTGCTTCGGATCGATGATCTGGACACCCGCTGCCTGGCCGCTGCCGCTTACCAGAATGAAGATCAGCTCGCCCAGCAGGATGGCCGCCAGGACGGCGGGCCCAACCCACACTCCCGGGCTGAGAAACCATAGCTCCTCCTCGGCGATGGATTGAGGGGTCAGCC
>JAJZQR010000278.1 GCA_021806765.1 Chloroflexota bacterium | reverse complement strand
ATCGCCGAGGTAGCGGCCCACTACGGGATCTGTCGGCCCACGGGCGAGCCCTTCCCGCCCGAGGAGTTGCCGCTCAGCCGCTCGCTGCGGGGTGAGACCTGCACTGGGGTGGAGATGCTGATCCGCCAGCCCTCGGGCCGCGGGGTGCATATCCTGACGAACTCGACTCCGCTGCGCGATGCCGAGGGGCGGATCGTCGGAGCCGTGCTCGCCTTCCAGGACATCACCGCCATCAAGGAGCAGGAGCGGCTAAGGGACGAGTTCATCTCCGCCGCCGCCCACGAGCTCAAGACCCCCGTCACCACCATCAAGGGCTACGCTCAACTGATGGGGCAGTGGGCGCCACAGGGACACGAGCCCCGGGAGGGCAAGGCCATCCAGGCGATCAACGCCCAGGCCGACCGGATCAGCCGCAGGGTCCAGGAGATGCTGGAGGTCGTCCGATTGCGGGCCGCCCCACCGGAGGTCCGTCGGGTGCGCTTCGACCTGGGCGAGCTCGCCGGGGAGGTGGTGCAGCGGGTCCAGGTCACCACCGAGGTCCACCGGCTGGTCTTGGAGCGGAAGGCGCCGGCACCGGTGGATGCCGACCGGGAGCGGATCGAGGAGGTGTTGGTGAGTCTGGTGGACAACGCGATCAAGTACTCTCCGAAGGGTGGGGAGATCCAGGTGCGGGTGTGGGCCCAGGAGGGGGAGGCAATGGTCTCGGTTATGGACCATGGGGTGGGCATCCGCAGGGATCGCCAGCCCCACATCTTCGAGCCTTTCTACGAGGCGGTGCCCGCTGGCGCGCCCGGGTACCGGGGCATAGTGGCCCTCAGCCTCTACCTGAGCAAGCTCACCGTCGAGCGCCACAAGGGCCGGATCTGGTTCGAGAGCGAGGAGGGGAAGGGATCGATCTTCTACCTCAGTTTGCCGTTGGCGAAGGGGAACGATGGCAGGCAAGGCTAGGTCGGTGCTGGTGGTGGACGACGACGTGGAGCTGCTGGGGATGGTGCAGATACTCTTGGAGGAGGCAGGCTATCGGGTGATCACGGCCATTGATGGCCAAGATGGGCTGGAGAAGGTGGCGCAAGAGATGCCGGCCGTCATCAGCCGAGCACCCCCTACCAGATACCCAGCATGTCTTTGGCCTCTTCCGAGGCCATCTTGTAGGGGTCCCACGGGGGACTCCACACCAGGTCCACCTTGACGTCCTCGACGTCCGGGAAGACCCTGGTGATAGCTCCTCGCGCCATGGCCTGCAGCATCGGCCCGATGGGGCAGCCCGGGCTCGTGAGGGTCATCCTCACCGCCACCGACCTGCCCTCGATCTCCACCCCATATATCAGCCCCAGCTCCACGACGTTGATGGCCAGCTCAGGATCGAAGACGTCCTTGAGAGCCTCCATGACCCCCTCGGGTGTGAGGGGGGCCGCCGCCTTCTCCGTATCCTGGGGGCTATTATCGGAAGAAACACTCACCTCCGCCACCTCCTTCTCAAAGGCCGCTGCCGGGCTCTGTCTCGCTCCCCTGTTCCAGAAGCTGCGGAGATTCTTACCTTGCATGCTCCCCGGTTTCCTTGCCCTTCGACTTCATCTCCAGCGCCTCCAGCAGGGTGTTCCAGGCCAGCAGCGCGCACTTTATCCGCACGGGGTACCCCTTCACCCCCTCCAGGGCCTCCAGGTCCCCCAGCTTCTCGTACTCCTCGTCCGACAGCTCTCGGTCCCCCAGCAGCATCCCCTTGAAGGTGGAGATCACCTCCCGCACCTCGGCGAAGGAGCCGCCCTTGACCCGCTCAGTCATCATCGAGGCCGAGGCCTGGCTGATGGAGCACCCCTTCCCGGTCACCTTCACGTCGGCGATCCGGTCGCCCTCCAGCCGCAGCGATAGCTCCAGCTGGTCGCCGCAGAGAGGGTTGTGCCCCCGGGCGGCTAGGTCCGGGTTCTCCACCACGCCTCGATTGCGAGGATGGCGATAGTGATCGAGGATTATCTCTTTGTAGAGGTCATCCAAGGATGAAACCACCCATGACCTCCTTGGCCTTGTTCAGGGCACCGACCAGAACGTCGACCTCGTCCCTGGTGTTGTAGATGTAGAAGCTGACACGAGCCGTGGCCGGCACGTCCAGCCAGTTCATCAGCGGCTGGCAGCAGTGGTGGCCGGCTCTTATCGCCACTCCCTCCTGGTCCAGAATGGTCCCCACGTCGTGGGGGTGGACGTCCAGGAAGTTGAAGCTGATTACGCCTCCGCGGATCTGCGGGTCGCGAGGCCCGAAGATCAGCAGCTCCTTCACCTCGCCTAGCTTCTCCAGGGCATAGGCCGTCAGCTCGATCTCGTGCTGCCGGACGCTCTCCATCCCCAGCCGGTTCAGATAGTCGATGGCGACGCCGAGGCCGATCGCGCCGGCCACGTTGGGGGTCCCCGCCTCGAACTTGTAGGGGATCTCATTCCAGGTGGCCGTCTCGCAGGATACCTCCATGATCATGTTGCCCCCACCCATGAAGGGATCCATCGCCTCCAGCAGCTCCTCCCGGGTGTAGAGGACGCCGATGCCGGTCGGTCCCAGCATCTTGTGGCCCGAGAAGGCCATAAAGTCGCAGCCCAGCTCCCCCACGTCCACCGGCATGTGGGGCACGCTCTGAGCCCCATCCGCCAGCATAAGGGCCCCTTTGGCGTGGGCAAGGTCGGCCAGCTGCCGGATCGGGTTGATAGTCCCCAGGACGTTGGACATGTGGCTCACGGCCACCAGCCTGGTGCGATCGTTGATCAGCTCGTCGACGTTCGAAAGGTTCATGGTGCCGTCGAGGTTCAGAAAAATGAAGCGGAGCTTCGCGCCCGTCTCCTTGGCCACCAACTGCCACGGGATCAGGTTGCTGTGGTGCTCCATCCGGCTCAGCAGGATCTCGTCCCCGGGCTTCAGCTTCTTCCTGGCCCACGCCATCGCCACTAGGTTGATCGCCTCGGTGGCGTTCCGGACGAAGACCACCCCCCTGGGGCTCTTCGCCTTTATGAACCGGGCAACCTTCATCCGCGCCTGCTCGTAGGCGTCCGTCGCCTCGTCGCTCAAGGTGTGGATCCCGCGGTGCACGTTGGAGTTGTAGCTCTCGTAGTAGTGGGTGATCGCGTCGATCACCACCCGCGGCTTCTGGGAGGTGGCAGCGTTGTCCAGGTAGACCAGAGGCTTGCCTCGGACCTGGCGCTCCAATATGGGAAAGTCCCGCCGTATCCTGGCTACGTCAAACGTCGTCGTCTTCACCTTGCGCTCCGCCATGCCTCCTCCCGAGTAGAGACGCGACGTGTCGCGTCTCTACGACTGATAGCTATCTCGCTGCCAACTTCTGGTCGACCGCCTCGCGAACCCGCTCTCGGACCGCTTCGAGCGGGATCTTCTCCACCAGAGGCTCGAAGAAGCCCCTCACTATCATGCGCTCCGCCGTCTGCCGAGGCAAGCCCCGCGCCATGAGATAGAACAGCTGCTCAGGGTCGATGGGACCCACCGTTGCCCCGTGGGTACAGCGCACGTCGTTGGCCGCGATCTCCAGTTTCGGCATGGAGTCGGCCCGAGCGTGCTCACTGAGAGACAGGTTCCGATTCGCCTGGTAGGCGTCTGTCTTCTGGGCGTCTGGATGCACCCGGATCAGGCCGGAGTACTCCGACCGAGAGTGGTCCGCCAGGGCCGCCTTGAACAGCAGGTCGCTGGTGGTGTTGGGCGCCTGGTGGTCCTGCAGGGTGTGGTGGTGGAACCGCTGCTTGCCGTCGGCGAACATGATGCCGGTCATCGCCACGCTGGCGCCTGGCTCCACCAGTCGGGAGTCCACCCAGGACTTGGTCATCCGGCTCCCTAGGACCACGGAGAGGGAGGACAGGGTGGCGTCGCGCCTCACCTCTGCCCTCTGAGTGCCGAGGCCGTACACCGATTGACCCCACCGCTGCAGCGCCACGTACTGCAGCCGCGAGCCCGGACCCAGCGACAGCTCGACCACGCTGTTGGCCAGGGTCGGTCCAGCCCCTTCGGGAGAGGCGAACTCATCCACGAAGACCAGGCCCGCGCCCTCCTCCAACACTATCAAGGTGTGGGGCATGACCGCCAGCCCCTCGCGGTCGGCCCAGCTCATCGCCTGGATCGGAAGCTCCACCTCGACGTTCCGCGGCACGTAGACGAAGGCTCCGCCGCTCCAGAAGGCGTAGTGCAGGGCGGTGAACTTGCCCTCCTCGGGTAGAACCTGTGAACCCAGGTGGGCCTTCACTAGCTCGGGGTGCTCTCGCACGGCGGTGTCCAGGTCGGTCAGGACCACTCCCCTGGCAGACAGCTCCGGAGTCAGCCAGCGATGACTCCCGCTGGAGTTCTGGTGGACCAGAAGGCCGCCCCTACCCTCGTTGCCGCCCAGAGCGGAGCGCAGTTGAACTGGCAGATCCTCGAGCCGGGCGACGGGCTCCACCGGCGGCGCAAAGGGGATCGCCGCCCCCAGCTCCAGGAGGCTGATGTCGGTCCTGCGCCACTCCTCCTCCTTCCTGGACGGGATGGCCATCCGCTCGTACCCGCGCCAGGCCTCCAGCCGCATATCGCGCAGCCAGCCAGGCTCGTTCTTGGACCAGGACAGCTCCAGGAGGGCCTCCTCGGAGAAGCCCCCATTCTTCGTCATGCTCTTTGCTTCCACGCTCATTGGCTTCTCACCCCACGCTGCCTTCCATCTCGAGCTGGATCAGGCGGTTTAGCTCCACCGCGTACTCCATCGGGAGCTCCTTGGTGAAGGGCTCGATGAAGCCGTTCACGATCATCATGATGGCGTCGTTCTCGCTGATGCCTCGGCTCATCAGATAGAAGAGCTGCTCCTCCCCGATCTTGCTGACCGTCGCCTCGTGGCCGATCTCGACCTGGTCCTCGTCGATCTCGATGTAAGGGTAGGTGTCGGTCCGGGAGCGCTCGTCAAGGAGCAGTGCGTCGCACCGGACGTTGCTCCTTGCCCCCTTGGCGCCGTCGTGCACCTTCAGCAGCCCCCGGTAGCTGGCCCGTCCGCCGTCCTTGCTGATGGACTTGCTGGTGACGGTGCTGGTGGTGCCGGGCGCCCTGTGCACCACCTTGCCGCCGGCGTCCTGCACCTGGCCCTTGCCGGCGAAGGCGATGGAGAGGATCTCTCCCCTGGCCCCCTCGCCCATAAGGTAGACGGCAGGGTACTTCATGGTGATCTTGCTGCCCAGGTTGCCGTCGATCCACTCGACGGCCGCCCCCTCGTAGGCGAAGGCCCGCTTGGTCACCAGGTTGTAGACGTTCTTGCTCCAGTTCTGAACGGTGGTGTAGCGGATGGTGGCGCCGGGCCTGGCAACCAGTTCGACCACGGCCGAGTGCAGGGAGTCCGTGGAGTAGATGGGGGCCGTGCAGCCCTCGATGTAGTGGACGAAGCTGCCCTCGTCGGCGATGATCAGGGTCCGCTCGAACTGCCCCATGTTCTCGGCGTTGATCCGGAAGTAGGCCT
Source organism: Chloroflexota bacterium (assembly GCA_021806765.1). The sequence goes on along the minus strand of JAJZQR010000278.1, from coordinate 1,618 downwards.
GCAGGGGGATATCCACCTTGACGCCCTTGGGCACGTAGATGAAGCTTCCGCCGCTCCACACGGCGCTGTTCAGGGCGGCAAACTTGTTGTCGTTGTTGGAGATCACCGTCCCGAAGTACTCGCGAACGACGTCTGGATACTCCCGGAGTCCGGAGTCCATGTCCAGGAAGATGACGCCCTTGCTGGTCAGCTCCTCCCGGATGGAGTGGTACACCACCTCCGACTCGTACTGGGCCGATACGCCGGCGAGGAACTTCCTCTCGGCCTCGGGGATGCCCAGCTTGTCGAAGGTGTTCTTGATGTACTCCGGCACCTCCTCCCACGTCTTCCCCTGCTTGTCGGTGGGGCGGACGTAGTAGAAGATGTTGTCGAAGTCGATCTCCGAGAGGTCGGCACCCCAGGTCGGCACCGGCCGTGCCTGGAAGTGGTGGTAGGCCTTCAGCCGGAAATCGCGCATCCAGTCCGGCTCGCCCTTCATCCGGCTGATCTCCTCGACCACCTTCTCCGAGAGGCCACGCTGGCCTTTGAATGCGTAGTCCTCCGGATCGTGGAAGCCGTACTTGTAATCGCCCACGCCGATGTCAGTGGGGCTGGTGGCCATTCTCCTCCACCTCTCTCAGGATCGGGTCGTACCCCTCGGCCTCGAGCCGTTCCACCAGCTCGCGTCCGCCGGTTCGAGCCACCCGACCGTTGACCAGGACGTGGACCACGTCCGGCTGGATGTAGTTCAGGATCCGCTGGTAGTGGGTGATGATCAGCACCCCCATGTCCGGCCCCAGCAGGGCGTTGACCCCCTCCGATACCGTGCGCAGGGCGTCGATGTCGAGACCGGAGTCGGTCTCGTCCAGGATGGCGATCTCCGGCCGTAGCAGCGCCATCTGCAGGATCTCGTTCTTCTTCTTCTCGCCGCCGGAGAAGCCTTCGTTCAGGTAGCGGCCGACGAAGCTCTCTTCCACCTTCAGCAGCTCCATCTGGCCGCGGAGCAGCTTTCGAAACTCCCGCACCGGGAGCTCGTCGCCCCGCACGGCCTTCATGGAGGCCCGGAGGAAGTTGGCCACCGGCACCCCCGAGACGGAGATGGGGTACTGGAAGGCGAGGAAGATGCCCAGCCTGGCGCGCTCGTCGGGCGACAGCCCCAGGATGTCCTGGCCCTTGAAGAGGATTCGACCCCGGGTCACCAGGTACTTGGGGTGTCCCATCAGGACGTTGGCGAGGGTGCTCTTGCCCGAGCCGTTGGGGCCCATGAGGGCGTGGACCTGCCCCTTGGTGACCTGGAGGTTGACGCCCTTGAGGATCTCCTTGCCCTCGACGGAGGCGTGGAGGTCCTCGACGAGGAGGGTCTGGTCGCGGTCTATTTGGGTCGCATTAGTCTTGTTTGCAGGCAGAGTCTTGGCGTCCGACATCTCTCTCCTACCAGCCGGTGAACCGGCCGCGCTCTCTAGTAATTCCTACTAAAACCGTCGGATTTCGAGGCCATTCTACCGCCCGCCCGCCGCCTTGTCAACCCTTTTTATCAGCTCTTGTCACTGCTCAGGGAAAATGTCCGGTTTAACTGCTCAGGGAAAATGTCCGCCATACTTGAGGTATGAGGACACTTACCTTGAACCCGAAACAGCAA
>JAJZQR010000277.1 GCA_021806765.1 Chloroflexota bacterium | reverse complement strand
TTCCGATCTGGGTCACCGACGACCTCGTCGACCGGCCGGTCGACGAGGTCGAGACTGCGCTGGCAGGGTGGCGCCGGAGAGCGATGTCGCCAGATCCAGGCCTCGACGACCCGGTCGCCGTGGCCTGGACGGATACTAGGCTGAGCTACCGCATCCCATCACGATACGCGGAGCAGTTGATCGACGGCGTTGGGCGCGACCTGCGGCAGAAGCGGTACGACAGCTTCGAGGAGCTGGCCCTGTATGCCTACGGCGTCGCCTCCACAGTCGGCCTCATGAGCATGCACATCCTGGGGTTCATCGGCGAGGAAGCCATCCCCTACGCCGTCAAGCTCGGCGTAGCCCTGCAGATCACCAACATCCTCCGTGACGTGGGGGAGGACTGGCGCGCGGGTCGGGTGTACCTTCCTGCCGAGGAACTGGCTGCCCACGGGCTGTCGGAGGAGGACATCGCCGCCGGCCGGGTGGACCATCCATGGAGGGAGTTCATGCGTTTCCAGATCGACCGCAACCGCCGCCTCTACGCGGAGGCGTGGCCCGGCGTTCCCATGCTGAGCAGGGATGGGCGGCTCGCCGTCGCGGCTGCGGCGGAGTTCTACCGGGCGATCCTGGAAGACATCGAGGCCCACGACTACGACGTCTTCCACCGCCGTGCCCACGTGAGCGGCTGGGGCAAGCTGCGAAGGCTGCCGGGACTCTGGTGGCGCTGCCGGGGCAATCGATAGCATGGAGAAGTACGATCTCGTCATCGCGGGAAGCGGTGCGGCCGGTCTGACCCTGGCCCACTACCTGGCGCACAGCCCGCTGGGGGACCGGTCGATGTTGATCGTGGATAGGGACACCAAGGAGCGGAACGACCGGACCTGGTGCTTCTGGACCGATCGGCCGACCCGCTTCGACGGCATCGTCCACCGCTCCTGGGATCGCCTGCGCTTCGCGGCGGACGGCTTCCAACGGACCATCTCTCTGGAGCCCTATCGTTACCAGATGATTCGCGGCATCGACTTCTACCGCTTCGTCCGGCAGGATCTTTCGGGACGGCCCAACGTGGAGTTCCTCCAGGGAACGGTCCAGCGGATCGAGGACGGCCCCGACGGCGCCCGGGTGCGGGTAGATGGGACGGAATACCGCGGCAGGTGGATCTTCGACAGCCTGTTCAACATATCGCAGCTCGAGCCCCGCCCTTCCAGGTACCATCGGCTGCTCCAGCAGTTCAAGGGCTGGGAAATCGAGGCGTCGGAGAGCCGCTTCGACCCGGGGGCGGCCACCTTCCTGGACTTTCGCACGTCGCAGAAAGGTGCGGCCCGTTTCTTCTATCTGCTGCCCCTCTCGGAGCGCAGGGCGCTGGTGGAGTACGTTGCCTGCGCGGCGAACCCCCTCCTCTCGGGCGAAGCCGAGGAGGCATTCAGGGACTACGTGGGGAGCGTATTGGGGATCGACAGCTACCGCATCCTTGCCCGGGAAGGCGGCGTCAGCCCCATGACGGACCAACCCTTCTCCCGGCGGATCGGGCAGAGCGTCCTGGCCATCGGGGTTCGGGGCGGGAGGGTCAAGCCCTCCACGGGCTTCGCCTTCATCCGCATCCAGCAGGACTCGTCCGCCATCGTCCGGTCGCTGTCACGGTCGGGGCATCCCTTCGAGCTACCGCCCGATTCCCGCCGCTACCGGCTGTACGACTCCCTCATGCTGCAGATCATCTCTCGCCATGGAGAGCGGGCGAAGTCCATATTCGCCGCCCTGTTCGAGAACAACCCCATCCAGCGGGTTCTCCGCTTCCTGGACGAAACAGGCTCGCCATGGGAGAACCTCCTGCTGATCGCCTCTCTGCCGGATCCACTCTTCCTGCAAGCACTGTTTCGCCTCAAAGTCTTGCGGACGACATGAGGTCCAGCTCTCGGGGGAGAGCCAGCCCCAGAGCCGGCACGGAAGCCGTGCGCTCCTTAAGCCATGGCTGCCACCGGTCTCGACGGAGCGGGGAGGAGCGCAGCAGACTCTTTCAGGATTCGCTCTGTCGTGAGGCGGGCAGAGAGGAGCACCAAGGGCAGGCCGGTGCCCGGATGTGTGCTGGCCCCGGCGAAGTAGAGGTTGCGGTAGCGGCTGTGCCGGTTCTGCGGCCGCAGATAGCCCACCTGCATGAAGTTGTGGCTGAGGCCGAAGGCTGCGCCCTTCGACAGGTTGTATCTGGACTGCCAGACCAGCGGCGTGTACGCGACCTCGAACTTGAGGTGCTTGTCTAGATTTGCCACACCTGCTGAAGCCAGTCGCTGCAGGACGAACGAGCGAGCCCGCTGCCGCAGGTCCGGCCAGTCCTGACGGGTGGACTCGTCCAGGTGACCGACCGGGACCAGCACCATCAGGGTGTCCTGTCCGGCGGGGGCGGCGGAGGGATCGATGCGCGCGGGGGCGTGGACGTAGAAGCTGGGCTCCTCGGGAAGGGTCTTGTCCTGAAAGATCCTGTCGAAGCTGGCCCTGTAGTCACCCCCCAGGAAGACGTTGTGGGTCCCCAACTGCGGGTACACCCGATCCACCCCCCAGTAGAAGGTGATCGCCGAGCAGGTGTGCTTCTTCCGACCCATGCGGCCGCCCTCCGCCCCATCCGGCAGCAGCCGCTGGTAGACGTAGGGCAGATCGGCGTTGGCCACGACCACGTCGGCCGCCAGGCGCAGGCCACCTTCCGCCCGCACGCCGGTAGCCCGGTTTCCCTGCACCTCGATCTGCTCCACCGGCGTGTCATACAGGAACCGGACGCCGCAGGCCTGGGCTATTGCCGCCAGGCTTTCGATTACCCGATACATCCCGCCCGCCGGATACCAGACCCCCTCCGCCAGCTCCGCATACTGGAGTAGGGAGTAGGTGGCTGGTGCATCGTAGGGGCTGAGGCCCAGATACATGTTCTGGAATGTGAAGGCCGCCTTGAGGTGGGAATCCCGGAAGTAGTTGCCGACGTTGTCGTAGTGCTTGACCAGTGCCTTCATCTGGAAGAGGAGCGGCAGGTTACCGGGACTGAAGTAATCGAGCAAGCTGTAGAAGTTGCGACCGACGAAGCGTTCCAGGGAGAGGTGGTAGTTCAGGTGGCCCTCCGCCAGGTAGCGCATCAGGCCACCGAAGCTACTTGGCTCGATCCCCTCCAGCTGCCCCCGCATCGCTTCGAGATCCCCGGTCAAGGCCAGCCGGACGCCGTCGTCGAAGCTGATCTGGTAGGTCGGGTCCACCCGACGAAGCTCCAGGTGATCCTCCATCCGCTCGCCCAGGGCCGCGTAGGTCTCCGCAAACAGTTGAGGCATCAGGAAGAGCGTGGCGCTTACGTCGAAGCGATGACCATCGTGGAGGATCCGGTCGCACCGCCCTCCAGGGGCTGAGTTCTTCTCCAGCACTGTGACCTGGAAACCGTTGCGCGCCAGGAGGGCAGCCGTGGCAATGCCCCCAATGCCGGCACCGACAACTACAGCGGTGGGTTGGGCGTACATGGTTCCTCTCCCTCGGACGATTCTGGGTCAATGGTGGTTGCTCACCTGTCCCGCCCACAGAGTACCGGGGGCGTCCTTTCCTGCCATCGGCACAACAGCGGATTCTCCCTACGCAGAAAGGACGGTCCCACCGATGGTCCTTTCTGCAGCCAATGCGGTAGCGTTCTACGCCAAATGTCGTAGCATCGCTCAGACTGCTCACTGTCCCAGGTAACCAGGGCGACACTTTCTGTTGAGGGCAGCGCAGACGGCATCGCGACATTTCAAGGCGGTCCACGAGACCCCTCAGCCACTCGGCGAGTTCCCGATATTCAGTGGAGGCATAAGCATCTCGCATCAGAGAAGAGCCCTTGAGTTCTGACTCAAGGGCTCTTCTCTAGTCTGTCTCTTCGTCAGTGACCTGGTCACCGTGGAACGCTGCCCTATCGCGCGGTGCTACTTGTTCTCGGCCATCAGCTTCGAGACAACGGCTTCCTGCTCGGCCCAGAGCTTGGAGACCCCGTCAGGATCCATGTAGCGGACCCCGATGCCGGCTTCCTCCATCTTCTTCACGTGGGCGTCGCTCGTGATGACCTTCTTAGCCGCAGCCGCCAGAACATCCACAATTGGCTTGGGCGTGTCAGAGCGTACGCTGAAGGCACGCAGGCTAGAGAAGCTGACGTCGTATCCGGCGGACTTGATCGTCGGCACGCCCGGAAGGTACTTGTTCTCCTGGGTGTCGGCGATGGCCAGGGCGCGGAGCATTCCGGCCTTGATCTGGGGAACAAACACGCCGCTCAGGTCGAAGCCTACGTCGATGTGGCCTCCCAGCAGCGCCGTCGGCTGCTCCGAGCCACCGTTGAACTGCACGATGGCGAACTTGACTCCGGCAGCTTTCTCGAGCTGGAGGATAGTCATGTGATTGATGCTCATCACGCCGTTGGCTGCGACCTTGATCTTCTCCGGGTTCGCCTTCGCGGCGTCGATGAGGTCCTTCAAGGTCTTGTAGGGGCTATCAGCCTTCACGGCGATGGTAATCGGATCAACCGACTGGAGGGCTATCGGCTGGAAGCTCTTCCGGTTGTAGGTCGCCTTGCGATCGGCCTCCAGGTAGGTGGAGATGATGCTCGGCAGGGCGGTATTGACGATGGTGTAGCCATCGGGCTTGGCGTTCGCTGCGTCCGTCATGCCTATTTGGCCACCGGCGCCAGGCTTGTTGACGACCGGAATGGAAGTGTTGAGTTCTTTCTCCATGCCCGCGGCGAGAGCGCGGCTGACGATGTCGTTAGGGCCACCGGCAGCCCAGGGCACGATCATGTTTATCGGCTTACCGGCCGGAAAGTCTGTCTTTACAGCGGGCGAGGGCTGGGCAGCGGCTTTTGTCTGCTCCGTGGGCTTTGCCTGATCGGTTGCCTTGGTAGGGGATGCGGGCGCCGAGGTCGGCGCAGAAGCTGATTGGCCGCACCCCGCGATCAGCAGGCTAGCTGCCGCGAGGACGGCTACCGACGAGACTACCAGACGCTTCAACTTTCCCTCCTTCTATTGTTGCGCACGAGCGCAACGGTCGCTGAGAAGACGTTAACCTGGTGTAGACTGGACTAGACGATTGCGATCCGCTCCGGCAGATCGGGGTTGAACGGGTATCGCTTCTCGGCGTCGGGGTCGATCTCCACGCCGAGGCCAGGTCCCTGTGGTATCTCCACGTAGCCGTCCTTCTCCACCCTAACAGGCGTCGTCACGAGGTCGGTAAGGAGAAGGTTGTATGCTTGGCCGAACTCGAAGATCAGGCAATTCGGCACGGCCGCGGCGAGCTGGAGGTTCGCCGCCCAAAGAAGCGCGCTGCCCCAGGAGTGAGGTGCAAGCGAGAACTCGAACGCGTTGGCCAGGTTGGCGATGCGGAGCATCTCCGTCAGACCGCCCACCATCGCCATGTCCGGCTGCCAGACATCGGCCGCACGAGCCAGGGCAAGATCGCGGAAGGCGAAGCGGGTATAGAGGTTCTCTCCTGTTGCCACAGGGATTGGGGTCGAGCGACGGACTTCGGCCAGTCCCTCGAAGTTGTGGAAGACGACCGGCTCCTCGTACCAGGTGATGTCGAACTGCTCGAGAGCACGGGCGATCTTGATCGCATCCCCCACGTTGGTGCTGCCGTGGGCATCCAGCATGATCTCTACTTCGGGTCCAACGGCCTCCCGGGCCTCACGCACGCGGCGAACCGCGCCGTCCACCATCCGCGGGTGGTCCCTGCCACCAACCCGCATCTTGACGGCCTTGAAGCCCTTCTCGACGTACCTGGCGACCTCTTCGCCGATTTCCCCCGCGGGTCCGTGGCCGCCGCTGGCATAAGCACGGATGCGAGTTCGCATGCCGCCGCCCATCAGCTTGTAGACGGGCACCCCCGCAGCCTTGCCGGCGACGTCCCACAGGGCTACGTCGATGCCGCTGATCGCGCACATCAGTTCGCCGGGGGCCGTGGCTATCGGCTGGGAGCGGCCGTAGTAGAGGGAGAGGCCCAGGCGGAAGCCGTTGAACATTCGCTCCCACAGATACTGGACCCTCGTGGGGTCCTGGCCGATGAGAATCGGCTTGAGTTCGTGCTCGATGATCGCCTTCATCACCTGGGGCGTGCCCTTGGCCTCGGCATAGCCCGTGATACCCTCGTCGGTCTCGATCACTACTATGGCCGCATTGAAGGCCAGCGCGGTGCCGAAGTCACTGGTCCACTGGTGCTCCTTGGGGATGGGCGCGGTCAGCAGGATGGTTCGCACATCGCGTATCTTCAATAGTCTCCTCCTAACTCTTAGACCGTAGATAGAGATGCTCAAAGGACGTCGGGGGGGCGGCTATCCAGGCTGCGCTCCCGGCGAGGTGACCTGAGTCTGCAATGCTACTTGTCCAGGACCTGCAAGTAGAGCGGGGTCTTGGCCAACGGGTTGCCGCCTTTCGGGGTCACCAGGGTCGGCAACTCCAGACGCATGCCTCCGAGGCCGGGCCAATAGATGTGCATGCCGGCGGCCACGACCATGTTGTCCAGGAACAGTTCCTCGCTCTTCTCGTTGATCAGGGGTGGCACACGGGAGTCGGTGCCGAGGCCGTGTCCGAAGGCGGGCCACAGGTACTCGCCGAGCCCGGCCTCGTCCACGAAGCTGTGGGCCGCTGCGGCTACGTCCGCCACTCGGCTGCCCGTGGTCATGCCACGCAGGAGTACCTGTACGGCCTCTTGCCAGACGTCCGCGATCTTCTGCTGCTGAGGAGTGGGCTTGCCGACAATGACGTTCGCCGTGAGGTCGCAGAAGTAGAGACGGTACATGGGATGGAAGTCGAGGATTACCATGTCTCCGAGTTGGATCAGCTTCTCGGTCGCAGGCTGGGTGATCCCCATAGGGTAGGAGGCACGGTATCCGGAACCCACCTCGTTGCCGGCCGTGACCGACCAACTCCAGTCGCTCCCGGCATCTCGCATCGCCAACTCGCCGACGCCGGCCAGGTGGTTCTCGGTGACCCCGACCTCGATCTCGCGGATAGCTGCTCGCAGCCCGACGTCGCCGATCGCCGCGGCCTGCCGGAGCAACTCTATCTCCTCTTTCTCCTTTACGACCATGACCTCGTCCACAGCATCCGTGCCGTCCACCACGGTGGCATCGGGCAGGGCAGCCAGC
>JAJZQR010000276.1 GCA_021806765.1 Chloroflexota bacterium | reverse complement strand
GCGGATGTCGCACGAGCTGTCCGGTGGTCAGAAACAGCGCGTCGCCATCGCCTCGGTGCTGGCCATGGAGTCGAAGATCCTGGTGATGGACGAACCGACCCGAGAGTTGGACCCCATGGGCACCGAAGAGGTGTTCGAGGTGCTGAGGCGTTTGAAGCAGCAGGGCAAGACCATCGTGATCGTCGAGAACGACCCCGAGCATCTGGCGCCCCTGGCCGACAAGATGGTGCTGTTGCGGGATGGCCACCTGGAGATTGTGGCGGAGCCGCGGGAGTTCTACCGAAGGATCAAGGATGACAAGCGGATACGTTTCCCCCAGGTGACCCAGCTGTACTTCCAACTGGAAGACCAGCTGGACCTGGGCTCGAAGGTCCCCTTGACCCTGGAGGAAGGAGTGGAACTGTTTTCCCGTGTCTAACAACGACGTGATCATCGAAGTACAAGGTTTGGGCCATACCTATCCCAACGGTGCAAAGGCGCTGAACGGGATCGATCTGCAGATCCGGAAAGGGGAGTTCCTCGGGGTCATCGGCCAGAATGGTGCCGGCAAGACGACTATGGTGAAGCACTTCAACGGCCTGCTCAAGCCGACTGAGGGCAGCGTGGTGGTTAAGGGCGTGGACACCCGCAATGCCCAGGTGTCCAGCCTTGCCCGCAACGTGGGCTACGTCTTCCAGAACCCGGACCACCAGATCTTCGCCAGTAGCGTGCGAGAGGAGATCGCCTTCGGGCCAAAGAACATCGGGATGGATAAAGCCACCGTCGAGAGGAACGTCGAGGAGGCCATCGACATCCTCAACCTGAGAGAGGTCATCGACATCCACCCCTTCCGGCTCAGCAGGGGGCAGCGGCAGCGGCTGGCCATCGCCGGTGTGCTGGCGATGCGGCCCGAGATCTTCATGCTGGACGAACCTACCGGCGGACAGGATAGGGAGCAGGTGCTTCGGCTTCGCAAGGTGCTGCAGGCGTTGAATGATGCCGGCCACACCATCATCCTGATCACCCACGACATGGAGTTGCTGGCGGAGTCCACTCGGCGAGCCATCGTGGTTCGGGGTGGTAAGGTGATCCTGGATGGGACCCCCGCGGAGGTGTTCAAAGAAACCGAGGAGTTACGTAAGACCTTCCTGACCCCGCCTCAGATCAGCCGGCTCAGCATGGAGCTGGGCTTCCGCCAGCCTGCCATGTCGGTGGAGGAGGCCGCGGCGGAGTTGCTGAAGAGGGCCGAGAGCCGCAAGGCCGGAGTCGGAGCCTGAGGGGAGTCAGGGCTCCGCGGACCGAGTTGCCGCAGCTCGGCCCCGTGTCTGAGACAGATTAGCACTCAGCACTCAGCACTATTCTTGGTTCGAGGAGGAGCCTTAGCCATGGTCAACAGGATAGACACGGTCGTCGAGGGCGGCCTGGTGGTTGCCGGCGGGACCGCCAGTCAGGCCACGGTGGCGATCGGAGAGGGAAAGATCGTCGCCCTGCTGGCGCCCGGGATGCTGCCCCCCGAGGCAGCTCAGGCCCGGCGTGTCGATGCCGCGGGCAAGATCGTCATGCCCGGGGTGGTGGACGCCCACGTCCACATGGCCAACTTCAACCTTCAGGCCGACAGCTACGCCAGCGTGAGCGCTGCCGCAGCCTTTGGCGGAGTGACCACCATCATCCCCTACCAGCAGGGCAAGGTGGGAATGCCGGTGAAGGAGTTCCTCACCACTCTGCGGGACCAGGGGGAGGCCGAGTCGCTGGTGGACTTCGCCATGCACTGCCGGCTTCAGGCCCCGGAGCGCGGGGTGACCAGGCAGTTCGCCGACGCCTTCGACCTGGGCGTCACCAGCTTCAAGATGTTCATGGCCTACCGCAAGCGGGGCATCATGTGGGACGACTACAGCCTCTACGAAGCGCTGGACTACATCGGTCAGCGGGGAGGCATGTTCTGCTGCCACGCCGAGAACGGCGACATCATCGACTACCTGGAGGACAAGTACCAGGCGGAGGGTCGCTACACCCCCGAGAACTACCTGGCGGTGCGCCCCCCTGAAGCGGAGGCCGAGGCCACCTTCCGGATCACGAACATCGCCAAGCTGGCCAATTGCCCCCTCTACCTGGTTCACATGAGCACCGGTCGGGGGATCGCCCTCGGCCACCAGGCCCAACTGGCCGGCCAGAAGGTGTTCATAGAGAGTTGCCCCCACTACCTGACCCTGACGTCCGACGAGATGAAGCGGCAGGGCGGGAAGACGAAGATCGCTCCCCCGCTGCGGGAGAGGCACGACGTGGACGCCGTATGGCAGGCCGTCGAGGACGGCGTCGTTCAGGTGATCGGTTCCGACCACGCCCCGTGGCCCCTGGATAACAAGACCATGCCGGCCGAGCGCTTCTCGGAGATCTTCTTCGGTGCGCCGACCATCGAGACCATGCTGCCGTTGCTGTACAGCGAGGGAGTGGACAGGGGGCGCATCGATCTGCCTCGCATGGTCGATCTGCTCTGCGAGAGTCCCGCTCGCATCTTCGGCCTGGCTCCTCGCAAGGGTTCCATCACCGTCGGTGCCGACGCCGACCTGGTGCTGTTCGACCCCGACGTGGAGTGGAAGGTGGAGGCCAAGGACATGCACAGCCTGACCGGCTACACCCCCTACGAGGGCTGGTCGGTTCGGGGCAAGGTGGCGGCTACCATGGTTCGTGGCCAGTTCGTCATGCAGGAGGGGCGGCTGCTCCAGTCCCCGGGCTACGGGGAGTACCTACCCAGGGTTGCCAGAGGGTAGCACTGCACTTTCGCCATCGAGGAATCGAGGCTTTAGCCGGCCCAGGTTGACGTCCGGCTGAAGCCTCGACCCCTCGACTGTCAGGATCACTGCAGCAGAGGACTTGAGTCTAGGGAGTTGGAGAATATGGAACCTGAGTTGTTGAGGGCCATAACTTCCAAGGTTCAAATCGATCGTGTGATGGGCCGGATATCCCTGCTGGCCGAGAAGGCTCGGGGTTCCGCCGGAGGGGTGGACCGGCTGGCCTTCTCGCTCCTGGAAGCCGAGGGGGTGAAGCTCGTGGCCCGCTGGATGGAAGAGGCGGGGCTCACCGTTGCCTACGACGGCCTTGGGAGCATGTTTGGATCTACCGACGGTAACAGGCCCGGCGCAGGGGTGCTGATGGCCGGATCTCACCTGGATACCGTCCCCAACGGTGGTGCTTACGACGGCGTCCTGGGGGTGATCGGGGCGATCGAGGCGGTGGAGGCCATGCGGGCGGCCGGAATCACACCGGCTGTTCCTCTGGAAGTGGTAGCGTGGCGGTGCGAGGAGGCGGCCATCTTCGGCCAGGGCAGGCTGGGCTCGCTCTTCTTTACTGGGGAGCTGAGTCTGGATACGGTGCGCCGGTGGGAGCGGCACGACCTCCCCATGGCCGCCCTCCTGGAGGAGGCCGCTCGCCTACCTCAGCGGGCGGCCGATCGTTCGCTGACGGGGTACCTGGAGCTTCACATCGAACAGGGGCGGCGGCTGGAGGCCAGCGGCACCACCATCGGCGCCGTCACGGCCATTCCCGGTGCCACCCGATGGCGAATAGGGCTGTCCGGACGGGCCGACCACTCAGGGGCCACCCCCATGGGGATGCGGCGGGACGCCCTGGCCGCGGCGGCCGAGTTGATCCTGGCTGTGGAGCGGGCCGGAATGGCCGAGCGGTCCCTGGAGACGGTGGCCACTGCCGCTGCCATCCGCGCGCTGCCTGGCGCCTGGAACGTGGTCCCGGGCCTGGTTGAATTGCAGACCGACATCAGAGGGATCGAGCAGGAGAGTATCGATCGCGCCCTCGACTTCGTTCGGGAGGCTGCCCGCGCCATCGCCTCTCAGCGGCAGGTGGAGATCTCCTTCGAGGAGAAGACCAGGGGCAAGCCGGTTCGGCTGGACGAGGGGATGGTAAGCCGGGTGGAGGATACGGCGCGTTCCCTGGATCTGTCGGTGGCTCGGATGCCCAGCGGCGCGGGCCACGACGCCCAGACCATCGTCCCCTACGCGCCGGTGGGGATGGTCTTCGTGCCCTCCATCGACGGGATCAGCCATGCCCCCGAGGAAAAGACCAGGCCCGAGGACATCCTGGCGGGCGTGCAGGTCCTCGCCGGCAGTTGGGCCTCCCTGGCCATAGGAAGGTAACAGAGCTGCAATGAAAGCGATGATGACCCTGACGGTGGCCGAAGGTAAGCGGCTGATTGCCAAGGCCATCGTTCGGACGCCGGAGGTCCAGCGAGCCCTAAGGGGGGGCAAGATCCTGCTGAAGGGCGGGACCACGGTGTCCGCTGTGGCCGAGGAGTTGGTGGGAGTCTCGATGTTGATATCCGGGCGGATCAGCCCCCGGGGCTTCAAGGCGACCCGCGTCCCCTGTGAAGCGCCTCACGCCATGTTGATCGAAGGTTCCAGCTGGCGGAAGGTCGACGACGAGCTGCCCGAGGTGGTGCCGAGTCTCGGCGAGAACGACGTTTTCGTCATCGGTGCCAACCTCATCGATGCCCAGGGTGGGGCCGCCATGGCCGTGGGCGCTCCCCTGGGGGACAGGCCGGGAAGGGTCCTCGCGGGGATCCAGGCGCAGGGGGTGCCAATCCTGGTGGCCGCCGGTCTGGAGAAGCTGATCCCCGGCTCTGTGGGCGATGCGGTGCGAGCAGCCGGCCGGAACGGGGTCGACTTCTCCATGGGGATGTCCGTGGGGCTGATACCGCTCTTCGGTCAGGTGATCACCGAGGTGGAGGCGGTCAAGCTGCTGGCTCCGGTCCGGTGCCAGGTGATCGCCCGAGGTGGCATCGACGGCGCGGAGGGTGGAGTGGGCCTGGCGGTGTGGGGAGAGCCCGAGGCGGTGGGCCACATCTTCCGCCTCGTCCTCGAGTTGAAGGGCGCCGCCACCAGCGGCGCCGAGGAGTCGCTCTGGGAATGCCAGAGCGCCAGCTCTACCTGCAAGGGCCACCGGGCCTGCATCCATCGCTCCCCCAGGTTGATCCCCGCTGCCGGAAACGGTTCCGCCGTCTAGAGGATAGGGCCAAGTGAGCTGGCCGCCTCAATTCCGGCAGCGAGAACGCAACCACGATGGCACCAAGGCACAAAGAATCACCAGTAGAGCCTGGAGATCCTTCGTGTCTTGGTGGTTACGTCCCCGGCGCTTCAGTATCCAGGCGCCTTGGGCAACTCCCTGCGCAGCGGCCTGTCCTTCCGGTAGCCCAGGGCGTACTCGCCCTGCAACAGGGTGTGGATCTGGGCCGTGCCCTCGTAGATCACGGCGCCCTTGGCGTTGCGGAGGTAGCGCTCCACCGGGAACTCGTTGGAGTAGCCGTAGGCCCCGTGGACCTGGACGGCGTCCAGGGCAGCCTGCATCGACACGTCGCATGCGTACCACTTGGCCAGGGAGACCTCCCTGGTGCTTCGGACGCCCCTGTTCTTCAGGAATGCGGCCCGATAGGTCAGCAGCCGGGCCGCCTCGGTGCCCGCCACCATCTTGGCGATCATTTCCTGCACCAACTGGAACTTCCCGATGGGCTGTCCGAAGGCGATACGCTCGTTGGCGTACTTGACGCTGGCATCCAGGCATGCCTGGGCCAGCCCCACCGCTCCGGCCGCCACCGACAACCGGCCGTTGTCGAGGGCCGACATGGCGATCTTGAACCCCTCACCCTCCTCGCCCAGCAGGTTCTCCCTGGGGACCCGAACGTCCTGAAGGCTGAGGCTGCCGGTGTTGCCGGCATGGATCCCCATCTTGCCGTGGATCGATCCTGTGGTGAACCCGGGCATGCCCCGCTCCACGATGAAGCAGGAGATCCCCCTGTGCTTCTCGGAGCGGTTGGTGCTGGCGAAGACCAGGAAGTGGTCGGCCACATCCGCCAGGGAGATCCACATCTTCTCCCCGTTGAGGATGTAGTGGTCGCCGTCCCTCACGGCGGTGGCCTCCAGGTTTCCGGCGTCGGACCCCATGTTGGGCTCCGTCAGGCCGAAGGCAGCCAGTTTCTCTCCCTTGGCCTGGGGCACCAGGAACCTCTGTTTCTGCTCCTCGGTTCCCCACTGGAGGATGGTCAGGCTGTTGAGACCCACGTGGACCGTGAGCAGCACCCGAAAGGCCGTATCGGCCCGCTCCATCTCCTCGCACAGGAGGGCGTAACTGAGGTAGTCTGTCCCGCTGCCGCCGTACTCCTCCGGGATAGGGGCACCCAGCATCCCGAGGGCGGCCATCTTGCCGACGACCGCCAGATCCATTTGACCCCGCTCGTCCCATTCCTTGATGTAGGGAATGATCTCCTTCCGGGCGAAATCCCGGGCCATCTGCTGAACCATCCTGTGCTCTGAGGAGAGATCGAAGTCCACCGGCCGTCTCCTTTCAGCGATGAGGTGGTGCCGAGAACGAGATGGGCCGATTGTAGGTTCGGAGAGGGTTGCGGTCAACGAGCAAAGAGTTGGTGACACGTTCTGGGCCGGGCAACGAGAAACCACCGCCTTTCGAGATCGCGGCCTTCCTGGTAGACTCGTGACCTACTACGAAACGGCTGTTGGAGAGGGCGGGGGCCGCTGCCGCCAACGGCTTCCCCCCGGGCGAGCTGGAACAGGTCTTCCGAAGCCACCCGGCCTACCGTTACGGGGCCAGGAACCCCGTGGATTTCCGATCCCTGGGCGAGGGTGACTCTGTGACGGTGGGCGACTACGCCTTTCGCTGCCTGGAGACGCCCGGCCACACCCAGGGGCACCTCTGCCTGTACGAGCCGAACGGGCGGATACTGGTGTCCGGGGACCACGTTCTGGAGGACATAACCCCCAACATCACCGGATGGCTGGGGGATGAGAACCATCTGGAACAGTACCTCGGCAGCCTGGACAGGGTGGCCCGGCTGGAGGTCGAACTGGTGCTGCCGGGCCACCGGTGGGTTTTCACCGATTGTCGGGGGAGGATTCAGGATCTGAAGCATCACCACCAGGACAGGGCCGAGGAGGTCTACTCCATCCTCGACGGCGGGGCCATGGACGGCTTTCAGGTGGCATCGCGGATGACCTGGGACATGACCATACCCTTCGACCGGTTTCCCGGGCATGGTTCATGGGGACGGGTAGTTGGAGTTACAGTTTAATGCAACGTCACCCCCGCTTGCGCGGGGGTCCAGACGTCCCCTCTCCTCGTGAGGCTGCTCCTTCACGCCAAC
>JAJZQR010000275.1 GCA_021806765.1 Chloroflexota bacterium | reverse complement strand
AAGCAGCTGGCCCCAGATAGTCTGCCCTTCGTCACCCCCGCGAAAGCGGGGGTCCAGGACATCACCGCTCGGAGAGGACCCTGGATGCCCGCCTTCGCGGGCATGACGACGGATTGTGCACGCGATCTCAGGCCAACTGCTTAGAACCCGAAGGTGGAACTGTCATGCTGAGCGAAGCGAAGCATCTCCTCGTTCCGCCGAAGAGATCCTTCGCTGACGCTCAGGATGACAGCATGGGCGCTGAGGATGACAACATCAGGATCTGCGTGCCTGAGTACTAGAAGGAGACAGGCTCGGTGGTGAGCAACGCGGAAATGGCATCTGCCCTGGAGGCGCGGCTGCGGCTCGACGGCGCACCCGTGGCGGTAAGGATGGTGCCGGCCGGGGAGGAACCCCCCGACGGTCTGCTGGAGAGAAGCAAGGTCCTGACCTTCTGCCAGTTCGTAGCCGCGGCGGCCACCGGAGGCTATCCCTTCTGGGTTACCCAGGGGAACCTGGGGTGTCCCAACGCCAGGATCGCCTTCGGGATGTACGACCCGGACCGGGACACGGCACTGATGGAGAAGACGGTCAAGACCCATGTGGGGGTCTACGCGCCTAACGCCGACGCTGCCCGGAGGTTGATCGCCTCCAAGCCGGCCATACCACCCATGCGGGTGGGAGGGCTGGCGGTAGCGCCTCTGGCCAAGGCAAGCTTCGAGCCCGATGCCGTACTGATGGTGGTGGTGCCGTGGCAGGCCTACATCCTTCTGGATGACTACATGTACGCTACCGGGGAAGCCCCGCTGTCCCTGGAGGTCAGCACCAACAGCCTGGTGTGCGCCTATGGTGCTGTGCGGGCGGGCCACCTGGAGAAGATCAGCCTGACCTCCGCCTGTACCGGAGGCCGCAACTACGCGGGGATCGAGCGCAGCCAGATGTGTCTGGCCTTCCCGGGATCCAAGTTGGAGTCGCTGCTGGCGGGCATCCGGGATCGCTCCAAGAGGGTGCCCTATCCAGGCATGATCGCCATGCCCGCTCCCACCCCGATGCCGCCCAAGCACATCCTGATGTCCGAGGAGTAGGGCGAGCTTGTCCCCCGCCGCTCGAACGATGGCCTCGACGTCGTAGGGCACGTGGCGCGAGCGAGCGCAGCGCCACGCCTGTGCCCCGCCGCCCGCGGAGCATCACAGACCACCGGGCGGCAGGGCAGGGCGCCCTGCCCTACTTCATGCTCGATTCTCCTCCAGGGCAAAGAGGTCCCTGAGGATCTGGACGTAGTTGGCCCCGGTGCCGTTGCCACCCCTGGCCTTCAGGCGGACGGTGGGTTGGTGCAGCATCTTGTTCACGATGCCGACGGTGAGAGCCTCCAGGGCGGAGCGCTGGCGGTCGCTCAGCTCGCCCATGCGAGGGAGGGCCTTCTGCAGTTCCCTCTGGCGGATCTCCTCGGCCTGATCCCGAAGGGCCCGGATGGTGGGGACCACCTGGAGGCTGCCCCACCAGGTCTCGAACAGGTCCAGTTCGGCGTCGATGATCACCTGGGCCCGGTCCACCTCCTTGCGCCGTTCCTCCAGGTTGGCCGTGCAAACCGCCTGCAGGTCGTCGATGTCGTGGAGAGAGATGTTGTCCAGTCCCCCCACCCCGGGGTCCACGTCCCGAGGGACTGCGATGTCTATCAGCATCAACGGGCGGCCGGAGCGGAGTCGCAACGCTTCCTGCACCATGTTGGTGGTGAGCACGAAGCTGGGGGCGCCCGTGGCGGAGATGGCGACGTCCACCTTTCCCAGCAGTTCCGGCAGCCGGTCGAATTCCGCCGCCGTAGCTCCGAATCGGGTTGCCAGCTCGACGGCCCTGCTGTGAGTGCGGTTAGTCACTACCAGGCGGGCGCAGCCGTTGTCCAGGAGGTTTCTGGCCGCCAACTGGCCCATCTCTCCGGCCCCTATCAGGAGGACCGATCGATCGGCCAGGGTCCCAAACGTTCCCTTGGCCAGTTCCACGGCGGCGTGGCTGACCGAGACGGCGTTGCGGCTGATACTGGTGTCGGTGCGCACCTGCTTGCCGACCTTCATGGCGTGGTGGAAGATCCAGGAGAGCATGGTGCCCGCCGTGTCTTGACTCAGGGCGGCCAGATAGGCCTCCCGGACCTGGCCGAGGATTTGTGGCTCGCCGAGGATCATGGAATCGAGGCCCGAGGCCACGGCGAAGAGGTGGTCCACCGCCTCTCTTCCGCTCAGCGAGAAGAGGTAGGGGGCGAAGCGCTCCGCCGGAACAGCGTGGAAGTCCGCGAGGAAGCCCGTTATCTCCCTGGTACCGGCTTCGGCAGAGGGAGCGACCGCGTAGATCTCGGTGCGGTTGCAGGTGGAGAGGAGCACGGCCTCCACGGTCTTCTCCCGGAGGGCAGCGAGGGCCGCCTCCATCTGCGCCGGGGTGAAGGCCAGGTGCTCGCGGACCTGGACAGGGGCTGCCTTGTGGTTTACACCGACAACGACGATCTCCATTCTAGTCATGCTTACAAGCCTTCCATCACTTTTACGGCCGGCCGCCATGGCCGGCCATCGCCCTCGTGGTTGGGATGAGTAGGTCGCCCTTTAGCTGGGATATCGTCGGGATTGCGGGGTAGAGCCGGCTCGCCAGGCAAAGACGCCGAAAGCTAGGCAAACCTATGCAAAGCTTCGTGATTATAGGCACGTGCCGGAGCGGCCGTCAATACGTTCTGCCGGATTCGAGAGGCAGATTCTGGGCATCCGCATCACGACGAGCCAGGGTCTGGTTCACGTTGACGGCGAGTGTCACAGTTGGTATGGTTGGCTGTCTGGTTTGCATCTGTCGATGGAGACGGTCGATTCTATGGTGGCGGTGATTGAGGAGGTCTCCAGGAGGATCGGCAAGGCGCAGACGTCTTTCGGATTCATTGACCTACCTGGTGGAAGAAGGTACCATCAAGCTGTGCGGAACGGCTGAACGATAGGAGGTGGTCATCGGTGGTGAACCGTCCAAAGGTCCCGACCCCGAGTCTGAACCGTCTCCCCCTCTACTATCGGTATCTCCTGGAGGCTCGGGAGCAGCGACTGACCGTTGTCTCTTCGGAGATGTTGGGAGATGCGGCGGGGGTCCCGGCGGCACAGGTCCGGAAGGATCTGGGATATCTGGGGGAGTTTGGCCGTCCTGGCATCGGCTACGACGTGGCGGAGATGCAGCGAAGGCTGGCAGAGCAGCTCGGCCTGACCACGGAGAAAGAGGTCATCGTGGTGGGGGCAGGCCGGCTGGGAAGTGCCATAGCTTCCTATCCCGGCTTCGCTACCTATTCCCTCCGTGTTGCTGCCCTGTTTGACCAGGACCCCTCCAAGATCGGTACGAAGGTGGGCGACCTGGAGGTGCTGGACGTAAAGGATCTCTCCTCCTTCGTTCGGGAGCGTTCCATCCAGATGGCGATCCTGGCGGTGCCCTCCTCGGCAGCCCAGAGGGTGGCGGATCAGCTGGTATCGGCGGGGATCAAGGCGATCCTGAACTTTGCTCCGGTAAAGCTGGAGGTGCCCTCCGGCATCGTGGTCTCCAACGAGGATCTTGCCGCCCGTCTGGCTACCCTGTCCTTCCGGATGATCCACGGGAAAGAGTAGCGGGGTCTCGGAGGAACTCAGGGGAGCTCAGTGGTCCTGATGTTGTCATCCTGAGCGCCCATCCTGTCATCCTGAGCGTCAGCGAAGGATCTCTCCGGCGACCGGGGGAGATGCTTCGCTTCGCTCAGCATGACAGTTCGTATCACCTCCACTTTGGCTGAGGACAAGTTCTGCCGGGTTCCCAGGGGTCTTCCCGTTTTCCGATCATTCCTTCTTTGACAGGTACTCCTCCAGGGCAAGGGCGTAGGACCCCTCCAGGGCGCCGAAACGAAGGTAGTCCTGGGCGAACAGTTGCAGCGCCGAGCGGGCGGCCTCCAGATACCTGCCATCGCCGCCGAAGCGGGCCAGCTGCACCATCAACCGGGCTACCTGAGCGTTCTCCACCAGGTTCCAGCGGCGGTTGGCCAGGCCGCCCAATGCGTCGCGCTCGGCCCGGATGTCGTAGAAGCCACCCGGCATGCCCGGGTAGTCCCTCAGGACCACCTCCGCCAGCAGCGTCGCTTTCTCCAGGAACTGGACGTCGCCGGTTACATCGTAGGCTTCTGCCAGCGCCCGGGCCACCGATACCTGATCCCGCAGCAGGTAGGGGCCGCCCGAGTGGCCGTCCCAGTAGCGGACGATGCCCTGCTCTGGATCGGCCATCTGACTCCACAGGAACTCCAGCAACTGGGTCGCTGTCCGCAGGTGGCCGGCGTCTCCCAGAAGCTGGAAGGCCAGCAGGTAGGCGATGGCCGCCCGGCCGTTGCCTTCCGCGAACACAGTTCCGTCTACCGTAGGCGGCTGGACGCTTTCCCGGGTCTGCTGGCTCGGGCCGTAGTACTCGGGGGATGCCGCCTGGCTGCCTCCGAAGGCGGGGATGCCGGTGATGCGGAGGGTGGAATCCAGGTAGGCGAGAACCCGCTCGGCAACCCTCACGTAAGCGGTGTCGCCGGTGGTTTGGTAGGCCTCCAGGTAGAGACCGAGGAGGTCGGCGTTCACGTCCAGCAGTTTCTCGGTGTGGGGGTGGCTCCAGTCACGGATGTCCGCGGAGCGGAAGAAGCCGCCCTCTATGGGGTCCAGGAGGGCAGTTGCCACGGTTTCCAGTGACTTGGCGGCGATCTCGGCCCATCGTTCGCCACCTTGAGCCGCGGAGCGCCGTAGGGCGAAACGGAGGGCATCGGCGTGGGGGAACTTCGGCTGGTCTCCGAATCCTCCATAGAGCGGATCGTAGAGACCCTCCAGGTCGGAGGCGACTCTCTCCAGCAGTTCCGGCGTGGGTTGATCCGGCGGGCAGAAAGGGTACTGCAGCAGTTCCTGCCGCCGGGCCTCCATATCGAGGATCTCCTGTCGCAACTCCGCATGCTGGGTCTCGTACCATTCGGTCACCCGATCCAGCAGGGCCGCCAGCTCCTCCGGCTGCAGGAAGCCTCCGGCTGTGAGCAGTTCGCCGGCCGGGGCCAGCAGTGCCGTGGTGGGCCAGCCTCCCTGCGTGTATCGGTCGTTAACGTCGGGCCGGCGATCGGAGTCGACTCGGATCGCCACGTAGCTGGCTTTGATCCTGTCGATAGTCCGTTGGTCCGAGTAGCTGGTTTCGTCCATCCTGTGACACTCGTCGCACCACCAGGCCGTGAGGGCCAGCAGGATCGGCTTGTCCTCCCGCTGAGCCACCTGGAAGGCGTTCTGTCCCCAGGGAAACCAGTGGATCTCCTGGGCCCGGTGGCTCCGGGGAGAGAAAGGTAGACGTTCCTTTGCGGCGGTTCTGGCCATCTACTACCCCCTTTCCATGGGAAGAGTAACGGGGGCTGACGGCAATCATCGGGCCATGCTGGACATGCGGTGGGGATGGGGTATAATAGTCGCAGTGGGACTAGCCCCTCATGACCTGCCCAGGAGGACACGGATGGCCAAACCTTCCCGCGGTGCAACGCGGCCCGCTGCCAGCAAGAAGAAGGCGAAGAAGCGGTACGGGCCGCAGACCACTAACCCGATGCCGACCTCCACCGGAGTGCAGGAGCCTGCACAGGCGGAGACGGCGGGATCCGCTCAGCGGTCGGACCGGACGGTGCTGCAGTTCCGACCCCGAGAAGCCGCAGTCGCGCGTACAGCAGGGGCCAGGGGAGGTTCCGCGGCGAAGGCGCTCCTCCAGGCAGTAGACTACGGCTACGTCTACACCGATTTGAAGATCATCGGGGGGCTGGCGGCGCTTCTCTTTGGTGGGCTGGTCGCTCTCTCCTTCGTGATTCGATAGCGGTCCCGGGCTAGTGAGTTCTGTACCCCCTGGTCTTCCAGGGGGTTTTTCGTTGAGAACTCTCCTTAGACTCCGCCGGCACCCGACTGACCGAGGCTATCCAGGGAGTCTCCCGTTTCGGGCTGGGCCCGGGGCTGGACCGGTGCCAGGGATGAGTTGCCTGAAGTGCCGATGGCTTCCTTCGGCCCGGGCACCGAGCGCCGGCGCGCAGCGCGGCGGGTGGGGGGCGCGATCAGGGGCGACCAGCTGCCCGGCGTGGAGGCTATGGGGGTTGGGGGTTCGGGCTGCAACTCCTTGTGGCCGTTCTGCCGGCTGACCCTATGGATCTCCACCATGCGGGCCACCAGGTCCAGAAGCTCCTGGAGTTGAAAGGGCTTTCGCAGGCAGGAGGTGTTGTCCTGCTGGAGGTCCTCGGTGATGTGGCGCAGGTTGCCGTAGTAGGCGGAGCAGATCAGCACGGGGATCTGGTGAGTCCGCCGGTCGTAGCGAAGGGCGTGGACAAGGTCGAGGCCATTCATGCCCGGCATCATCAGGTCGATGATGGCGGCATCGGGTGGATGTTTCAGGGCGTTTCTGAGGGCCGCGGCGCCGGAGTCGAAGGCTTGTACCTGGTAGCCCTCGCTTTCGAGAAGGGTGCGTAGCAATTCTAGGATGGAAAGGTCGTCGTCAACGACCAGGATGCGGTTCTTCACGGCATCTCTCCGGACCTCTAGGGTTGTGGTCCGCCCTTCAGCCACCATAAAGTAGCAGGAGCCGTGCCAGCGCCATTGCGGCGGCACCGTCGGGCGGATATAATCCCTGTAGGGGCGCCTGCCAGCGCTCTTCCCTGGAGGCGGACGGGTCCCGGTGGGCCTCGCGGTCTTCAAAACCGTCTGCGGGGCAGTAATCGCTGTCCCGGGTGGGTTCGACTCCCATGCGCCTCCGCCATCTTCAACTAAACGATAGCTACCTGGGGTATAAAAGTGATAAATCCAGGTAGCTATTATTATATGAGTATTGTCAAGTAGTTGGCTGTCGATCACGATCACTGCGCGGCCCGTCGCTGTCGTCCGTGTCTCGGATGTTGTGGATATGCTGGCACGGCAGCCGGCCTCGGCCGCGTTGCCCCTCATCGGTCTCCTGCGCTCGCTCGTGGTCCTGACCAAGACCGCCTGCGCATCGTTCCGCGAAGCCTGGACCGGCACTGTCCACCTTCCTATAATGCCCCTGAGATTGCACCATAAGGGGAAGCGGGCTTGATAAGGGTGAAGGGATGTGTCAGCAACTTGGGGACGGCTGCCTGGAAACCGTCATTCCCGCGGAAGCGGGAATCCAGCCTCCCGGC
>JAJZQR010000274.1 GCA_021806765.1 Chloroflexota bacterium | reverse complement strand
ATCGTCCGGTTCGCCGCCCCCGGAGTCCGGCGTGTCCTCGTAGATCGCCTCTAGTTCCCGCCGCGTCTCGGCGTCGACCGCCACCACCCGTCCCGTCTCAAGGTCCAAATACCAGCCGACCTCCCAGGAGGTCTCCTCCATGGCCATCTCCAGATCGGCCAGGGCGATGCGCAGATGCTGCCGCGGTTCCTCCGACTTCGACATGCTCAGTCCCTCACTCCAGCGCCTGCTCCGTCGTCGCTAGCTGCTCCAGTCCGTACTCCACCGCCCCCGCCACCCGGCCCAACCGAACCAGCATGCTGGTGTGGCCTTCCACTTGCCCCGCCGCTCTGGCCAGCCGGAGGTACTCCTCTTGCCGGCCCTGCCGCTCCAGCACGTTCAGCCTGACAATCACCAACTCCTCGTCCCCCAGAGCAGCCTCCCACTCCGGCTCCTCCCGATCGGTGACCCCTTCTCGCAGGATCCGCTGCAATGGGAGGAAGTCCCAGCCCTGCTCCGCCGCCTCCAACGCTACGTCGCAGGCTTCGTCGATCCCATAGTCCTCCACGGCCTCCTGCCAGGTCTCCAGCTTCCGAGCCCAGCCCTGCCTCTCCTCCGAGGTCAGCTCCGCGCTCAGGAGGGCCTCGGCCCAAGCGGGGCCGAGCTCCCGGAAGAAGTCGCCAACATCGCCGTAGGAATCATCCAGCGACTCGAAGCCCTCTACATACTCGTCGGTGATCGCCTCCAGCACCACCAGGGCGTTCCAGCCATCGCCCGCCTTGATGAACTCCCAGGCCCGATCGAGTACGCGCTGAACCGCTCCCACCGCCTCGCCCGCCTGCCAGTAGACATTCGACGATCGACGGTAGTCGACACTGCGCAGGCTCTCGCGAACTTCGCGGCGGAAAGGCGTCGGATCCAGCGAGGTTCGGCGAGCAGGCGACGGCGTCTCCGGCGCCGGGACTGCGCCGGACGAAGTCGCCGTGACCAGGGCGGACCGGGACTCGATGGCAGCCGCCAGTCGAGGCTCCTCCTCGGCCAGCGCCAGCAGTATTCCCTGCAGCTGGTCTCGGTCCAGCCCCGACAGCAACTGCCCCAGGGGTGGCCGCTCCTCGATCGATTCCGGTTCGTGCAGACAGGCCAACAGCGTAGCCACGATGTGCTTGCACCAGCCACCCCGATCGTAGGGGCAGTCGCAGAAAGCCGCAGTGATGCCCCCCTCATCGAACTCCACTCGAACCAAGTACGGCTCCGGTTGGCTGCCTTCCACCTCCGCCTGGATGACGTCGCCACGCCGGGCCAGCGATAGTACGGCTCCCTCGTCGTAGTACCCCTCTCCGCGCCGAAACGACTCCGCGGAGGCTCCCTCGCGGATGGCATTCTCGGTTAGACCCGGCAACTTCACTGCTGCCACCTCCCCACGCGGCACCGGGGAGGCGATCCAGCCGGATGCCTGCATACAGTCGGGTCGATAGAATGCCCCGCCTCCCACACCATCGCCGAGGACACAGGGCTCGTGCCACCGGTGTGATTCTACCAGGTGGCCGGTTCGTGGAGACGATCGGCCCTCTGTCGTTGCGAGGATCCTTCCGACCACAAACACGTTCTGAGTCCTGTGCTGAAGTTGGAGACCCAGTCGGCCGATGGCGAGACTTTGGCCGGGGCCTTAGCCTGCTTTCGACATAGCACAACCGTTCTAGTGATCGTTCCTTAACAACCGGGTGAAAGGGCATGCATCCTGCCACCATCGCGGGGCAGGGGCATGGAACCATCTCGAGCCGAGCACCTGGGCAGCAGCGTCAAGGCGGTGCGCCCTCGCCTGATGGGCGCCATCCCTTTGGTATGCCCAGTCCTCGCCGATCTCCAGGTGCGCTCGGCCACCAACGACCTCGTGGCTAGCCAGGCTGACATGGACCTGGGGCAGGTTGTTGTCCTGCTGGTCCTCAATCGCCTGCTGGCCCCTCAGCCTCTCTATCGGGTCGAGGACTGGTTGGCCGAGACCATCTTGCCCGAGTTGTTGGACGTGGTCCCGGACCAAGTCTATGACAACCGCTTGGGGCGAGCCTTGGACCGGCTTCATCCCCACCTTGGGGCTCTCTGGGCGCGGCTGGCTGCCGAAGCGGTGCGCGTATACAACCTGGATCTGGACGTTCTCCACTGGGACATCACCTCGATCTACTTCGAGGGGGCCTACACCGACAGCGAACTGGCGACCTACGGTTACAGCCGAGACCATCGCCCCGACACCAAGCAGGTCAACCTGGAAGTGGACGTCACCCACGACGGCTATGTCCCCGTTCTCTACCAACTGCTGCCCGGCAACACGGCGGATGTCACGCGGTCGACCAGCCACCTGGCAGCCCTGCTGCGCTTCCTTGGTCGGCCCGAACTGGCCGTTCGCCAGTTGCGACCGCTGCTGGTCAGTGACTGCAAGATGGTCTCTGCCCAGGCGGTACTGGCCTGCCACCGCCACCATCTGTTCTACCTCGGACCGTTGGCGGACGGGACCGCGACGGCAGCGTTGTTGCGCAGCGTCTCCGCCGAAGAACTGGCTGCCCATGCTCTGGGCTACCGCCCCCAGCGGATCCGAGCCGACGATCCCGGTTTCCAGCCCTATCAGGGGGTCTGGCGCCCCTTCACTTTCAAGTATCGGCGCCAGCAAGTCACCGACCGGGCTCTGGTTCTCTGGAGCGCGGGCAAGCAGTAACTCGACGAACAGAAGCGGAAGACCTACCTGAAGAGGCTGCTGGATAGCCTGGACCACATCGGAAAGCAGCTCAACACCCGGCGCTACAAGAGATGGGCCTATGTAGAGCAGCGGCTGGCCTCTGTACAGCGGGGGCAACCGGCCAGGAGCCTGGTGGACATCCATCTGACCGGCGAAGACGGGGCGATGGAGTTGAACTTCCTGGTCAACCCGCACAAGTTGACCCGAGCCCAGGAGTTGGATGGGCGCTACGCCCTGGCTACCAACGCTGGGCACCTGGATGCCGAACAGGCGCTGGTGCTGTTCAAAGGTCAGGATGGCATCGAGAAGCGGTTCAGGACCGCCAAAGGGCCGCTGATGGTGCATCCGCTCTTGGTCCACTCGGACCAGCGGATCGAAGGGCTGGTCTTCGTCACCCTGCTGGCACTGTTGGTGCGAGCGATCCTGGAGCGAGCCTGTCGCCAGCAGGGACTGGTGGTGACCGCCGACCGCCTGTTCCAGGAGTTCGGCTCTTTGCAGGCAGTAGACCTGATCTGGGCCGATGGGAGCCGCCAACGTCTGGCTTCGGAGATAAGTCCGTTCCAGGGGGAGGTGCTCGACCTCTTGGGCTGGCCGGGAGCGGAAGCTTATGCCAGGTTGAGCCCGCGGGCGCGCTGACGCTCGCCTCGATGGGCCCGCCCCTCTCACGGGCAGGACCTTGGCCCGGGGGCAACGCCGTGCGTTGCCGTTGATCGAAGGGTCCGGGAACCACCGGTGGACCTCCCGGCGGCGCGCATCGAGGTGAAGCGGCCACACTTCAGGCGTCAGACGAGCCACCGAAGCCGTGCTTCGGGCGTCGGCGTCGGAGGTGCTGGGCCGTCCTGGCGCCAGCCGAGCAGGTCCATAGTCCAATGGAAGCTTGAGCCTGACACTCGGTTGTTCCTGACACTCGGTTGTTAATGTACAATCGTTCCGGCTCAGAGCTCGGAGTCCTGC
This sequence comes from Chloroflexota bacterium, assembly GCA_021806765.1. The sequence goes on along the minus strand of JAJZQR010000274.1, from coordinate 3,500 downwards.
TGCCTTATCCCCTCCTCCGGCGAGGAGGGGGTGTCGAAAGCAGGCTTAGGGAAGTGCGCGAGGTGTAGTCCAGGTCCTCCGAAAAGCGATAGCCCGGAAAGCAAGCCTTGCGCAGACAGGTGCCGCCTATGAAGACGAGTGTCTCGGCGAGCGGCGACACCTCGGCGATACCCGCCAGGAGGTAGCTCAGCGCGTAGTCCTTCTCGATGACGTGCTGGGGCTTCCCCACAGTGTGGGCCGCGGCAGCAATGCGGTAGCGGAGTGGACGTAGCGGCGTTGTAGCTTCACCCACCATGGCGCAGGTTCTCGATCACGTGCCAGGTGGGGTTGTGGCGGCCTCGGGCCGGACGACCGGGGTCGAGGGGGGAGTCGCCTTTGGCGGGATAGGCTTGCAGTGGCGCCAACAGATCCGGGGCCGCCCCGAATTCCTCGAGTGCCCAGCCCACTCGCTTCACCACCGCGGCCACCCCAAGCTTCACGGCGTACTCTGCCAGCCGATCGATGTCCATCTTCCACAGGTGGGCCTCGAGGATCTTCAGCGCGACAGAGAGCGAGCCGAAGATATGGAAGTGGTGGAAGGCGTCGAGCAGTGCCCGCTCCCGATCGAAGATGGGCACCTGATGCCGATCGTCGACCCAGACTTGTGTCACGCCGAAGAAGCGCGCCCAGGCGACGGCGATGAACTCGTATCGAACACCCCCCGCGGTCCAAACGGGCCGATCGTCAGCACCGTGCATTCCATCTGAAGGAGGATATGTCCTCCTCGGAGAGGAGAGCGTGATGTCTGTCGGTACCTGCTCGGTCATGCCCCAGTGCTGAAGGGCCTACCAGTGACTGACGGCAGAAGGCGCTACCATCGCGGTGCCGATGGCAAAGGGATGCGCCTTCGGGAGCCGGGTCACCGAGTCGTTGATGGCGTAGAGACCCTTCCTGACGCGGGTGATCCACCCGGCAGCCACCAGCCGATGGACGATCGTTGTGGCGTGCCCTGCCGTGAGGCCGAGCCTCGCCCCCTCGCTGATCGCTTGGGACGTAGTGAAGAGGTCTGCGCCGGAGCCCTCCATGGCCGCCAGCAGGCGTATTCCCACCGGCTCACCGTATCCTCGTGCTTCTATCTCTTCGTATGGTTGCGTTGCCATGCTCACGGTTTCCGTAATCTAGCCAACACGATCATGTCATGCCCACCGATCCGAAAGCAACCAGCTCTCGGCAGTACGCTGATACCCGGATGAAGGCTGTGCCACGCACAGTAATCAACTCGGTCCAGCCCACGACCTTGCCTCTACCCCCAAAGCAGCCTCCTCTGGCTCCGGTGCGGCTGTCAATCCTCCAGAAATCGCCAGGTAGCTGCCAGGTGGACGAACTCGACACTCGGATGGATCGGTAGCGCCGATGGGCAACGCCCCCCGAACACAGCGTCGCATCGGTCCACCGAATCTCCCGGCGGCCACAAGTCCCTGTTCCTGATCTAGCGACGCGGTGTCATTGACCTGAACGACGATGCCCTGACGAAGAGCATCGAGTGCCCGCTGAGCGCGCTCCACGGTAATTCCGTGGTACTCACCCGCTCGTCGCAGGAGACCACGGACTCGCCCCCGGTCGATCCGCCGATTCCCGCTGGCTCATCCCGCCGGCGATTCTCAGGGTGATCAACAGACGACCAACGTCGATGAGACGCCGGATGACGGGGAAGTTGCGTCGCCGAACGTTCTCGTAGCATTCGACTTCTTCGGCCAACTGCGCCTGGAAGGAAACTGCAGCTCGTGACCGCGCCGAACCCAGTGGTGCCGCCCTCTCTGCTCTCCCTGCCCTCGTCTGCGGCCTGACGCGTATCACCCTCCACCACGACGGTCCCCGCCGCAACTGCTGGGAGCAATTCGGACGAGTAATCCCCAAGTAACCCCAACAGACCCACCCTGTGAGCGTGTCCGACCCACAGTCTTGGTTCGTGCCTGCATACCGACGACCCTGCTGGGGGTGGCACGAGCATTCAGCTCAACCTGGTGATGCCCGACCACGTGATGGTCCTTCTTCAGCCAATGAGCAACCGCCACGAGGGCCCAGGAGACGCTGCCGTCTGAGCTTCTCTAAAGAACCTCTGGCGGCTGTCCGATGGGAGGTTGTCCGATCGCTGGGATTGATCCGGTGGTAGATGGCCTATCCGAGGCGCGAGAAGGCCTCGACCAGGCTGAAAGACAGCGGGAGACGCGAGGCAGGAGATCGAGCAAGTCCGGTCCACTGTCAATGTCGGTCGTCTCTCGCGGCCAGCCAGTAGGGCTGGTGGGTCGCCGATGACCAAGGGCCTGCATCGGACTGACCGAGGGACTCGGAAATGGCTGACCAAGGGACTCGAAACTGGCTGACCAGGGGACTGCTTCAGAGTGACCAAGGGACTGTGACCTAGGAACTGCTGGGGAGAAACGGGCGGTTCTGACCTAGAAACTGAGCGATTCCCCGCATTTCCCTTGGTCACCTGCCTGGAAACTCATAAGCCCTTGGTCGACAGTTCAAATCTGTCCCCCGCCACCTTTCTTACAGCCAGGCCGAAAACCTGGCCTTTTCTTTTCCCCGAAAGTTCGTTGACCAAGGAACTCCGTCCTCCTGACCAAGGGACTCTCCTTGACCAAGAAACTAAGCCGGGGAGTAGCGGGGCATCTCCAGGGCAGCTTGAGCTTTCCTCTCGTCGCCCAGGTAGCGGTTGGTCATGACGGTGGTGGCGTGGCCCATCATGTCCTGCAACACCCCAAGGACGTGAGCCTGCGTGTCGGCAGTCACTGGTGCTAGAGCATGCTTCTTTTCGAGCCCGAGACTGTCCTACGGTGGCATCGGAACCTGGTTCGTCGCAAGTGGACCTTCCCCCGCAGAAGGATTTCGGGAAGGCCGCCAACGGATCGCGAGGTCGAGGAGTTGATCCTGCGCCGCGCCCGTGAGAATCCCCGCTGAGGTTACAGCCGGATCCAACGAATGGGTCGTCCAGCAGCCTCGGCAACTGAGTTGGCACATCCAGGACGGACTACTGCCGGTTCGCTTCCTCATCCACGACCGGGATACCAAGTTCTGCCAAGGCTTCGATACGGTGTTCAAGTCCGAGGGTGTCAACATCATCCTGACGCCTTACCGGAGTCCAAACGCCAACGCCGTCGCCTAGCGTTGGATCCGGTCGGCGAGAGAGGAATGCCTGGACCGACTGCTGATACTGCACCCGCGCCATCTCCAGCGAGTGCTCGGCGAGTACGCAGAGTACTACAACCATCGACGGCCCCACCGGGGCTCGACCAGCAGTGTCCGACAGCAGCGCGGGGTCCAGGGGATGGTGGTGTCTGCCGGCGAGACGTGCTTGGCGGCATTATCCACGATTATTACCGCGGGGCAGCCTGAGGACGGGAATTCCGCACATTACGGGCCTGCACTCGAGAAACCTCCAGGCTCCGCGTGCTGTCCCGTCGCTGACAGCGCTCCTCCCTCGGATATACAATGGCCCAGGCACTGACACAACCACC
>JAJZQR010000012.1 GCA_021806765.1 Chloroflexota bacterium | reverse complement strand
ATCAATCCACAGAACACTGGGCACGTCGGCTCGAAGCCGCCCTCCTCGCCGCCTGAGACTCTACTAGCGAAGTTTGCGCAATCCCGAATACACCACCCCATGCCATGGGCTGGGTGTTGCGGCACGAAAGATGCGGGGAACAAAGCGGAAGTAGATACCGCTTCTTCCGCCAGCCTATCTCCCGACGTGGCATCGCAGGGGGGTGTGCTATGGAACAAAGGGCCAGAACCCGAAGAAGGAGAAAAGAAGGAGGAACAGCCGTGGCAGCGGAAACCACCGAGAGAACCGACACCGTGGCATGGAGCTTCGAGCAAGCTCCCGACGAAGCCTTCCTGGGCTTCAGCATGGCGTCCATCTTCACGTCCATAGGCCTCTACATGACGGGGCATCGGGACAATGCTCTGATGGTAGGGGTGCTGGGGCCCGCCTTCGCCATCACCGGCCTGATGATCAAGCTCCTGGGGATCTCCCGAGGGCTGGCCAGGGGGAGATAGGGCACTGCGCCAGGAATCGCCAGAGGAGGTGGGGCTCGGAAGGAGTCCACCTCCTCTGCTAGCATTTCTCTCCTGTCGGTTGACGACCGGTGGCGTGTGACGGCTGAATTGAAGGTGTCATTGCTGGGCGACAGCGAAGCGTCTCCTCGTCGCTGGAGAGACCCTTCGCTGCGCTCAGGGTGACAATTCCATCATTTCACCTGTCACAGCGCATTCGCTGCCGTCCGCCCCTATTCCTCTTTGAACACCCAGAGGCGGACGGCCAGGTATCCAAGGCCGCCGGACAGGGCCATGGAGATCTGTGGGGCGTTTCCCAACAGCCAGGAGGGTAGGAACAGCGTGATCAGCCACCCGCCGGCCCCCCACAGGATTGCGGCGTTGATCGCCATGCACACCATGCTGACGGCGGCGAAGCGCGCGAACTGCCTCCAGCTCGCCTTGCCGGCTCGGAAGGTCCAGCTCCTGTTCCACCAGTAGCTGTTGATGTCGCCGGCAGCGTAGGCCATGGTGCTGCCCAACACCAGGATGATCTGGTTGGTGGGTGCCCACAGCAGGAAAATGAAATTCAGAACCGCGAGACTGACCAGGGTGTTGGTGGACCCAACGAGTCCGTACTTGATCAGCCGAACTATCTCGCTCCAGATGACGTCCCAATGTATAGCCGGAAGGCTCCATGCCCACCGAGCTGTCGTAGCTTGGGGTGGGAGCAATACCCTTTTCCTCCTTCGGGTCTGCCAGGTTGAACCGCACCTGGATCAGCACGACGTTTCACGAATCATACCATGGCCTCGGGCTTGAACTGTTGCGCCCAGAGGCTGTACTCTGCTCAGTAGCAGGGTCACTTCGGCCGTTGGCCGGCTATCTTGCAGGATGGTCCAGACTTGTTGAAGACGCTGACCCAGCCCAGCATCCTGATCCCCATACTGCTGAGCCTGGCTCTTCTGGCCGTCGTCTTCAGCATATCCGATGCGGCCAGGGTCATGGGTCGCATTCAGGGCATCCCCATCTACACCATGGCCCTTTCTCTGGGGCTGGCCGTTCTCTACCTCCTGCTCAAGGGGGCCCTCTGGCACTACTTCATGAGCGTGATCCACATCTCCATCACCTGGAGGCAGTTGGCTCTGGCGTTTGCCCTGGGGGAGATGGCGGTTAGCTTGCCGGCCGGCATCTACGCCCAGAACTACGTGCTTCGGAGGATCGCCGGGGCCGATTTCGCGCGGTCCTCCGCCGCCACCACGGCACTTCTAGCCGGAGAGGCTGCCATCTCCATGATGGTGCTGGCGATCTTTGGAATACCGGGGTGGGATTGGCTGCGGCCCTCGATCATATCGTTGTTCGCCGTGGCCATGGTGGTGGTGGCGGTACTCTACTGGGTCCGGCCCGTGCGGAACCTGGCGAAGGGGTTGCTGCGAAAGGGCCCTCTCAGGGCAGTAGGCGCTGAGTTCCTCGAGATGGTCGACTCGGTCCACCTGCTGTTCAACGTTCGGGTTGCTCTCCTCTCGGTACCCGTCATCGCTGCCTACCTCCTGGCCCTGGTGACGGATTTCTACCTGGTAGCTCACGCCGTCGGGGTCACCAACCTGGCCTTCCTTCAGGCCGTAACCGTCTACCTCTTCGCTCTGGCCGTCGTGCTGGTGAGCCCCATTTCCACCCATCTCGGGGTCGTGGAGGCAGGTGGCCTGGGGGCCATGCATGCCTGGGGCTACACATCCACCCAGGGGTTGGCGGCCTTGCTCGGTTTCCGTCTGGTGTGGACCGGTGCCATATGGTTGGTCTGCATCCCGGTGGTGGTGCTACTGCACAAGGAGTTGACCGAGGCCGACGAAGGTTGATTGGCCCCGGGGTCAAATGGGCCTGTGGGGTGGGCTCCGATCGGGCGGCAGAACGCGAGCAGGCGTAGAGTGGATTGCCCCTACAGGGTCTCCTGAATGGCATCGGCGTACACCCCCCACATCTCTCGAGGGAGCAGCCGCCCTACGGATGCCATCACCTGCTCCCGAGCCCATCCGTCCAGGTCGGCCGGGGCAGGACCGGAAAGGGAGAAGAGTCTACCGAATCTGACCACCAGAACATCTCCCTCCAAATGGACACCCACCGGCAACAGTGGCACCCCCAGACTGCTGGCCCTATATAGAAAGCGCCCTGTCCCGGGCCTGGCTTCTTCCAGCGCGACGCTGGCCCTCCCCTCCGGGAACAGTCCCACGGGCTCGGGGGATAGTGGCTGGGCTGCCCGACCGTGGCCCAGGTAGGCCAGGGCTTGCCGGAGGGCCTCCGCTCGGCCGGCCACATCCGAGGGGCGAGAGGGCATCAGGATCAGTTCCCAGCAGCGGGCTGCCCGAGGAAAGATCAGGGAAGAGAGCGGGTTGGGCACCCAGAGGTTCCCGACCGCGAACCAGCGCCATTCGGAGAGGATCACCCAGTGGAGGTTGCGGCCGCCCGGCTCGCGAGCCGAGGCGACGGCGGCGGTGATGGCGGCGGCCACCCAGCCGACCCAGAGGTGGGGGGCCTGGAAATGGTTGGCCACCAGCAGGAAGGGTTCGCGAGGGGGCACGAAGGCGAGACCCTCCATCCGGGGCGCGGGCGACATCCGCCGGAGGACGCGAGCGGAATCCTCGGCCAGGGAGCGGCGCTTGCCTGAGAGGAGAGACGAGGCCAGTTCGCCCAGGAAAGCTGGCTCGAGGGAGCGAAGCGCCTCCAGGACGGCGGCGATGTTGCCGAGACTGGTGACGTTGGCTGTGGCTCCGATCGCTCGCTTCTCCCCACTGGACTCGCTCAGGGCTCTCCTGAACTGCTCTTAGGATAGGCTAACCGGGTCGTAGGAGCTAGCCCCCGGGGGAGGATAGGATGCCCAGGGGCGGGAGCCGGCCATAAACCTCGCCGCCCAGTAGCCCTCGTCGAGGGAGCTGATCTGAACCCCCACGCCCGGCTCAATGGAGTGGATGAACTGGCCGTTCCCCAGATACACCCCGCCGTGGGACAGCCCCCACTTGTAGGTGTTCTGGAAGAAGACCAGATCGCCGGGTTGCAGATCCTGCAGGGCTATCCTCGGACCGGTGTTCAACTGGCCCCACAGATCGTGGGGCAGGATGGAGATGCCGGATTCCTGGTACACGTATTCGTCGAAACCGCTGCAGTCGAAGCCGGTGCGGGGAGAGGCTCCTCCCCAGGCGTAGGGGAAACCCAGGTACTTCCTGGCGATGTCTGCCACCCGCGCCCCGGCGGGCTGCTCGCTCGCTTCGGTCGCCGTCGTTGCGCTGGGGGGCCTGGGGCCGCCTCGGGAGGAGGGTGTGACCCTCTCGACGGGATCTTCCGGCTCCACCGCATCGACAGTCCCCGTCTCGGGGACTCCGGCCGTGATGTCCCCTTCGGCAGGAGGTTCAGCCTCGGGAGGCACGGCCTGCTCTCCCTCTGCAGGAGCGCCGGACTCAGTGGAGATGGCGTCGACAGCTTCGACGGGGGCCTCCTGTTCCTGGGGTGCCATCAACAGGGTCGGTGAGGGCCCGGCCAGAGCATGGGGCGGGGCGACCGATGCAACCGGCAACGCCGACGTGGCCAGCGCCAGAACCAGGGCGAGATGCTGTCTCAAGCGGCGGGTCCATCCACCCCTGGTGGGTGGAGGAGTGTGCGGAACGGACTCGTCACTTCGAAAAACCCGTAGGGGTCTGCCTTCTCTTGCAGGTGTCACCACATCTCCTGCCAGCGCACGACTCAGCGGGTTACTGGTTGTTCTCTTGTCGCGCTAATTGGGATTGGATGGCCGATACGGCCGCTTGCTTGGAGCTAAGCTCGAGCTAAGGTGGTAAACCTTGGCTAGCGTTGCGAAAGGGAACGAGCCGGCGTGGTATCTCAGCAGAACTCTATGGACAGCAGTCAGTGAACAGGGCTCCTGATGATGCGAGTATAACACGCCGTGTCAAGGTATAGCCACTACTATCATTCCTTGTGCTAGGAGATGGCCTGCACAAGCTCTGTGTAGGCGGATCGAAGCTTGAGGGTCGTTGGGCCTGGAGATCCCTGCCCGATGGCTTCACCGTCCACCTCTACCAACGGCATGATGCCCAGGGCCGTGTTGGTGACGAAGGACTCTTCGGCGGCAAGCAGTTCCTGGGGCGTGATCTGCCGCTCGGAGACGTCGATGGCCATACCCGCGGCCAGCTCGATCACCGTCCTGCGAGTTATCCCGTCCAGTACCCCGCACTCCAAAGAAGGCGTGATCAGTCTTTCACCAGATATCAGAAAGAGGTTGCAGGAGGACCCGCAGGCCAGCCAGCCCGCACTGTTCAGCATCAGGGCCTCGTTATGCCCCCGGCGGTCAGCCTCCATCCGGGCCAGCACCGAGTCCAGATAGTTGCAGCTCTTGACGTAACTCAAGGGTGAGGTCTCGTTGCGGCGGATCGCCGAGATGGTTGCGGTGTAGCCGCGGCGGTACGTTTCCTCGGGGTATCCGCGAAAAGGAGTGGTGTGGATCGCCAGGGTAGGCACGGGGGAGGAAGGGGGCATCAGACCCCGTTCCGCCGGTACGCCGCGGCTAACGGTGATGCGGATCAGGGCGTCCGCCAGTCCGTTCGCCTCTAAGACCGCCGAGATAGCCTCGGCCAGTTGAACGGAGTCCATGGGCAGCGGTAGCTGCAAGGTGGCGGCCGAGCGCCCAAGGCGATCCAGGTGGTCGTTCATCCGAAACACCCTGCCGTGCACCGCCCTCAATGTGTCGAACACCCCGTCGCCGAGGGTGAAACCCCGATCCAGAGCCGACAGATGTCGCTCCTGTGCCGGCAGCAGTTTGCCGTTCAGGTAGATGATGCTGCCTTCCACTCTTAGCATCCTTTCAGCGCGAGGACGATGGCCTTAGCCTTGTCCAGTGTTTCCTGATACTCCGCATCTGGATCCGAATCGGCGACGATGGCACCCCCTACCTGATAGTAGGCGATCCCTCCTTTCACCACCACCGTCCGAATAGCGATGCTGGTGTCCATGTTGCCGTTGAACCCCACGAAGCCCACAGATCCGCAGTACGCCCCCCGCTGGGTAGGCTCCAACTCATCGATGATCTCCATGGCCCGGATTTTGGGACATCCGGTGATGGAGCCGCCGGGAAAACAGGCCCTCAGCAAGGATACCGCATCATACCTATCTTCCAGGATTCCCTCTACTGAAGATACCAGGTGGTGGACGGTAGCGTAGCTCTCTACCGTGAACAGTTCAGGCCATCGGATAGAGCCCACACGGCACACTTTGCCCAGGTCGTTTCGCAGCAGATCGGCGATCATCACGTTCTCCGCGCGATCCTTCTCGCTGGAGCGCAATTCCTCAGCCAGGCGGCGATCCTCTTCCGGTGTGTTGCCTCGAGGCCTGGTGCCCTTGATGGGGCGCGTGTGGACTGCCCTACCTTCTTTCCGTAGAAACAGCTCGGGCGACGCGCTGGCTACGGCGAAGTCTCCGAGGTCCAGGTAGGCTGAGTAGGGCACGGGGCTGACCTCCCGCAGACGTGAGTATAGCTGCCATGGAGAGATAGCCAGCGGTAGTTCGAAGCGCTGAGATAGACAGACCTGGTAGATGTCGCCTGCCGAGATGTACTCCTTCGCTCTCCCGATGGTGTCGAGGTAGCCCTCCCTGGTGAAGCTGGATGCGCGTGGCGAAGCGAGCACAGGGTCTGGTTGGAGGACGGCCTCGACCGGCTCTCCTCCAAGCCTGGCTTCGATTTCCGCCATCCTTCGTCGTGCACGGCCATAGTCACCATCGGGGAAAGGGCTGGCGATCAGAAAGGTGCGGCCCGCCCCGTGATCGTGGGCGATGACCCAGTCGTAGAGCCCCACCACCATGTCCGGGGTTTCCAGATCGTCCAAGGCCGTGCGGGGCAGCCGCTCCACGTGGTGGGCAAGATCGTAGGCGAAGAGGCCGACCGCTCCTCCCTGGAAAGGAGGGAGACCCGGCACACTCTCGGTGCGGAATCGGGATAGGAGCCTGCCGAGGTGCTGAAATGGGTCGCCCCTCAGCGTGCGATCCTCCCCCGACCCTGTTACCCGGGTCTGTCCGTTCTTGGAGCGAACGACCAGGAAGGGGTCGGCCACCAGGTAGGAGTAGCGCCCCAGCCGCGGGTGGGGCAGGCTGCTGTCCAGAAACATGGGATAGGGATCGTTCAGGAAAGCGGCGAACAGCCGGTGCGGGGGTGCGGCAAGCCTGATTTCGCGGCACAGCGGCAGCATGGTCGACCCTCACTCGGTCAGCCACGGCTGGGTGCCCGACGGGGTCAGGGGCTGGACATGCTGTGGCAAATGGGAATCAGCCTGCGCATTGTAGCACGAGGCATGGTTCACGAGGGCGGGTAGATAGAGTTACAGTCTGATGCCAACGTCACCCCCGCGAAAGCGGGGGTCCAGATGTCCCATCTCCTCGTGAGGTCACTCCTACACGCCAACGTGGACCCCTGGATGCCCGATCAGGTCGGGCATGACGATCTAGAGAGGCTGCCTTCACTAGACTGTCACTCTCCCTGTGAACCATGCCCCGCCCGGCAAGTCGTGGCACCGGACTTGCGAGAAGGGCAGTTAGCATTCCCCTGCCTGCCAGGAAGCGATCTCTACCGCTATTCCCGCAGCAGTCGACTCTTGTGTAGGGCTGTAATGTAACCGATACGATCCCTTCGGAGTGGGAGGAGTATGGACGGCAACACGGGAAAGAGCGGCTGGGCCGAGTTCTCCGGGCCAAACCTCGCCTACCTGGAGGAGCTGTACGAGCGCTACAGGACCGATCCCGCCTCGGTGGATCCGGAGAGCCGGGCTCTCTTCGACCGGTGGGGCCCTCCCCCCACTGCCGTGCCGCAGGTGGCCAAAGTCCCACCGGCTGCAGTTCCTCCGGGCGACGCAGGCCGGCTGTGCGGCGCGAAGGGGCTGGCGACTGCCATCCGAATGTACGGCCACCACGCCGCGCGCCTGGACCCGCTAGGGAGGGAACCCTCCGGCGACACGGCTCTGCTGCCCGAAAGCCACGGTCTGCGAGAGGAGGATCTTGCCGCCCTGCCGGTATCGGTGGTGGGGGGGCCGCTGGCCGAAGGGGCTGCCAACGCCCTGGAAGCTATGCGGGCCCTGCGGCGGGTCTGTCAGGGGACCATGGGGTTGGAGTTCGAGCACATCTCCAGCGCCGAGGAGCGCGACTGGTGGGTGCAGGCGGTGGAGTCGGGACGCTACGCCCCGCCACGGGACCCCATGGATGGTCGCCGGCTTCTGGAGAGGCTGACCCAGGTGGAGGCGTTCGAGCGCTTCCTGCAGAGTGCCTTCCCCACCCAGACCCGCTTCTCCCTGGAAGGGCTGGACATGCTGGTGCCGATGCTGGACGAGCTGATCGGCGCTGCCGGGGTAGCCGGGACCCGATCGGTGATGCTGGGGATGGCCCACCGGGGCCGTCTGAACGTCCTGGCCCACGTGCTGGGCAAGCCCTACGAGCAGATCCTGGCGGAGTTCCGGGGCGCGTACGTGCGTCCCGAGTTGCCGGTCAGCGAGAGCGCCGACCTGGGTTGGACGGGGGACGTGAAGTACCACCTGGGCGCTGGAAAGACCGTTCGGGGAAGCCAGGTAGGGGAGATGCGGCTCTCCATGGCGCCCAACCCCAGCCACCTGGAGTTCATCGACCCGGTGGTGGAGGGGATGACCCGAGCCGCCAGCGAGACTCGGGACCGGCCGGGGGCTGCGGTGGTGGACGACGCTACTGCCCTCGCGGTGTTGATTCACGGTGAGGCCGCCTTCGTGGGGGAGGGGATCGTCGCCGAGACCCTGAATCTCTCCGGACTCCCCGGCTACCGGTCGGGCGGCACCCTCCACATCATCGAGAACAACCAGTTGGGGTTCACCACCCCGCCCGAGATGGGGCGATCCACCCTCTTCGCCAGCGATCTGGCCAAGGGGTTCGAGGTCCCGGTGGTCCACGTGAACGCCGACGACCCCGAAGCCTGCCTCGTGGCCGTGCGGCTGGCCCACGCCTACCTGGAGCGGTTCCACAAGGACGCCCTGATCGACCTGATCGGCTACCGGCGGTTGGGTCACAACGAGGGGGACGAGCCCTCCTTCACCCAGCCGCTCATGTACAGGATCATCGCCCAGCATCCGACGGTGCGGGAGCTGTGGGCCAGGGAGATGGAGCGCCGGGGCCTGGTGACGGTGGAGGACGCCCAGGGGCTGTTGAGAGAGGCCATCGAGCGGCTGCAGGAGGTTCGCCGCTCGCTACCAAGAGAGACACCACCTGGCCCCGAAGAAGAGCACCCGGCGGGTCTGGAGGCAGGTGGCACCACCGGAGGGCTGGGCCATGTCGGGGCGGCGGCCGAGGTAGAGACGGCGGTGCCCGCAGATAGGCTGAGAGAACTCAACGACCAGTTGCTCGCCCTGCCGCCCGGCTTCCACCTGCACCCCAAGCTGGAGCCTGTCTACAACCGGCGCCGGGCGGCTCTGGCGGTCGGGCAGGAGGGTGGGCAGAACAGGATCGATTGGGCCCACGCGGAGGCGCTGGCCTTCGCTTCCCTGCTGTCGGAGGAGACGCCCGTCCGGCTGACGGGCCAGGACAGCTCTCGGGGCACCTTCAGCCAGCGCCACATGCTGCTCCACGACGCGGAAACCGGCGCCATCTACTGCCCTCTCAGGCAGCTTCCGGCGAGTCGCGCGGCCTTCGACGTTTGGGATAGCCCCCTCTCGGAGAACGCTACCCTGGGCTTCGAGTTCGGTTACGGTGTCCAGGCCCCCGAGGCACTGGTGCTGTGGGAGGCCCAGTACGGGGACTTCGTCAACGCCGCGCAGGTGATCATCGACTCCTTCGTCACCTCCGCCCGCTCCAAGTGGGGCCTGCTGGACTCCCTGGTGCTGCTGCTGCCCCATGGCTACGAGGGGCAGGGGCCCGACCACTCCAGCGCCCGCCTGGAGCGGTTCCTCCAGTCGGCGGCGGAGGACAACCTGAGGATAGCCAACTGCACCACTGCTGCCCAGTACTTCCACCTCCTGCGGCGGCAGGCGAAGCTGCTGAAGCTGGATCCCCGACCGCTGGTGCTGCTCACCCCCAAGAGCCTGCTGCGCCACCCCCTGGCGGCCTCGCCGCTGGGGGATCTGGCCGAGGGGCGGTTCCACCCGGTTATCGACGACCGGCAGGCGAGGGACAAGCCGAAGGACATCCGTCGCTTGATCCTGTGCAGCGGGAAGGTGTACGTGGACCTGATGGCGGCCCGTTCGGCGCCGGAGGCTTCTCGGGAGATGGCCCGGGCGGCCATCGTGAGGGTGGAGGAGCTATATCCCTTCCCCGCTGAGGAGATCGGCAGGGTGGTGGAGAGCTATCCCGGGCTGGCAGAGGTGGTGTGGGTGCAGGAGGAACCTCGCAACATGGGGGCCTGGACCTACGTGGCGCCCCGTCTCCGCGACCTGCTGGGGGAGAGGCTGCCTTTGCTGTACGTGGGCAGGACCCGCCGGGCCAGTCCTGCCGAGGGTTCCTACGAGTGGCACCTTCGAGAGCAGCGACGGGTGGTGGAAGACGCTCTCCTGGGCCGAGTGCCAGCACGAGGTGAGGTGTAAGCCATGCCGACCGAAATTGTGGTTCCAGCCCTGGGGGAATCGGTCTTTGAGGCTACCGTGGGCCGCTGGCTGAAGGGCGAGGGGGAGGCCGTGGCCGCCGGGGAGCCGGTGGTGGAGCTGGAGACGGAGAAGGTCAGTGCCCAGGTGGCGGCCGAGGAGGCCGGGGTCCTGTCCCGGATCCTGCACAAGGAGGGGGACACGGTGCACCCCGGCGACGTTCTGGCGGTGGTGGAAGCCGGTGTTCCGGCTGCTCGCCCCGCGCCAGCGGCGAAGCCTCCCGAGGCCGCGCCCGCTCCGATGCCCAAACCGGCGGAGGCGCCCGCACCACCCGCGGCGGCGGTCTGGGAAGCCGTCGCCCCCCGGGTCGAGGCGGCCCAGGAGGCCGAGAAGGCCCACGTCTCCCCCATGGCCCAGCGGCTGGCGGCCGAGCTGAAGGTGGATCTCTCCAGGGTTCAGGGTACGGGGCCGGGCGGACGGATCATGAAGGAGGATGTGGAGGCCCACGCCCGCCAGGCGGCGCAACCGGCTCCGCTCGCTGCGCCCGAGGCCGCCCCGCCGCCTGCGCCTGTTCCGGCGCCTCGGGCGCCGGCGCCTGCAGCCCCCCGTGTGCCCCCCCAACCCGAGGGACGGCCCGAGGTCCGGCAGAGGCTATCCCGCCGCCGGCTCACCATCGCCCGCCGGTTGGTGGAGGCCCAGCAGACGGCGGCCATGCTGACCACCTTCAACGAGATCGACATGACCGCCGTGGTCGATCTGCGGCGCCGGCGCAGGGAAGCCTTCAAGGAGGCCACGGGGGTAGACCTCGGCTACATGTCCTTCTTCGTCAAGGCCTCTGTGGGGGCCCTGAAGAGCTTCCCTCAGGTGAACTCGGAGCTTCAGGGCGACGAGTTGGTGCTGAAGCAGTACTACGACATCGGCATCGCCCTGGCGGATCCCGAGGGGCTGGTGGTGCCGGTGGTGAGGGACGCCGACAAGCTCACCTTCGCCCAGATCGAGTCCGCCATCAACAGCTACGTCCAGAAGGCCCGGGACCACACCCTCACCCTGGAGGATCTGCGGGGCGGCACCTTCACCATCACTAACGGGGGGGTCTTCGGGTCGCTGATGTCCACCCCGATCCTGAACCCTCCTCAGGTGGGCATCCTGGGGATGCACAAGATCAGCGAGCGCCCGGTGGCGGTGAAGGGCGAGGTGGTGGTGCGGCCGATGATGTACGTGGCCCTGTCCTACGATCACCGTGTGGTGGACGGCCGGGAGGCCGTGCTGTTCCTGGTGCGGCTCAAGGAGCTGATCGAGGACCCGGAGCGGTTGCTGCTGGAGGGGTAACCCCCTTCCCCCTGACCCCTTCCCCGACGAGGGGGGAAGGGGAGAATCGCTCCCTTCCCCCTCTCATGGGGGAAGGGTCGGGGAAGGGGGCCTACGGCCTGTTCGCCGTTATCACCCTCCCCACGTTTCTGCGCTGTTTCCTACGCTGTTTCCTACGCTGCTTGCTTCGATGCCGTGACGCCTGGGACCCGAACCTGCCGGAGCAGTTGCGCCAGGTCGGCGATCCTGGTCGCTTCCAGGTCGGCTACCGCTGCGGCGATGTCGCGCTGGAGCCGCTCGTCGGCGTAGGGCGCCGTCAACCGCTCGAACTTGCGAACGGCGTTCTCCCACCGCATCGGTCGGGTGAAGAAGCCCTCGTAGTCCCTCTTCTCCATCTCCAGCTTCCGGCCATCCTTCAGCTGCACCGTGATCCGAGAGGGCATCTCGTCCGGGAAGCGGCGGCTCAACTCCTCCGAAGGACGCACCGTAACCTTTCGCAGCAACTCCTGCACGTCCTGGTTCCGGATCCTCTCCGGCCGGTACTGCTCCGGCATCACCTGCCCGTCCAGGATCGCCACCGCCACCATGTAGGGAAGGCTGTGGTCGGCCTCCTCCTTGGTTCGGATGGTGATCTTTTCGCCCTCCTCTCCGCCCCCGATGATGTTGTAGGCCACGTCGAAGGTCTCGATCTCGACCCGGTCCACCTGACCGGCCGGGAATCCCTGTTCCTCCCGCAACTCCAGGACCCCCTCCAGGGTCGACTGGGAGTGGACCTCGGCGTTGTACCTCTTCAGGATGGTGCGGTTCACCCGGTCCAGATCCTCTCGAGACCAGTCGATCTGGAATGGGCCTGAGATCGCATCCATGAATCCCTTGTTCCCCTCGAAGACCTCTCGCGGGCCAGTGATGCCCCGCTTGGCCAGGAAGGTAGCGTGGATGCATCCGAAGGCGGTGTTGGGGTAGGCCAGACCCTTCCAATGGGAGAGGGCGCCGGTCCGGGTCACCCGCAGGGCGTTGAACGCCGTCCCGCAGATCGCGATGGCGTTGGTGGTCTGCTCCTGGCCTAGCCCCAGCGCTTTGGAGATGCCGGCGGCCAGGGCGTATTCCCCCTGGACGGTGTGGTCGAACCCCCTGGCCCGAACGGGCGCCACGTCGCTGAGGCGGCACTGGACCTGGTAGGCTACCCCCAGGGCGGTCATCAGACCCTTGCCGCTGCAGCTGGCATACTCGGACGCTGCCAGCACCGCCCCCAGGTTGTCGCTGGGGTGGCAGGTCTCCCCTTTGGCCAGGTAGGAATCGTTGAAGTCCAGGTAGCGCACCAGGGCGCTGTTGTAGAGGGCTGCCCGGTCCGGCGCGCTCTTCTTCGGCTTGCCTATCATGCTGCAGTGGGGAGTTCCGCCGAAGTCGTCGATCTGAGCCCTGAGAAGCCGGATCGGATCACCCTCGACGGCGCCGATGGCGCAGCCCAGGGCGTCCAGGATCCGGATCTTGATCTGCCGGCAGGCTACCTCCGACAGATCCTCGTATCGGGATCGAAGGACGAAGGCTGCCAGCTGTTCTGCATGGGTCATAAGCCCTCCCTGTCTCGTCGCCAGCGAGACACGAGTAATGTCGCTGGCCTCACGCGGCCTGTGCCCGTCGCTCCTCGATGGGGACGTAAGGCACGTTCTTGCGACCCACATACTGAGCCCTGGGCCGGATCAGCCGGTTGTCCGAGTACTGCTCGAGGATGTGGGCGGTCCACCCTGCCGTGCGGCTCATCGCGAAGAGGGGCGTCATCAGGTCGGTGGGGATGCCGAGGCCGTGGTACACCTGGGCCGAGACGTAATCCAGGTTGGCGTTAAGCGCCTTCTCCCGCATCATGACCTCTTCGATCTTCTGCGCAGTTTCGTGAAGTCGGGTCTGGCCGGTTTCCCTGGCCAGTTCAGTGGCAAAGGGCCGGAGGATGGTAGCCCTGGGGTCGGCCGTCTTGTAGACCCTGTGGCCGAACCCTGGCACCTTCTTGCCCCGAGCCAGCCGGTCCAGCACGTACTTCTCGGCTTTATCGGGCGAACCGATCTCCTGCAGCATCGCCATCACCTCTTCGTTGGCCCCGCCGTGCAGGGGACCGTCCAGGGTGCCGATGCCCGCGGTGACGGCGGCGTAGATGTCCGCCAGGGTGGAGGCCGCGACCCGGGCCGCGAAGGTGGAGGCGTTCAGTTCGTGGTCGGCGTGGACGATCAGAACCATGTCCAGGATCCGGGCCTTCTGCTCCGAGGGGCGATCCCCGGTGAGCATGTACAGGAAGTTGGCTGCGGTGGTCAGGTCCCCGCTGGGCCGAACCGGCGGCAGCTTCTGGCGAGCCCGATGGTAGGCGGCGATGATGCTGGGCACCCGCGCCGTCAGAGAGATGGCCCTGTTCTGATCCTCCTCGGGGACGTGCTCCAGTCCTCCCGGATCTCTCCCCGAAAGGGCGGATACGCCGGTGCGGAGGGCCTCCATGGAGTCCCACGACGGCATGAACTCGACGATCATGCGGAGGATATCCTGGGGCAGTTCCCGCTCGGAGTAGAACCGCTCCATCAGATCGTCCAGCTGAGCGCGGGTTGGTAGCTCTCCGAACCAGAGCAGGTAGGAAGTCTCCGGGTAGGTGGAGTGGGCAGCGAGTTCCTTGATGTCTACGCCCCGGTAGAACAGCCGGCCCTGGAGACCATCCACCTCGCAGATGGAGGAGTTCAGGGCAACTATCCCTTCGAGGCCACCCTTCTTCTTGGGCATTTTGGATCCTCCCTAATGGTGCCGCGGGCGTTGCCGGGCGTGGCAGCCGATGATGAAGCCGAGGAAGAATAAGCAACTTGAGTGCCCGAGGATGGCTTAGCCCGGCTGCGATCCGGCCGGCGGCACCCTGTTGGGGTCGGTCCGCCAAACCAGGTAGGAGTAGACGATGATCCAGAGAATGCTCACCCCGAACAGGGTTGCCGATGCCAGGAAGGCCCACTGAGACTGAAGCGCAGTGGCGATGATCAAGGCCAGGCCCACGGCGATGAAGAGCCGTCCCCCCATCCGGTGGGTCTTGGTCCAAGATGCCCGGCTGGAAAGGGTCCAGGGGGTCCTGATGCCCACGAACCAGTTGGGGCGCAGCTTCCCCATGTAGTTCCCCAGCACCATCAGCAGGGCTCCGACCAGCGACAGGACCACCCTGGTTGTGTCTACCGGGTAGCCGAGACCCGAGAACAGGGTCGCGGCGTAGATGGTGGCAGCCGCCGCTGTGAGGGCAAGCCGCAATACCGTGTAGGCGCCGGAGAAGCGCTGGTAGTTGGCGCGGCCCGGGTCTATGCGGGGAAGGAACAGCAGCAGAAGGTAGAGGCCCAGCGCCCCGATGGGGTAGCCCAGGAGCACCTGCCCCTTGTTGCCGTAGCCGTCGATCTGCCCGGCCCAGTTCCAGTGGACCGGAAACCGGTCGGGGGCCGAGGACCAGGTGAAGGCCGTCAGCAGGAACATGCCGGCGATCAGGACCCAGTTCAGCCACTCCGTCCTCCAGGAAATCCTCACGATGGTTCCCTCCTTGGCTGTCTGCCTACCCCGAAGAGTTCCATGATGGTGGAGAGGGCCTCCTCGGTGGCGGAAACGTTCAAGCTGTACATGATGGTGGTGCCCTGGCGCTCGGTGACGATCAGCCCGGCCTGCTTCAGGACGTTGAAGTGGCCCGAGAGGGTGGACTTGGCCAAGCGGAAGTGCTGGGCAATCTCGCCGGCCGACATGTCCCCGGACTGAAGCAGCCGTAGGATCTCACGGCGGGTAGGGTCGCTCAAGGCCTGGAAAACGTCGTTGATGCCCACTCCTGCCCTCCTTCGGTAGTTCGCCAAACACCGAAATAAGCATACGCCGGCAACCCCGGCCTGTCAAGGGAGTTTCCGAGGCGAGGAGGTGAGTGGCTCGAAGGTTCCGGGGAGTGGGGAGCCAGGCCCCCGTAGGGGCGAAGCATTCCGCCGCAGTGGAATGCTTCGCCCTGCCTAGCCGACAGGGGCAACCCTCCCCCGTCGGCAGCGGCAACTAAGGGCGAAGCATTCGCTGAGATGCGTCGGGGCGAAGGGGCGAGTTGAACAGCGAATGCTTCGCCCTTACCGCTCCCACCGTCCCTCTAGCCCGCCGTCACCAGTTCGGGCTCCTCCTCAGGGGCCGAACCTGTCGAGTGGTCGGCGATGGGGCTCAGCTTCTTGAGGATGACGATGGCCAGGTTGAGGAGCACCGCGAAGAAGGTCGCGGATCCGATGGCGTCGAGTTGGATGAAGCCGATCCCCAGTGTCGTCGGCAGCTGCTTCGTAGCATCCAGGGCATTGATAGCGCCGTTGGCACCGAACACCCCGACGAGGGCAGCACAGACTGCTATGGTGATGCCGTAGACCCCGAAGTTCTCCAGCGCTCCCCAGTCCTCGGTGGCCGACGAGATCACCTTGGTGCTAGCGCCCGCGATCATCCCGAAAAGCACCAGCGTGATGCCACCCATCACGGGAGCCGGGATGGACTGGACGAGAGCGCCGAACTTGGGGACAAGTCCGAGGCAGATGGCGGTGACCGCCGCCACCTGGAGCGGCCGGATGGAGTAGACCTTGGTGATGGACATGACGCCGATGTTCTCGGCGTAGGTGGTCTGGCCCGTGCCGCCACCGAGGGCCGAGACGAAGGTCGAGAGCCCATCTCCTATGAAGGCGTTGCCGATCTCGGGGGTCAGGTCTCGGTCCATATAGGCCGAGATCGCCTTGACGTGGCCGACGTTCTCGGCGATGAGCATCACGACCACGGGGACGATGAGGGAGATGGCCTGAGGGCTGAAGGTCGGAGTGACGAAGCTCGGGAGCCCGAGCCAGGCGGCTGAGCCGACCCCGCTGAAATCCACCTTCCCCATCAGGGCGGCGGCGATGTAGCCCACGACCACGGCGATGAGAACCGGGATCAGCTTGGTGAAGCCCCGGGTAGCTACCGCGACGAAGATCGCCACCGACAGGGTTATGAGAGCGAGAGTCCAATCCTGAGAAGCGCTGCCCCATGCGACCGGCGCGAGGCCGATCCCGATGACGGCCACGACGGCCGCCGTGACCGGCGGCGGCATCAGCGCCGCGATAACTTTGGTGCCCATCTGGGTCTTGGCCAGCACTCCGACGATAAGGTAGACGACGCCTGCCACGGCAATCCCGCCGAGGGCGGCCGGCACTCCGCCATGGCCCTCGGCCGCGAGCACAGGACCGATGAATGCGAACGAACTGCCCAGGTAGCTAGGGATCTTGCCGCGGACGATCAGCATGAAGATGAGGGTGCCGATTCCGGAGAAGAACACCGCCAGGTTCGGATCGAACTTCATCAGAACCGGCGCCAGTACCGTCGCCCCGAACATAGCTATGACGTGCTGCAGGCCTAGCCCGACCGTCCGGCCCGTTGGCAGCGTCTGTTCCGGGAAGATGACCTGATAACTTGCCTTGCTCGCCATACGCCCCCCTTCTTTTCTCCGCTAATGTCGTTCCAGCCCTGCGACACGATGGTTCTGACCCAATGAACTGTTGTTTGCTACAGGAGCCTTTCCTGGCCGAGAAGCTCGGCCGGGATCTCCTCGGGCACGAAGGGATCGTCGGTCGGGTCGTCGGCGCCGGTGGCGTTCTGCCGGTCACCCGCGTCTCCCAGGCCGGGGACGATGTAGCCGTGCTCGTTGAGGCACTCGTCGATAGCGGCTACGTGCACCTCGACGTCCGGGTGCTCGCGGTGCAGGCACTCCACGCCCTCCGGCGCGGCGATCAGCCCGACGAAGGTCACTTTCTGGACACCCTTCTGCTTGAGCCGGGTGGCGGCGAGAACCGCCGAGCCACCGGTGGCTAGCATCGGGTCGAGAATGAGCGCGATGTCCACGGGCGGGTAGCCCTGCAGCTTGTCGTAGTAGCGGACGGGTCGCAGCGTCTCCTCGTCTCGGTAGAGGCCGAGGTACCAGATCGGCGCCCCCGGTAGCAGTTCTTGCGCTGCCGGTATCATCCCAGCGCCTGCCCGCAGGATGGGGGCAAAGCCCACCCGCTGCGCCAGCACCCGCTGGGTGGTTAGACCGACCGGGGTAATCACCGGCACTTCACGCGTCGGCAGATCGGCCGTGGCGTGGGAAAGGAGCATCAGGGAGACCTCTTTGAGCAGCTGGCTGAAACGGGCAGGGGGCGTGCGGCGGTCGCGGAGCAGGGCCAGCTTGTGCCCTAGCAGCGCGTGCCCGCCATATACGTGGACGTTACTATCTGCCGTCATCCTTGTCGGCTACCTCCTTAAGCCTGGCGCTCATGCAGTCTCGTAATGGCCATGCCTCGCCTCGCGGCCGTCCGACCGGTCGCACCTGTAGGGCACAATCCATCTATCCCAAACAGCGAAAGAAATGCAGCGATTGAGAAGTTTGCCGGGGTGCCCGTCAACCTTTGGAACGTCGGCCCCCCCGCAATGCCAATCATCGAGCGGGGCAATCAGTCGAGGACAGGGGCACAAGCTCTCATTATTGTACTACTCTGGAGTCCAAGACGAAACTGTCCAGATCATCGGATCATCAGCCTTCTGACCGCCTTATCCACCTCAACTACCACTATGACCGAGAACGCGATGCCTACGATCACCAGCCAGCTCTGCGCGGCCAAAGGCTCTAGCCCCAGGATGAACTCCAGTGGGGCCCAGTACAGGGCGAGGACTTGCAGCCCCAGAGCCGCCACGATCGACGCGAACAGAAACCGGTTGGACAGCGGGTTCATCCGAAAGGCCGACCGGGTAAAAGAGCGGCTGTTGAAGATGTGGAAGTTCTGGAAGAGAACCATGGTGGTCACGGCCACCGTGCGGGCATACTCGATGGCAGCGCCGGAGCTGATCTGCCAGATGAAGGCCCCCAGGGTGCCCGCCAGCAGGACGAGGCCAACGAGGACCGTGCGCTCGATCATTGGCCGGGTCAGCACGCCTTCCCTCGGGTTCCGCGGAGGCCGCCGTCCGACATCCTCCTCGGCCGGCTCGAAGGCCATGGCCACATCCTGCAGCCCGTTGGTTACCAGGTTGATCCAGATTGCCTGAGCAGGAAGAAAGGGCAGGGGCAGCCGGAGGGCGATACTCGCGATAACGGTTAGCACCAGGCCCAACCCCGTAGGGATCAGGAACATGATCACCTTCTGGATATTTTCGAAGACGACCCGCCCCTCCTCCACGGCCGCATAGATGGTGGAGAAATTGTCGTCGACCAGCACCATGTCCGACGCCTCCTTGGCCACGTCGGTGCCGGTTATCCCCATAGCGACGCCGATGTCCGCCTGCTTCAGCGCGGGGGCGTCGTTTACGCCGTCCCCGGTGACTGCCACCACCTCTCCGCGTTCACGAAGCTGCCGGACGATCCGCAGCTTGTGATACGGAGCTGCCCGCGCGTATACGGAGATCTCCTCCACTCTAGCGAGCAGTTGGTCGTCGTCCATGGCCTCCAAGTCTCGGCCATCGATGGCCCGGGCAGCCCGGTCCCTGACGATGCCCATCCGGCGGGCGACGGCTTCCGCCGTCACCTTGTGGTCGCCGGTGATCATAACCACCCGGATGCCGGCATCCTTGCAGCGGGCCACGGCGTCGATGGCCTCCGATCGGGGAGGATCGATCATCCCCTGAAGACCCGCGAAGGTCAGCCCGCTTTCCACGTCCCGGTGGTCCACCTCCTCGGCGCCGGGAGCGGCGGTCTTGCAGGCCATGGCCAGTACCCGCAACCCCTGGGAGGCCAGTCGGTGACTCTCCTGTAACACCGGGGCTCGATCCAGGGCCACCGTGACCATCGTCTCCCCCGCGAGCATGGCATCGCACATCTCCAGAACTCGCTCGGGAGCACCTTTGACGAAGATCAGCCGGCGGCCCCGGTG
Organism: Chloroflexota bacterium; assembly: GCA_021806765.1. The sequence continues at coordinate 18,838 of JAJZQR010000012.1, read as the reverse complement.
GTCGTGAAGCGTGGCCATGTATTGCCGGTCGGACTCGAAGGGGATCTCATCCAGCAGCGGGTAGGCATCCCTTTCCAGTTCGTCGTGAAGGCCTCCCTTCATGGCGGCCACTACCAGCGCTACCTCCGTCGGATCCCCGTCGGGGCGATACCGGCCGTCCTCCTGGTAGACCGAGGATTCGTTGGCCAGCAGGCCTATGCGCAGCGTAAGCTCCAGTTCGGGATGCTCTGCCAGTTCAACCCTCCGCCCATCCAATAGGATATCGCCCGTCGGGGCGTAGCCGGAGCCGGTCACTGTGTAGATCCGTCCGCCGGTGTAGATGCCGGTCACCGTCATTTCATTCTTGGTGAGGGTGCCGGTCTTGTCCGAACAGATGACGGTGCAGCTGCCGAGGGTCTCCACGGCGGGCAGTTTGCGCACGATAGCGTTCCGCTGGGCCATACGCCAGACACCCACCGCGAGGGCGACGGTTATGGTGACTGGCAGGCCCTCGGGGACGGTAGCCACCGCGGTGGCCACCGCGGTGAGGAGGATGTCCGACAGGTTCTCGCCCAGGCCGAGCCCGAGGCCGAAGACCACGACCGTAACCGCGAGCACCAGCAGCGCAATCAGTTGGGCAAAACGATCCAGACGTACCTGCAGGGGTGACTTGACCTCTCCCACCCCGCGCACCTGAGTCGAGATCTGCCCGAAGACGGTCTGCATTCCCGTGGCCACCGCCACGCCGGCGCCTCTCCCTCGCGCGATGCCTGTCCCCGTGAAGGCCATGTTGACCCGATCCCCCAGGGGGGCATCAGGGTCCTGGATGGTTTCGAGTCGCTTCGCCACGGGAACGGACTCGCCCGTGAGTATCGACTCGTCGGCCTGGAGGTCAAAAGCTCGGAGGAGGCGCAGGTCCGCGGGCACCTTGACTCCCGATTCGAGGAGAACCACGTCGCCGGGCACCACCATGCGGGCATCGATCTCCCTCTCCTCGCCGGCGCGGAGCACCCTGGCCTTGAGTGCCAGGGTCTCTGCCAGGGCTCGCAGGGCCTGCTCGGCCTTGTACTCTTGGACGAAGCCTACCACGGAGTTGAGGACGACAACCACCAGGATTACGCCGGCGTCGACGTACTTGCCCAGGGCCAGGGCGGCTGTGGCTGCGGCGAGGAGGATGTAGATGAGGGGACTCTTCACCTGGCGGAGGAGAATGGCGATGGGCCGGGCCCTCTCCTCCGCCGCCACTTCGTTGGGCCCATACCTGGAGAGCCGGCGTGCTGCTTCGTCTTCGGGGAGGCCTTCCCACCCCGTCTGTAGCTCTGACAGAACCCGGCCGGTATCGAGTTGGTGCCACTGCCCTTCTACCGCGTCGCCCACGGGGTATCCTGCCCTTTGGAGAGAACGATCACCCAGGGCGGCGCAAGGACTGTGCCTTCTGCACCAGCAGAGGAGGGTTCACGGCCGGCCGGCCGCTACCTTCGCTCCCAGATTATCCGGACCACATCGGGGTCGTTGATCAACTGCTGAATCTGGCCCTCGCAAGCCTCGACTACCCAGCGATGCAGGGGCTGATCCCCGTCCGATGGATCGTCTGTCTCCTCTTCGGAAACCACGTAGGTTACGTATCTGGCTACCTGGCAACCCGCTCGGCCCGTAATTACCCAGTTAGACATGGCATCTCACTTCCAGATTAGTCGATGATCCCCTGCAGGTACGAGGCGAGTGGCAACTCTTGCGGAAGAGAGGGCATCCATGGGGAAGAAGCCGGCTCGTGCCCCCGCGGATGCCCTCAGTGTACCAGCTTGTCGATCTGTATGTCACGAGCCGCGATCACGAAACCTCGAACCAAACTCTAACGGTGCTTCGTACAACATCATGGTTATAATTGGGAGCAAACAATGTACATCAGACTATGCCATTATATGCAGCTATTGCGCAAATTCCACTGTTGTGTCGAGCGGTGCGACTGCTGGGACTTCCGGCGTTCTTGGAGCAGGAGGTGATGGGTCGAGCAGCCGGTGCGGTCGGTTATCGCGTCCAGCAAACTTGGCGATTCTTCACGGTACCAGACGGCCCTTCAGGATCGCCGACGGGACGGCGGTTCTTGCGACTCGGGTGTCACCTAGTCACGACGAAAGGAGCACAAGAATGGCTAAGAGACGTCTTCTCCTCCTGGTTCCACTGCTGTTGGCTCTCCTGCTGGCTACCGGCTCGCTTACGGCTTACGCCCAACCGGCAGGCCAGACCGACCCCAAGGCCGACCTGGCCAAGCTGCAGGACTTCTGGAAGGTCAAGGTGGGGAGCATCGTCGCCGATGCGCTCGTGCCCAAGACGGCTACATCCGCCAGACTTCCAGGGGGACTGACCAGAGAACTGCTGGCCAAAGCCCAGCCCGACGAGTGCTTCTATGGAGTGGGCGACCCAAGAAACGGCCCCATCCCTTCAACGGGCTGCGAGTCTGGTGGCCAACTCAAAGTGAACCAGGCCTACGTCTGGGGCCTCGCCAAGTCGGGGAACAACGTCTGGTTTGGCACGGCGCCCAACGTGCACTGCCTCGTGATCGGTGGATATCTCGGCATGACGGACCCCTTGGTGGCAGACTCCTACGTCTGCGAGTTCGGACAGAGCAAGTGGGTGAAGGCCTTGCCACCCCCGGTCCAGTCGCAGGCGGCCCCAATCGGTGACTGGAGAGCCCCTCGGGTCTTCACGTATGACGTCTCGACGAAGACGCTCACGGAGAAGACGCCCCTGATTCTGGCCGACCCTCCGTCGGCTGGTAGACTCAATTCCACGATCGGGCTGCGGTCGGCCGGGGCGCTCGGAGAGGTGGTCTTCCTGGGCGGGCCAGGGATGCGGGGTGGTGTCAACCTCTTTGCCTTCGACACGAACGGAAACTTCCTGGGCTCGGCGAATCTCCCGTATACCAACATCAGGAAGTGGCTGGTGGTGGACGGGGTACTCTACGCCGGTGTGGCGGCCAGCGGTGGTAAGGGCTACGTCCTGCGATGGAAAGGAAATGGCTCCAGCAACAGCGGCACCCTGTTCGCCTTCGAGAAAGTCGGACAGGTGGACGGCGATGCTGCCGAACTGGCGCTGCACGAGGGCCGCATCTTCGTATCGACCTGGCCGGGCGGCGAGATCGCCGGCGGCATGTCGACGGCCGGGCTGTGGATGAGCCCGCCGGTCCTCTCGGGAGGCTTCACCGGTCCCACGGGCAGTGACCCTGTCCCGAAGTGGACCAAGGTGTGGGACGTAACCCAGTACGAGACCGACCCGGTCACCGCGGCCACATACGGGGGCGGCGCTCTGGCCTCCTTCGGTGGCTACCTCTACTGGGGCACCATGCACGTCCCCATGCTGTCGGCCCTGGCTCACTTCGAGGTGTACGGCGCTCCCAAGGATCAGAACGAGGTCACGGCCGCGATCCTGGGCACCTACCGGGCCATCAGCATCTTCAGGGGCAAGAACTTCGCCTCTTCCAAGCCACAGATGGAAGTCCTCTACGGTGAGTCCACATTGCCAACCTACGCGAACGGCGCGTGGACGATGAAGAAGACGGGGATGGGAAGACCGAGGTTTGGCTCCTCCGGCCTGGGCAACTTCTTCAACAACTATACCTGGGCCATGGCGGTGTACGACGGCAAGCTGTACGTTGGGACCATGGACTGGAGCTACCTGTCCAGCGACCTGATGAACTGGTTCTCCAATGACAAGACCGGTCTTTCGCTGGGTGGGATAATCCTGTCGGCCACTACCTCCTACGGTGCCGATCTGTTCGCCTTCTCTTCGGCGAGGAACTCGGCAACTACAGTGAGCAAGGACGGAGTGGGCAACTACTTGAACTACGGCATCCGCAACATGGTGTCCACCAATGATGCCCTCTACCTGGGCATGTCGAATCCCATGAACCTGATGACGAATCTGGAGGACAAGAAGCCCGAAGGCGGTTGGGAACTGATCCGACTGAAGGCAAGATAGAAGGGATGGGAACCGTCTGGGCCGGTCTCCCACCGGGCTGTTAGCGATCAGACCCCTTTCCAGAGGCATTGCGCGGCACGTCGAGTACGATGCCGCGCAATGCTGCAGGTCTCAGTCACCCTTCTCCTCCCCCCCTCTGCCCGTACTGCACACAGCCAGCCGCGCGGCGAGCCGATCTGGGAGGCGCCCTCATCAGCCTTCGGTCGGCATATCGAGAAGACCAGGCCCGGGAGGGGGTGATCCAGGAGGAGTTGGTGGCGACGGCCAGGGAGAGGGGGTGATTGGACCGGTCTTTGCTGCTATACCCGTTGCTCCCCGGTGGGGCGGCTGTATGTCACAGGAATGGCAGTAGGACGGAGGCGCGAGTCGTGGAGGGTGGCGACCGATCCACTATGGGGGAGTCTGGGGAGGCGTTAGCCGAGTTGCGCGGGCAATTCGCGGAGTTGCTCCGAGGCTCGGATCGCCGCGGCGCACGGCGCATGTTGCGCCGTGCAGTGGCTGCTGGGGTCGATCGCCAACTGCTCATGCGAGAGGTGGTGAGCCCGGCCGTCGAAGAGGTGGGCGGGGCCTGGTCGGAGCACGAGGTCAGCCTCTCTCAGGTGTACGCGGCCGGACTGATAGTAGAGGACGGCGTGGAGATCCTGTCTATCCCCACCGGACCCGCCGAAGGGCCTCCGAGGAGGGTCGTGATCGGAACGGCCAGGGGCGACTATCACGGGCTGGGCAGACGGCTCGTAACGGCATTTCTAAGGGCCGCGGGATTCGTGGTGGTCGATCTGGGGCTGAATGTGTCGCCCGGAACCTTCGTGGATGCGACGCTGGAGGAGGGTGCCCGCATCATCGCGGTGTCTGCCCTTATGGTTGATGCGGCCCTGGGCATCCGCGAGGTGCGGGAGGAGATGGTGAGGCGAGAGGTCCGTGGGGTCAAGCTGCTGGTGGGCGGAGCGCCCTTCCGATTCAACAGCGATCTCTGCAGGCTGGTGGGTGCTGATGCAACGGCGCCCGATGCTTTCCGGGCCATTCAGGTGGCAGAGAGCCTCCTGGATGGAGGTGGGTGATGGCGAAGCTCGAGGAGATGACCTCCTTCGAACGGCTCTCCACAGTCCTGCGGTTGGGGGTTCCGGATCGGGTGCCGGTGGTGCTGGTCTCATCCACCCACGGGGCCAGGGAGCTAGGGCTGTCGCTGCCAGAGTACTTCAGCCGTCCCGAGAACGTGGCCGAGGGCCAGCTTCGGTTCACGCGGAGGGTCGGTCACGACAACGTGGATGCCTACTACTACGCGGCCAGAGAGGCTGAGGCCTTCGGTGGGGAGGTGATCCTCCGCGAGGGAGGGCCGCCGAACATGGGCGCTCCCATCCTGCGCAGCCCCTCGGCGGTCGATGCCCTGGAGTGCCCCGATCCCCTTCAGTCTCCCGCCTTGCAGGCCATGCTCAAGAGCACCGAGTTGCTGGCGGAGAGAGCCCGAGGGCGATGGCTCGTGCTCGGACATGCGGTGGGGCCCTGCTCGCTGCCTATCCTGCTGATGGGGGAGGGAGCCTGGCTGGAGTTGCTTCTCTTCGGCGACGCTGCTCGCCGGAGGCGTCTCTTGCGGGTCACCAGCCAGTTCTGTACGGCGTGGGCGAACGCGCTCCTGGCGGCAGGCTGCGATGCCATCGCCCTCGCGGAGCCGATGGCATCTCCCACCATGCTCACGCGGGAACAGTCGGCCAGGCTGGTACTCCCGACGGTGCGACGGGTGGTGAGGGCCATCCGGGGGCCGGTGATCCTCTGGACCATCGGCGCGATCCAGGCTGTGGCGGACCTGGTTCCGGATCTCGGAGTGCGGGCGGTCTCCACAGACCCCGGCGATGACCTGCAGCGGGTGAAGCAGGCCGTCGCGAGCCGGATCGCGGTGCTGGGCGGGCTGAACGATCTTGCCATGCTCACCTGGTCTCCCGCTCAGGCGGAAGGTGCAGCTCGCAGTGCCCTGGAGGTGGCAGCGCCCGGCGGAGGCTTCATCCTGAGCCATCAGAACGAGATCCCCACACCGGTTGGCCACGAACTGCTGATTCCCGTGGTGGAGGCTGCTCGGAGGTGGGGACGCTACGGCGACCGGGAGGGCAGCCGTGCCGGATAGCGGCGCGACAGACAGGGGAAAGCGCGAGAAAGGAAGACTCCCTGCGCAGGCATTGAAGGAGCGCGTGAGGAGCCTGGAGCGCCGGCTGGCCGAGGAGGTTTCCCTTTCCGACGTCCAGCAGCGGCTGCTGTCTTCCGCTGACGTGGAGCAGGTGGCGACGACGTTGCTGGACATGGCGCCGGAGCTGACGGCCTGCGAGCGCTGCCGGCTGTCGGTTCGCGCGGAGGATGGCTGGGAGTGCTGGGATAGGTCGCTGGGCGGCACGGTGCAGCACTACCGCCTTGGTCCGAAGGCGGGGTTTCCGGAGGAGGGGGCCAACGGCGGGGGTCCAACGATTCGCTCACCCTGGACCGAAGGCCGCGATCGTCGGGTGGAGTTGTCGACCCGCCTGAAGCTGCAGTCCTACGTGGCACTGCCGGTGACGGCTCCACGCCGTCAGGTAGGGATCTTCGAGGCGGCAAACTTCGTACATCCGGAGGAGATCGAGCAACACGCCGACATCCTGGGCGAGATGCTGACCTCGGCAGCCGCGGCCATCGATCTTGCCCGCCTGCACACGGAGCTGGGCCAACGAGCCGAGGAGGCCGAGTTGGCTGCACGCAGGATCGGGGCTCTCCAGGAGGTGACGGAGGTAGCCATCTCGTCGCTCTCCCTGGATGGTCTGATCCGGGAGTTGCTGAACCGCATCCGCAAGGTCCTGGACGGCGATACCGCCACCATCCTTCTGCTCGCGGAGGACGGGGAGAATCTGGCCGTGCGGGCGTCCAGCGGGCTGGAAGAGGAGGTGAAGGAGCACGTCACGGTTCCAGTGGGGAAGGGCTTCGCCGGACGCATCGCAGCCAGCCGGAAACCGACGATAGTCGAAGACGTGTCCCAGGCGGAGATTGAAAGCCCCTTCCTGCGCGAGAAGGTCCGCTCGCTGATAGGCGCTCCGCTCATGGTGGAGGATCGGGTGACCGGGGTCCTCCACGTTGGAACGGTGAAGAAGCGGCAGTTCAGCGGTGACGACGTGCGGCTGCTGCAGCTGGTGGCGGATCGGGCGGCATCGGCCATCGAGCGCAAGCGGGCGGAAGAGGCGGTGCGCAAGCTGTCGCGGGCCGTCGAGCAGAGCCCTGTCTCGGTGGTGATCACCGACCTGAGAGGCAACATCGAGTACGTGAACCCCAAGTTCACCCAGGTGACGGGATACACCGTCGAGGAGGTTCTGGGGAAGAACTCGAGGATCCTGAAATCTGGTCACACCCCGCCGGAGGAGTACAGGAGGTTGTGGACCACCATCACCTCCGGCAGGGAATGGCGTGGGGAGTTTCTGAACAAGAAGAAGAACGGGGAATTCATCTGGGAGGCCGCCTCCATCTCACCAATTACCGACGAGGAAGGCACTATCACCCATTTCCTGGAGGTGAAGGAGGACATCAGCGAGCGGAAGCAAGCCGAGAAGGAGCGGGAGCGGCTGCTGGAGCAGCTGAGGGAGACCAACGGACGGCTGGTTGCCGCCAACACGGAGTCGCAGCGTCGGGCAGCGGAGTTGGATGCTACCATCGACTCGATTGCCGACGGGGTGATCATTTTCGGCCCCGCGGGGGAGGCCGTCCGGATGAATGGCACTGCCGAAAGGATGCTCGGCCTCCGCCTGGAACAGCTCAGACTCCCGCAAGAGGAGCGGATTAGGCTGCTGCGTATGGAAACCCCTGATGGCGCACCGCTTCCACTGGAGGAGGCTCCGGCCGTGCGGGCGGCGCGAGGAGAGACGGTGCGTGGCTACGTAATGATCATCCATTCCCTCGACGGCAGAACCCTCTGGGTTGCCGCCAGTGCCGCGCCGATCCGTGCCCCCGACGGTGGCATTCTGGGCTCGGTGGTCACCCTCACGGACATCACCGAGCTGCACGAACTCCAGGAGCAGCGGGAGGATCTGGTGCGGATGGTCTCCCACGACCTGAGGATCCCCCTGACGAGCGTGCAGGGCCAGGCCCAACTGCTGGCGCGGCTGCTGGAGAGAAGCGGCCAGGACGGGCAGTTGCGGCGGAGCGCCGAGGCCATCGCCGTCGGGACCCGGCGGATGAATGCCATGATCCAGGACCTGGTGGACGTGGCGAGGGTGGAGTCGAGGCAGCTGGTACTGAAGCGCACCCGTGTGGACGTGCGATCCTTCGTGCTGGACCTGAAGCAGCGGATGGTGGGGGTGCTGGACACCGACCGCATTCAGGTGGAGATACCGGAGGGTCTTCCACCCGTATGGGCCGACCCTGACCGGCTGGAGAGGGTTTTGACGAACCTCCTGTCCAACGCCCTCAAGTACTCGCGACCCGATACCGAGGTGCGGGTGATGGCCAGGAAGCTGGACCCGGAGTTACAGATCTCCGTGAGCGATCGTGGGGCAGGGATCCCTGCCGGAGACATCCCTCACCTCTTCGATCGCTTCTACCGGGTGAAAGGGACCCGCAAGGCCGAGGGGCTGGGACTCGGCCTCTACATCAGCCGAATGCTGGTGGAGGCGATGGGTGGCCGCATCTGGGTAGAGAGCCAGCCGGGCAAGGGAAGTACCTTCAACTTCACCCTGCCTATCGCCTGAACTGCCTCTCAGAGTGTGCGCGGCCCTATCTGGCGCCGGCGGTCATCCCGGCGGTCGATAGCTCGAGGTCCACCAGGTGGGCGTAGGAGGAGGCAGCGATCTCGATATCCCTGTCCTTCCGGGTATCCACCTCGAAGGGTGCCACCGTCCGCCCCTGTGGACTAAACAGGATTAGCACGGCCGGACGGTGAGGATCGCCGGGATCGACGTTGGTGACGATGCCGCGGTAACCCTGCAGTTTGGACGAGATCACCACAACCTCCGTGCCGACCGGATAGGCGGGGAGAATGGAGAGAAAGCGAGTGACGATCTCCCGGTTCAGGTGAGCACCAGCCATTCCCTGCAAGATAGCGGCGACCTCTTCCGAGGTCATGGCCTGGCGATAGGGGCGGTCGGAGGCGAGGGCCGAGTAGACGTCGGCCACGGCGGCGATCTCGGCGGCAGGCAGGATGAAACCACGCCCGTACGACTGCTTGCGAATGTTGAGTCGGTTGTTCCCTTTCATGCCCAGGTGATAGCCCTTGCCATCCTGTCGCTCGTGGTGTTGCCGCACCACGTGGCGGGCAATGATGTCGGAAGAGTCCATCAAGCTCTGTACTATCTCATACCCGGCCTGCGGATGCCGCTGGACGACCGCGAATTCATCGGCCGAGAGTCTGGCCGGTTTGTTGAGAATGGACTCAGGGACCACCAGCTTGCCGATATCGTGGCATAGGCAGCCCAGGGCCAGCTGGTGCAGATCTCGGGAGGATAGGGACAGGCGTTGACCCAGCATGACTCCCACGACGGCGACATCCAGCGAGTGTTCGAAAGTGTAGTTGTCGTGGGTCTTCAGCGAGACGAGACCGGAGACGGTCTTGGCCTTGGTGACCTCGTCCACGATCTTCTCCACGTCCCGGTACAACGATGCAAACAGGGGCTGGGATGCTGTGGGGAGGCTGGCTAGCGCCTCTTTCCGATCGTTCTCATCCTGGATCGCTGCGGCGCTTTCGGCTATGGCAAACACGTCTTGAAGATGTCTGAAGGTGAGACTGCGCACCTTCTGGGAGAGGATATCCGGTGGCTCCACGTCGTCGGCGATGCCATCCCGGACGAAGACGGCGTAATAGCCGTACTGGCGCATTCTCTCGATGTACTGGGAAGTGAGCGCCACGCCCCGAACGAGGAGGGTGTCACCCCGTTCGTTGTGGACCTCTCGCCCCAGGATCATGCCAGGTTGGAGCCGCTCGACCAGCACCTTCTGCATCGCCGTCTCCAGGTCATGTTGATAAGGACTATCCCGGGTCGAGCCCAGACTGTCAGAGGACAATCGGCAGACGGGAATGTCAAGGTCACAAGATGTTAATCGGCAGTTGTCCGAGAGACTTTAGCCCAAGAGGAATGGCCCAACGAGCCGTCCGGATAGTACAATGATGATGCCCTGGCTGGCCGATTGCCCTCGGGACAACATCGAAGGAGGTAACTGGCGTGGACGTGCCCCATCCGGCGGAAGAGCGGGTTATCTGGGCAGGCTCTCCCTCTCAGTGGATTAACTTCGGGGTCTTTCTCTTCAGCGGCATTGGAGCCATAGTGCTGGTCGCCGCAATGGCTGCCGTTTCGGCGGCAGGGGCCGGCAGTCTATCGGGTTTCCAGCCCCAGGCCCTCATCCTGCTGTCGGTCCTCTTGTTGCTGGTGATACTCTTTGCGGGTTGGAGGTATCTTGGTGTGCGGAGTCGCACCTACTCCATCTCGGACCAGAGAGTTCGTTCGACCAGAGGGATCCTGTCCAAACGCACCGACGGCCTCGAACTGTACAGAGTTGACGACGCCCTGTTGTTTGAGCCACTTCTGCTGCGGTTGGTGGGCAAGGGCAACATCCATCTGGTGTCGTCTGACCGCACCAGTCCCACTCTCGTGATCGAAGCAGTGTCCCACGCCAGGGAACTGTGGGACCAGACTCGCAAAGCCGTGGAGGAGTGCCGCGACCGCAAGCGGACCAGGGTGGTGGACTTCGAGCCCCAGCCCAACTGAGATCGTTGAAGCTGGCACCGCCTGCCGCCAGGTTGGACATGAAGCTGGCTGTCGCCTGAGCAGGGTTTGCCCTGGTGACCAGCACACCGCCTTGCCGGCTCGAGAGGGATTGATCCGAGAGTCGCCCTCCAGGCCGGCGATGATGCGGGCCACCCCTTCTGCTGCTTGCTGACTAGGGTGGAGGAGCAAGAGCACTCCTTCGTGGGGTCGCCGTAGAAGCCGCACGGACAGGGATTCATCGCCGCCACCAGCATGAACTGGGCGGGGAAGGTGACGCTGCCGTGGGTGCGTGCGTTAGCGGGCGGACTTGCACTTCGGACAATAATGGACGCCATGCGCTATTCCTGCAGGATCGCCTCCAGCGTGGGAACGAGCGCCGGCAGGTCTTGCCGGATGGTCTTCCAAATGATGGGGAGGCTGACCCCAAAGTACTCGTGCATGAGGACGTTACGGATGCCGCGCATTTGAGCCCAGGGTACCTCGGGGTGATGCTCTTGCACTTCAGACGGGATGTGGTTGGCCGCCTCCCCGATCACGGTCAGGTTGCGAACCACGGCGTCCACTGTCTTCTCGTCCACTCCAAAGGTTTCGAAGGACATCCCGTCGGTGTAACGCTGAATCCTGGCTGTGGCTTGCAGGATATCCTCGATGCGCAACTTCCAGCTTCTAGGCGGCACGAACCGCCTCCCTCATGATCTGTTCTCGCATCGTTTCCCTCAGTGCGTCGGGGGTCACCAGATCCACCCGCCGGCCCAGCAGCCTCTCGAGGTAGTCCTTGAACCGCACAAACTCGAACAGGCCCACCGGCACGGCGAACTCCACCAGGAGATCGACGTCGCTCAGCGGACCAGCTTCGCCGCGTGCCACGGACCCAAAGATGGCGAGTGACTTTACCCCGAACGCAGCAATCTCGTCGTGGCGTTCGGCCAGGAGGCGCAATACCTCGTCGCGTTGCATCAACAGATCCCCCACGATAGCAACCCAACGTTCTTCCTTATGCTGCTGCTTCAATTATCGGTTCCATCAGCTGATTTCTCAAGCAGCGAACTCGATCCCGTGGCTAGCTCCCGCTCCTCGGCCTGTACTGGACGGCCTCGGCGACGTGGGCGGCGGCGATCTGGGAGGCGTCCTCCAGGTCGGCGACGGTGCGGGCCACCTTCAGGATCCGGTGGTAGGCCCGGGCGGAGAGGTGCATCTGGGAGACGGCGGCCTTGAGGATGCTCTGGGCGGCGCCCTCCACCCGGCAATGGTTCCGGACCTCGGCCGGCCCCATGTCGGCATTGCAGGTGAGCTTCGTCCCCCTGAAGCGCTCCCTCTGCCGCTCCCTGGCGGCCTCCACTCGGGCTCGGATCTGCTCCGAGCTTTCCCCCTGGCCGTCGCCCGATAGCTTCTCGTAGGCAACGCGCGGCACGTCCACGTGGATGTCGATCCGATCCAGCATGGGGCCCGAGATCCGCTTCTGGTACTTGCTGACCAGGGTAGAGGAGCAGGAGCACTCCTTCGTGGGGTCGCCGTAGAAGCCGCACGGACAGGGATTCATCGCCGCCACCAGCATGAACTGGGCGGGGAAGGTGACGCTGCCCTGGGCCCGGGAGATGGTGACGCTCCCATCCTCCAACGGCTGCCGCAGCAGTTCCAGGGTGGCCTGCCCGAACTCCGGGAACTCGTCCAGGAACAGTACCCCGCGGTGGGCCATGGAGATCTCCCCGGGGTGGGGCCACTTGCCGCCGCCGATCAGTCCCGCGTAGGAGATGGTGTGGTGGGGCGCCCTGAAGGGCCTCTCCCGCACCAGCGGCACCTCCCGGGGCAGACGCCCCGTGACGCTGTAGATCTTCGTGACCTCCAGCATCTCGTCGACGGCCATGGCCGGCAGGATGGTCGGCAGGGTTCGGGCGAGGAGGGTCTTGCCCGAGCCCGGGGGACCCATCATCAGCAGGTTGTGCCCGCCGGCGGCCGCCACCTCCAGGGCCCGCTTGGCATGGTCCTGGCCCCGGACGTGGAGCATGTCTCGGGAGAGGTCGCCGGGCACCAGAGCCTCCCATCCGTCTCGATGGACTGCGGGCTCGATGGGGACCTCGTCCCGCAGGTGGGAGACCAGGGCAGCGAGGCTCTCCACCGGGATCACCTTCACCCCATCCACCAGCGCCGCCTCCTGGCCGTCCTCGGCCGGCACGTAGACGGTCTCGATCTGACGCTCCCTGGCCAGGGAGACCATGGGGAGGATCCCGTTGGCATGGCGGAGACCGCCGTCCAGGGAGAGTTCGCCCAGGAAGAGGGCGCTGCCCTCCTGGGGCTGGATCTGGCCCGAGGCCATCAGGATCCCCACGGCGATGGGGAGGTCGTAGGCGGGACCCTCCTTCTTGAGGTCGGCGGGAGCGAGGTTGACGATGATGCGGCGCATGGGGAAGACGAGGCCGGAGTTCTTGATGGCGGTGCGCACCCGCTCCTTGGCCTCCTGGACGGCGGCGTCCGGTAGGCCAACCATGCCGAAGTAGGGCATGCCGTAGGAGGCGATGTCGACCTCGACCTCGACCAGCTGGCCATCGAGGCCGACGACGGCGCAGGTGAGGGCCTTGGCGAGCATGGAAGCCTCCTGCGGTTCTGGGTTCTGGGTGGTACGCTCTTGGTGCTGAGTGCTGAGTGCTGAGTGCTGAGTGCTGAGTGCTGAGTGCTGAGTGCTGAGTGCTGAGTGCTGAGTGCTGTCGGCTCGCGCGGTCGCGCTACGGCTGCATCATAGCATGAATGTGGTTGTGGAGGAAGAGGAAACTGGACTAGTTTGTGCCTCTCCATTGATTCGATGAGGAGTCGGTGGTATCCTGTTGGTAGTATGGAAGGGGTACTACGAGATGGGTACGTACGTGAAGCGAGTGCAGACTGTGCTGAGTGAAGAAGAGTACCACGACCTAGCTCGGCTGGCTGAAGAGAGGCAGAAACCCGTGAGCGTGCTAGTTCGGGAGGCCATTGAGGAGGTCTATTTCCAGGAGATTGCTCGCGAGCGACGCGGGGCCGCATTGGAGAGTCTTCTTGCCCTTGATGCCCCCGTCGGTGATTGGCCGGAGATGGAACAGGAGATCATCCGAGGCCAGATCGAAGCATGAGCCCGCCAGTTTGCTTTCTTGACGTCAACATCCCGATGTATGCTGCCGGCACCGATCACCCCCTCAAGGCCGCCTCTGTTTGGATCATGCGGGAAGTGGCCGACGGCCGCCTGGAGGTCGCGATAGACACCGAGATCGTTCAGGAGATCCTCCATCGGTTTGGTGCGATTGGTCGGCCAGCAATGGGTTTCACGATGGCCAGGAACTTACTGGATCTGATACCGACGGTGCATCCGGTTCGGGTCGCGGACGTGCGCAGGGCCATCGAGTTGTTCGAGCAGCACGTGGGATCAGGCGTTGTGGCACGCGATGCTCTGCACGCCGCAGTCATGCTGGGCAACGGCCTCACCTACATCATCTCTGCCGACCAGCACTTCGACCTCATCGGCGGGATTACGCGTGTGGCCGCGGGCACCCAAGACCGGACCCGCGCGGACCTGGATCGATTGCGCTGAGTGGTGGGCGACGCCGGGCCCCGTGCACCTTCACTGCGACACCGCATACCGAGGTGACCATGATCACCAACCAGACCGAGGAGACCTTTACGCCCGAGCAGTTGGTGTGCCTTCAGTATGCCAATGACACGCTCAGCGACGAGTGGGCAGATGACATTCACCGTCTCCTGGACGATGTGGACATGGATTTCGGCGAGACGAACATGAGCTACTTCCTTCCGGAGCCATTCATGGATCTGTATGATACTGTCTTTGCCAAGCAGTTCTTGGAAGCACTGGCTGTTGTGTACTTCAAGCTCTTCTCGGACGAGAGTTTCCGGCTGGATTCGACGGCTGAAGAGCTTGCTCTGTACGCACTCTTGCGCGACGCAGAAGGACACGCCGAGAGCCATGGCATTGAGTACGACGCGGAAGACTACCTTGACGATCTCTTTGAGGATACCGATTTCCTAACGCTGTTTTCGATAGAGAAGCGAATGGAGCGGAGCGATCCTGCGCTACAGCGGATGCTGGGTGAGGCCAACATGGAATTCGCCGCTTGGTTCGAGCCTTTCCGTCCCACTGTGCTTCAACAGCTTGCGAGCTCTGTACCACCACTTGAAGCCTCAGAGTAGCACTACAGCGGCACTTGGCCGATTCGCCGCCCCGAAAGCGGCGGTCCGGCCGATGACGGAGTACGAACCAGGGCCCTTCTTCCACTCTCCCTGCATTGCGTGCCCCAGCCCGGCCCTTGATCTCGAGATCGCCAACCGCCTCGGCCAGCAGACGAATCACGCCCTCGTCCAAGATGGAATCTGCAACATGGGTACGGACGCCTGTCCAGGGAGGTCAGGCCGGAGTTCTTCATGGCGGCCCTGACCCGCTCCCGGGCCTCCTACACAGCTGCGTCGGGCAAGTCGATGATGGTCAGGTTGGGCATGTACAGGGCATTCCGTAAGAGGCGATATCGACCTCGAACTCAATGAGTTGCCCATCGAGGCCGACGACGGCGCCGGTGAGGACCTTGGCGAGCCTGGAAGCCTCCCGCGAGGGGTGCTGAGTGCTGGGTTGCGGCTGTCCGCCTTGTGCATCGATCAGCGCAACGGTAGCAGGAAGGTGGTGGAGGAGCAAGAGATGGCAGGGTCGCTAGGGGCGGCGAGCCCAGCCCACGCTGGGTTTCCAGTGATACAGCTCGTTGGAGAGAGGAAGTCCCTGCCGGAGAAACGCGTCCACCTCCCGAGCAATGCGGCCGGCAGGCCACTGGGGGATCACGAGGATGCCAGCATGTCTGACGTCGACCTGCCATGCGGCGGACCAGCGGCGCCACGCATCGTGGAGCAAGAAGAAGTCCCCATGGTTGTGGGTAACGAAGATCTGGCCGTGCCGAGCAGCCAGCAAGAGGTGCTCGTCATCCGTGGCTCGCGCCAGCCCTTCATCCCAAGCAGTGCTGGCCTCGTGGCCATCCTCGGCAAGGAGCTTTGCCGCGTCGCGAGAGACATCGTGGTCGAGGCATATCCTTGCCATGCTTCTACGCCGCGGGGATGGTCTTTAACTCGATGATGGCATCGATCAGACGCCTGTTGCGCCGGTAGTAAGCCAGAGCAGCATCCATCGCCTCTCGGGGCAGATCGTAGTCTTCAGCCGTGCGGTCGGCATCACCCCCCACAGCGTTCTTCATGTACCCGATGAGTGCCCAGACATGCGCACCATGCCCCACAATGCGGGCTGTTTCCGGGCTGGGCCAATTTGGGTCCGTTTCGATGTACCGTGCCATGAGCTCATCATCATCCATTGTCGATCCTCCGGGCGGGTGCGATCCTTTCACCTCGGTGCTCCAAATCTACACCATGTGTGTCCCATGCCAATCATATCACGATCAGCTCTTTCGTCGGTGGGCTGGGGGTTTCCTCTCCTAGAACTTCTTGCCCAGCCGCTTCAGAGTATCCTCGATCCTGGCCCGATCCAGGTGGTAGGTCTCGATGGACTCCCTCAGGGTCATTGCGCCCTTCTTCTTGTTGCACTCCGCGCAGATGATGACCATGTTCTCCTTGGTCGACAGGCCACCATAGGCCACGGGATAGATGTGGTCGGCGTGAGGGTTGGCGCCCAGGGAGCCGCCGCAGTAGGGGCAGTTGGGGTACGTATCGAGTTGTTGCTTGATCAGCCACGCTTGCTCGCGGAGCTTGCCATCGAAGGCTGCTACCTTGGCCTCCTTGGCGCTCTGGACTGCGCGAATCCTTCTCTTCTCCTCAATGAGGCCAATCAAGTATGCACGCCAATTCCGCTTCTTCTCCACCTCGGATGTCGCTCCCTGCAACACGTACCTCACATCGGAGGCCGTCGTTGCCCGGTAACGGTCTGAGAAGTTCTCCTCCCTATAGAGATAACGTTGTCCCTCAGGCGTCCATCCGCCGAGCATTTTCGGGTATGGCTTGCTGGCCTCGTTGGCCCAGTAGCGAATAGAGAACTCCAGTCCGCTGATCCTGAGCCGCAATTCCTTCAGCCTGGCGTCATACGCGCGAGCTTCCCCACTGCGAAGAAGCCAAGACATGACAGAGGGTTGAGAGCGTTGCAACACATCGAGAGCCGCCTTCGCCTCGACCAGTTCCGCGTCGAGGGGCTCAAGCTTGAACATGTAGGTGGTCAGCTTCTCTACGTGGTCCTGTAGGAGGGGCAGTTCCCGATCCACCTCCATGACCATTCTCTCGAGTGTTTCCAGAGAGTAGGTCTTAGGGTCTTGCCGGCGTCGGCGTGCTCCAGAATAGCAGGTCACGGCACACTCCCTCCGTTACCTAGGGATGACCACCTTCCATCCGCCCGAGCGGACGACGCACGGAATGTGGTGCCCCTATCGCAGGCAGAAGGACAGGCGCCAGGATATCCCAGGGATCTCCCAACCCTCGTCCGGCGGAGCGGACTCTACAGAACTTCCATGTCGATATGGACATTATACTATGCAGGGACTTGGATGAAGCCACACGACAAGGTTGACATGGAGAGTTCGGAGAAGCGTCCGACTATCCGTTTCCGCCGGAGCATCAATCGCTTTGCAGGGAGGTCCACGGAATGAGTCTGAAGCAGATCCCCAGGGATCCCCTCCGATTTGACTTGCTCGAGCTCTTCGCGGTTTATGGCCTGCACGAGAGGATTTCGCTGACGGACCCCGCAGCTACCGAGAGCTTTGTGGACCGGGTGCGCGAGTCCATCAAAGCCAGCCTTGCACACGAGTCACTGCTTCATGGCCTACAAGCACAGGCGATGTTTGAGGGGTTGGTCGTCAGCCTGGGCCGTGTCCGCTTCTGTAAGCAAGAAGACGTGGGTAACGCATACAGCGGGGAGGAAGATTTGCGCATCCCTGACTTCAGTGTCGTCTTGCCTGACGGTTCCCGCTACCTTATCGAGGTGAAGAACCACTTCCAGGGCATGAGGTCCTTCAAGGACTTTCGGATGCGCGCTCATGACCTGGATGGGCTCGCGCGCTACGCAGCCATGATGGACTGCGAACTGAGACTCGCCATCTACTGGACGAGATGGAACAGGGGGAGCCTTGTTCCGCCTTCCACGTTTGTGGGATTCGGGCGGTACCGCGTGCTTTCGATGCGGAACGCCTTTATGGCCGACGAGATGGCAATCCTGGGCGACCGCTGGATCGGGGCCAAGTTCCCGCTCACCCTGCGGCTCGTTGTGGATGAGTCGAAGCCGCGTTCGGTCGGCGTCGATGGCCGTGTGGAGTTCACGATCGGTGACGTCCACGTTCTCTGTGCGGATCGGCTGGTCACCGACGAGGTCGAGAGGCGCATCGCCCTGTTCCTGATGCTCTACGGCGAGTGGGAGCACGAAGGACCGAGGGCACGTATCATCGATGGGCAACTGCAGTCAATCGACCATCAGGTGCGGCCCGCACGAGATCACGGACAAGGGTTCGAAGTCATTGGGTCCATGAGCAGCATGCACTCGTCCTTCCATCGTCAAGCGACGGCAGGTGAGCAAGGCATGACTCAACTGCGAATGGCTATCGCTCCTGGCGCGCTGGGCAACATGATCCCGGATGGCTATAGGGGAGACGCGCTACCATTGTGGATCTTCGAGATGAAGCCTCCCTTGCCGGGAGACCAGTCCGTTGTCGCTGACGGCACTGCGGAGGACACAGCGCGATCATGAGAAGGGGAGAACTGGAGCAACATGTGAGCCGCCCCGCTTCGGGGGCCGATGTGCAGCTCCGCCATTGAGTTTAGAACCGCTCGCAAGGTGGCGACACCGCACCAGAAAGTGGCATCTCCTGCAGTCGCCCGTCTGTCAAGCCTGTGACGTACTTCCCGCCGCGCAAGTACTGTGACCGACATGCGGCGAGGCGCCGTGCTCTCTCTCCATCGCTGCGCCCAGATTATCTCTCGATCTCGAAGAGGTCCGAGGCCTCCATCAGAGCGCGTATGACGCTCTCGTCCAGAATGCAAGCTGCAACATAGGTGGTGACGCTTGTTCGGGAAGACAAGGCCGGAGTTCTTGATGGCGGTGCGGACTCGCTCCTTGGCCTCCTGGACGGCGGCGTCCGGTAGGCCAACCATGCCGAAGTAGGGCATGCCGTAGGAGGCGATGTCGACCTCGACCTCGACCAGCTGGCCATCGAGGCCGACGACGGCGCAGGTGA
>JAJZQR010000273.1 GCA_021806765.1 Chloroflexota bacterium | reverse complement strand
TTTCAGACACAAGATATGCGCCGTTGACCATCACACTCCAACCAGCTCGCCACGATAGCCCGCTCCGCTTCAGCCTCCCTTCCCTGTGCGCCGTACCGCTCCGGCCCGACAGACGGACAAGGGGAATTGGCTTCTTTAATGCCAACTTAATGATCAGATAATGCTGCCATAAGTACGGGCGCAGTCTGACGGCGATACTCTTGCGCCACTGGTTATTGAGATGCAGTCGGCGATGACTACCGTGGGGCGGGCCACCAGCTGGCTGCTTGCTGGAAAAGGGGGAAGGGATGTTCATAGTGAACCCTAGGGCCCAGGACCCCGATCCGGGGGTCCTGGAGGCTATCAAGAAGGCCAGTCCCTCGACCTTAGGGCACCTGACCGATTTCGGTTTCATGCGCGGACTGTACACGCTAGCACGGCCTGTCAAGATCGTGGGCCCAGCGGTGACTGTGCGCATTCCCCATCTCGACTCCACTGCCGTCCACTACGTCTTGGACGTAGTGAAGCCGGGCGATGTGGTGGTGGTGGATCAATCGGGCGACGATGCGCGGGCCTGCTGGGGTGGCGGGGTATCCTACGCTGCGGTTAAGCGGGGTGTGGCCGGGGCAATTGTCCAGGGGGCCATCACCGACGTAGGAGAGATCCTCGAACTGAAGTTTCCCATCTTCTACAGCACGATTTCCGCCCTGACGACTCGTATCCTCGGCCTGGAAGGGGCCATCAATGTCCCCGTTACCGTGGGCGGGGTGGTGGTCCGACCGGGCGACCTGATCTTCGCAGATGAGAACGGCGTCGCCGTCCTCAGTCCACAGGATGCCGCGCGTTACGCGCCGATCCTGGTGGAGAAGGAGGCTGCTGAGCCAGGGATCAAGGCCAGGCTCGATGCCGGCGAGTCCCTGGCGTCTATCAGTGGCGCGAGAGCCCTGTTCGAGAACCGCAGGGCCGGTTCCTCTTCGGAAGGAGACCACAATGGCTGATTCGACACTGCCAAAGCCTGATCCCAGGGGAAAAGTGCCCAGTGCTGATTCCCTGAAGTTGGTACACAGTTCTGATGCTCCGGTGGGCGCGAAGGCGAGAGTGGGTGGCATACGATGGACCATAATGGCACTGATCCTGTTTCCACTCACCTTCGTAATGTCGCTGGATCGCACCAATATGGTCGTCTCTGCTCCGATAATCCAGCGTCAGTTCCAGTTCTCCCTGTTCCAGATGTCGTTGATCTTGACCAGCTTCGCCTGGACCTATAGCTTCCTGCAAGTTCCTGGCGGCCTGCTAGCGGAGCGGTTCGGCGCTCGTAAGCTGCTGACCTTCGCCAACGGCTGGTGGTCGGTGTTCACGCTGCTCACGCCCGTCGGCTTCAGCGTCGCTTCCTTCGTCGCCATAAGAGGGCTGCTAGGGCTCGGTCAGGCAGCCGACTGGCCCAGTTCGGTATACGCCATCCGGCGCTGGTTTCCCGACGCGGAGCGGTCCAAGGCTAACTCGATCCTGCTGGGCGGACTGTATCTGGGTCCCATCATCGGCGCTCCGCTCACGGTAGCCATCGTCCAGACTCTTGGATGGCAGTGGGCCTTCTACATCTACGGGGTCGTGGGATTCCTCACCGCTGCCCTGTGGTGGCATTTCTTCCGGGACAGGCCGGGGGACTCTCCTCACATGAGCCGGGCCGAAGCCGAGTACATCGATCGCGGACAGCTGTCGCCAATGGTGGCGGAAGGGGGGGTGTCTGCATGGGGGAGGTTCATCAGGAGCCCTCAGTTCTGGGCAATTGGCCTCCAGTACTTCTTCCTGATCCTGATCCAGAGCTTCTATGTGACCTGGCTGCCAACATATCTGATCAGGGACCGGCACTTCTCCCTGACCGCCATGGGCTTCGCTTCCTCGCTGCCCTGGGTGGCCCTCTTTGTGATGGTCTTCGTTAGTGGAGCCCTTGCCGACTCCATCTACCGGCGGACCCAGTCGAAGTGGGCAGCAAGGGTGCCCCTGGCGATGGCGGGGTTCATCATCAGCGCGGCCTTCCTGATCCTGGGGTCCAGGGCGACCAACCCTGTCCTCCTCATCGTCTTCCTGATGATCTCGCTGGGAGCCATCGGCCTGACTCAGGTTTCCATCTGGTCCGCTACCCAGGACCTGAGCGCGACTTTCACCGGTTCTGTAGCCGGTTGGACCAACTTCTGGGGCAACTTCGCGGGTGCGCTCGGCCCCATTTTCACGGCGTTGCTGGTTGGGCTAACCACCAATTGGACCAACGCCCTCCTGATCATGGCTCTGGCGGGTGCGTGTGGAGCCGTGCTCTGGTTGTTTGTCCATCCGGAGCGGCCTTTGGCCCCGCTGTCTGACCACTAGATCTCCCTGGAGGTTAATGCAATGCGTGTCGCCCTTGGCCAGATCACCACCAGCCGCAACAAAGCGGAGAACCTGGAGAAGATGCGCCGCATGGCCGCGAGGGCAGCCTCAGCGGGAGACGATCTAATCGTCTTTCCGGAGGGCGCCATGGTGCACTTCGGGGACCCCGGGGAAATGCTGTCGCCGGTTGCGGAGCCGGTTGACGGTCCGTTTGTGCAGCAACTGAAAGACGTGGCGCGAGAATCGGGCATCGCCATAGTGTTCGGCATGTTCGAACCGGGTGAGGGCAGCCGTGTTTACAATACCGTCGCGGCTCTGGGCCCTGACGGATCACTCCTTGGCTACTACCGCAAGATCCACCTGTTTGACGCATTCGGCCACAGGGAATCCGACAGAATCCAACCTGGGTCGGGGTCTGTATTGACCTTCGAGCTGGGAGGTCTCAAGCTCGGGGTGATGACCTGCTACGATGTCAGGTTCCCGGAATTGGGCCGGCGACTGGTGGACGAAGGGGCGGAAGCCATCGTCCTGCCCGCAGGCTGGGTGCATGGCCTGCTGAAGGAAGCACACTGGGAGGTGATGGTCCGGGCTCGGGCCATCGAAAACACCGTCTATCTGCTGGCCGCCGACCAGGTTGGCAACATCTACTCCGGCTCCAGCATGATAGTGGATCCCATGGGGGTCGTAATAGCCAGGGCTGGGGAAGAGGAGGGATTGCTCCGGGGCGAGGTCGATCGGAAAAGGATCGAGGAAGCTCGTGCCAAGCTCCCTTCACTCCTGCACAGAAGGTTTATGGTAAGCCTCCCAGGGTCGAATAGATAGTCGGAAGGGTGCGCGAGGCCGTGGCGGCGGGAAAGATCGTGGCGGCCATCACAAAGGGGGGCAGGGGGATTGCCTACCTTCCCCCTCGGATGGGGGAAGGGTCGGGGAAGGGGGTGGCACACCCTCGGCGGGAAGCGATCTCAGAATTGTGTGGCGGACCCGTAACGCCTCTCCCTCTGGGAGAGGCCGGTCGAGCGAAGCGAGGGCGGGTGAGGGCTCTCACGATGGCAGACAAGGAGCCCTCACCCTGACCCTCTCCCAAGGGGAGAGGGGATCTACCTCTACGCGGTGCGGTTCCTGCTCCCCTTGAAGAATGCCTTGCCGAGCCAGCGGGCATTCGTCCCCAATTCCCGCTCGATGGCCAGCATCCGGTTCTGGTCGCAGCCCCGCACCTGGCCGGCGTTCAGCCCCACGGCGAAGTCCCCGAGGCTGTCCAGGTCGCCCCGACTGCCGCAGGGGTGGACGTTGTAGCCGTTCAGCTGGCACGTCTCGGCCGCCTCCAGCGCCTCGCTGACGGTGCCGACCTGGGTGATCTTCAGCACCATGGAGTTGCCAGCCCCGGCGGCGACCCCCTCCTTCAGCCGCTGGGCGTTGGTGGTGAACAGGTCGTCCCCCACGATCTCGATCCCCAGCTCTCGAGTGGCCTGGGCGTGGCCCTCGAAGTCCTCCTCGTGGAATGGGTCCTCGATGGAGAGGAGGGGATAGGTGGCGACGTGCTCCTGGTACACCTTCAACAGCTCGTCCCGCGTCTTCTCCCCCTCGGAGAAAAGCCCCACGTAGCGGTCGATCTCCGGCTCGTAGTAGCAGCCGGCCGCGGCGTCGTAGTAGAGACCGACCCTGTCCTCCAGTTCGCACCGGGTGATCGCCTCGGCCATCAGGTCCAGGTACTCCCGATCGTCCCGCAGCACTCCCGCCAGGTTCAAGCCGCTGGTGAAGACCGAGCTGATCCCCGAGTACTGCCGGACGTTGTGGCCGTACTTCTCCTCCGCGAGCCGGCTCAACTCCCGATTGGCCCGCCAGCAGTCGTACATGGCCGCCGAGTAGCTGCCCGCACCGTACCCCACGAAGTGGAAGCTGGGCTTGAACCAGCGGTCCTTGCCCGGGTCCCGGTATCGGCCGGCCGACCCGCCGCCCACGATGGGGATCGGCAGGACGCAGGCGTTTGGGCCGCCGATGTACTGGTAGAGGGGCAGGCCGCTGCTGTTGGCGGCGGCCTTGATCACCGCCAGGGAGACCCCCACGATGGCGTTGGCTCCCAGCCGGCCCTTGTTGGGTGTGCCGTCCAGTTCCCTCATCAGGGCGTCGATCTCCCGCTGGTGGGTGACGTCCATACCCACCAGGGCCGGGCCGATCACCGTATTGATGTTCTCGGCGGCCTTCAGAACCCCCATGCCCTCGTAGCGCTCGCCGCCGTCCAGGACGAACTCGGCCTCGTACTTGCCGGTGGAGATCCCCACCTCGGGCGTCGATGTGCCTGCGGCACCGTCGTCGGTGGTGACGGTGACCTGGAGCCGGACGTTGCCCCGCAGGGCGAACTCCTCTCTGGCCGTTACACTCTGGATCTTAGAGCCCACCTTATCTGTCCTCCCCGTCGTAGCGTTTGGGTATCAAGATGACCCGCAGATCGCCCACACAGGTTCCCGTGTTGCCGGTGTATATCCCGTCCTCCAGCCGCCACAGGGGCAGGCTGGAGTTGTGATTTCTCAGCTCGACTGCCAGGTCGATCCCCAACCCCCGGGCCCGATCCAGGGTTTCGCCGCCGGCTATCCCGCCGGCCATACAGCGGAACCCCTCGGGGGCGTCGTGGTTGAACTGGGTGCCGGGGCCGTCGGTGCCGTCGGAGTCCACCGAGGCGATCACCATCTCCCTCCCGACCCCCAGCCCGTTCTCCAGTGCCCACCCCGGGACGGCTCCCAGCCGCTGCGCCGTCTCCAGGACGAACTCCTGGTTGCGGCCCCCAATCCCGGTGGTCGTGCCCACAGGAACCGAGAGTTCGCCGGTGGAGAGGAGAGCCACCGGTGGCTCGAAGGGGGTGCCGTGAAGGGCCACCTGCCTGGCCATGCCAGAGAGGAGATGAGCCACCTCGTGGCCGTTGGCCAGGGACCAGAGGCCCAGGATGGCTCCCTTTACCCCCAACTCCTCGGCCTTCCCCTTCGCCGCCAGGAGCATTTGCTGAGAGTCAACCGGCTGCCAGTAGCTGAGCCTCATCTGCCGGAACTGCTCCAGGTCGGGGATCCGGCAGGATGGGTCGCGGCGCTCCAGGGCAGCCTTCATCTTGGGAGGGATCTCGTTCCACCAGGGCTCCATTTGGAGTTCGGCCACCGACTGCTCCAGGCTCTTGGTGCCGGGCGGCCAGGAGGGCACGAAGCTGCTGCCGGTGTGCAGCTGCCCGCGCCACCGCTGGTAGCCAACGGTGCACATGATCAGGTTGACGCTGCGGGCCGGGTGTATCAGGGTCATGATCCTGCCGGCGTTGACCTGGGAGAAGTGGACGTTCACCCGGACGATCACTTCCTGATTGCCCCACTTGATGGCCAGCTTGTAGAGGGAGCGCAGGTCGTCCAGGGTGTAGCCCGGGGCAGGCAGGGGGAAGAGGGAGGAGGCTCCGTCGGAGAATATGGAGAAGACCAGGTCGTGCTCGCCGGCCGATCGGGCGATCTCCGCGATCCTGCGGGCGCCCGCGATGGAGTCCTCGTCGGGGACCGGATGGGCCCCTTCGGTGACCTGGATCCTCTCCAGGTAGCTGCCCTCGCCCTTCTTCGCGGTGATGGCGCCGGCGGTCAGCCTGTCGCCCAGGGTGTCCTCTAGGGCTTTCGCCTGCCGCTGGACCGCCTTGCCGGCGCCTATGACGTAGATGTGGCGGACCTGGCGGAGGTCGATCACCTCGTCCCCGAAGCCCGACACGTCCATCTCGGGGTGGCCGCCTACCAGCAGCCAGTGGCCCTCTATCCTGACCAGTCTCTGAGTGTTCTGGTAGGGGTCTGCCGCCTGAAGGCCCGCTTCGAGGATCGACAGGGCGATCTCCCGCCCGGGCCGGTTGCCGTGAGAGGTCAACTGATCCCAGTTCTTGATGATCACTCGACAGCTCCTCGGACTGTGATGGGGAACCGGGTAAGCCTGCTGAACCGCAGGTAGGGCCTGGAGAGATGCTTCGTGGTCCTTCGCTCCGATCCTGCTGGCGGCTAATATACATCATCTTCGTGTTGCTTAGACATGGTAACCTCGGCCCTCGGCTTGCCAATTGGCGGTTGCGTAACCACGATGTACAATGCTGCCGAAGTCGGCGGATAGCGAGGTGTCGTGGCCTAACGTCGAGGTCTGTTGGGGTCTCCTTGCATCATATGTGGGGATGGTTGGAGACGGTGAACACGCGTGTATACTAATGTCAGGCAACCGAGCGACAACTGCAGGTATTGACGTGGAGTACATGGGCTAGACGCAACAGAGCGAAGGAGTGGGAATGGGCTCTGCGGGGCTTCCCAACCGGGAAAGAGCGCAGGTTCCTGCAGCGAAGCTGATAGACTACTTGCTGTCAGAGACGCACCCTGTGGGACGCTCCAAAGCTAGATTCTTTCGTGGTTTCGGCTACGGCGAGACGAACAGCGAGCTGCTGGAGCGGGATCTGAAGAGTGTGGCCGAGTCAGGGGAGACCGAACAGACCGTATCGTCGCTGCACGGTACAAAGTATGTCATCCGTGGGTTACTGAAGACGCCGTCTGGCAAAACGGTGGAAGTGCGAACTGTCTGGATCTTGGAGTCGGGTCAGGATCATCCGCGCTTCGTGACCGCGTATCCGACGGGTAGGGAGAGGCCGGAAGAATAGCATGATGCGCAAACTACACGTAGTTGTCCTGACTCACGAGATCGATGAGCACGGGATGAAGCTAGGAGATGTCGGAACCGTTGTCAACAAGTATGCAGATGGTTCCACTTTCGAGGTGGAGTTCGTGACTGCTGAAGGGAAGACCGTGGCCGTCCTCACATTGACACGGGACGATATTAGAC
>JAJZQR010000272.1 GCA_021806765.1 Chloroflexota bacterium | reverse complement strand
GCTCCAACACGGCCGGACGGTGTGAGTCGGTATGTCTGCGTTTGCTCATACATAAGGATTGCTCATCCGCCCGCCTATTGACAACTCTGTGCAGACCTTAACTTGTAAGGAATGGAGCACCAACCGCCCCGCGCTCAGGGTCGCCTCCAGCGTTTCCTGGACCGCCAGCACCGTGCTGCACCGCGCTCGTGCCCTCGAGCCCATTCTGAGGTGGTGGGGCTTCCCCGAGAGGAATGGGGGAGTTTCCCCTCCCGGAAGTGGGTACTTTTCCGGATACCTCGCGGCGCTCACGTCTCGTATGCTTCTTCGGAGTTGGGGGCGAGCGAAACTCCCGGCGTCCGGAGCCGTCGTGGATCCCCTGGTTCGTTCCTTTTTTCCCGGTTTGGCTGCACTCCGGGCCAATTGACTCGTACTCAATCCCGACCCAAGGAGGTATCAACCGCCCCATCTCAGATTATGGTTCATCCCTGGGTTTGGCATCCTCTACCGCCGCAGGTCGCAGTTCAACGAAGACACAAGAGGAGGGAAAACCTTGCGAAGGCGCGTAACCCGTTTCTCACTGACAATTGCGCTGGTGCTGGGGGCATCCGCGCTGATCGTCGGCTGCCAGGGCACTCAGGCGGCTCCCACACCGGCCCCGACGAAGGCGGTCGCTCCCACCGCGGCTGCAGCTCCCGCGACGGCCGCACCGGCGGCGACCGCCGCTCCGACCAAGGCGCCTGCTGCTTCGACGGCAGCATCTCCGTCAGCCGGCACCGGCAGTGTCAGCACCCTCACAGCCGTCAAGACGTCCGCCGCGCCCAAGATCGATGCCGACCCGAGCGACGCCGACTGGGCGAAAGCCCAGGCAGTGACAATCAGGGTTTCGGGTGGGTTGAACCTGAACAACGGCTCGACCGACGTGTCTCTAAAGACCCTCTACGACGATCAGAGGGCGTACTTCCTGATGCAGTACGCCGACCCCACGCAGAGCTTCGAGCGCTTCCCCTGGCAAAAGCAAGCAGACGGAACCTGGAAGCAGATCGGTGACACCACCAGCGGCGACGCCAAGGCGAACTACGAAGACAAGTTCGCCATGATCTGGAACATCGACGACTCCATCAAGGGTTTCAACCAGCAGGGGTGCATGGTTGCATGCCACCTGGGCGAGGGCAAGCCATTCGGAAACAAGTACACCAGCACACCAGGCGAGAAGGGCGACATCTGGCACATGAAGACCGTCCGCACCGGCTCTGTTGGCAAGGTGGACGATCAGTGGCTGGATGACACCAGGTACGACAAGGACAAGGCCCCCGAAGCGGGCCGCAAGAGCGACGCCAGCACCGCGGGCGGGTACAAGGACAACGTATCCCAGGACAAGAAGACCCCGGCTTACGGCGCGCCCGACAACAAGCCGGCGCCCCCGTACTGGATCGAGGACTCCAAGAAGGTCGCCTTGATGACACCAAGTACAAGGCCAACGACAAGGTGGCGGGCATCCTGGTTGCCCCCTACCAGGGCGACCGTGGAGACATCGACAGCGCCATGTCCTGGAAGGACGGCAAGTGGACCTTTGAGTTCAGCCGCAAGCTGGACACCGGGAGCAAGACGGACGTCCAGTTCAAGGACTTGAGCAAGTCCTACTACTTCGGCGTAGCGGTCTTCGACGATACTCAGGTGCGACACGCCTTCCAGAGCGGCGCGACGGAGTTCAAGTTCGCCAAGTAGGTGGCATTCGCGCCACGCCCGCCACGCGCGACGGACGCGCCCCTTCGCCAATAGGGGGTCGCATCGCCCAGAGCGAGGCATCTACCGAGAGGTAAATGCCTCGCTGCTGTTTGTCACTAGACGCCAGGGGCATCGATGGCCCCCTCGTAGCCGTAGTAGGGTGCCTCTCGGCACACAGGTAATCCTCGCTCTCCCCGTCCAGCCCGGTCAGCCGCCCTTTTACCGCTTGGCCATTCGCAATCGAGGCCGTCAGGCCAGACCCAGCGCCCTCCGTGGGTTCGTGTACACCATCGTCCGGATTTCGGCCTCGCTTATCCCCTGCCCCAGCATCGCTCCGATGAAGCGACGCAGCATCTCGACGGGGGGAGGGCTGATGTCCTGGCCGCCGTCGGTCGCCATGATGCAGTGGTCCGCGCCTATCTCCTTTATGGCTTGGGCCGTGGACGCCGGCGTCCTGGGTGTGGGCATCACGTGGGTCAACGCGGCGTAGTCGAACTCCAACATGGCCCCCAGGCCCACCATTTCCTTCATCTCCTCGATGCTCATCCCAACGAAGTTGGCTTCTGGGTGGGTCACCAGGATGCTCGAGACGCCTACCTCTTTCGCGGTCCTCACCAGGACCCTGCTCTCGTCGGGGCTCAGGTGGGCGGTTCCGAGGATTGCCTTCGCAGTGGCTATCTTCTCCAGGATGGTCACGACCTCAGGAAGCAGTTCGCCCCCGTCATCCAGAACCGACAAGCCTCGCTCTTCCTTCGAGAGTCGCGAGTCGACGTGGCCTGCGTGTGCACTCTGCCTCAGGTGGTGGCGGCCCGTAAGGGTCGGCATCCAGACCTCCTTGGCGCCAAACCGCAAGGCTGCATCCACAGCGTGCGGATTGAACCCACCCACGTAGCGGTTGAGGACCAAGGAGCCGTATACCGGGAGCCCTACCTCCTTCGATGCAAACATCGCTCGGTCGGCTGTGAGGGTGAAGTGGTTCTTGATCACGATGCCGGACATTCCCGCGGCCTTTGCTTGAGCTGCCGCCTCGACATCCGTGACACTGCGGCCGAAGACATCCGGCGCCGTGTGCATATGCATGTCGATGGCGCCCTTGAGCAAGCTGTCGACAGTCTCCTTCATTTTCCTCTCCAGTGTTCGATACGCAGGTCAAAGGTGCGATCGGGGGCTTGGGCCTGACACAGTGCAAACCCCCAGCGGATTGACTAGCGGACCCCGGCGCTGTGCGGTAGCCAGAGAGTCAGCTCCGGCACCAGGATGATCACCAATACCCCTAGCGCCAGGGCCGCGGCATAGGGCCAGTAGTGAGGCATATGCCTCGTTACGGAGAGATTGCCAAAACGCAAGGCAATCAGTAGCCCGACACCGATGGGCGGCATGAACAGCCCCGCACCCACTGCGGCGGTGATGACAATGTTGAAATGGATCGGATTGATGCCGATGGCCTTGGCCGTGGGAAAGAGCACTGGAAGAAGGATCACCGCTGCCGGCAGGCCCTCCATCACCATGCCGAAGAAAGCGACTATGAGGGCAACCACCATCAGGAATAGCCAGGGCTGGTCCCGCAACGGCATCAGCAGACTGCCGATGGCTTGGGGGACGCCGGCCATGCCCATGAGAAACTGGTAAACGCCGGCAGATCCCATCAACAGCACGACTGCCGCGCTCATGATGGCGCTGTCTTCCGCAACCCGGATGACCTCCTTGATACCGACGTTGCGGTATACGAACAGCGCGACCACCAGGGAATAGAAGGCGATGATCGCTCCGGCTTCCGTAGCCGTGAAGATGCCGAACCGGAACCCCACCAGCATGACGATGGGGACGAACATGGGGATCAGAGAGTTGCGAAGGGCGTGGAGGAAAACCCGAAGATCCGGACGCGCGTCTGTGGGCCAATTGAACTTGACTGCCTGCCAATATATGACTGCCATGATGATGGCCGACATCGCGAAAGCGGGAATGAATCCTCCCAGGAAGATCCCAACAATGGACGTGCTGGTCATAGTCCCGATGACGATCATGAAGATAGCGGGTGGGACGAGAATCCCCATACCCGTGGCAGCGGCCACGATGGACACCGCCTGCTCCGGTTTGTAGCCGGCTTTGAGCATGGGTGGGGTCAGCATTGCCCCGATCGCGGAGACATCGGCGATGCTCGATCCCGAGATGCCGGAGAAGAGATACTCAGCAGCCACAGTGGTCATTCCGAGTCCCCCGCGCATCCAGCCCACCAGCGACCTGGCCAGTGCTATCAACTGGTAGGACATGCCGCATCGCTCCATCAGCGTGCCGGCGAAGATGAAGCTGGGGATCGCCAGCATGACGAAGCTGTCAGCCCCTGCGATCATGCTGGATGGCAGCTTCCCCAGGTCGAAGCCTCCCAAGTACAGGCCTAGTGCCCCCGAAGCACCCAGCGCGAACACTATCGGAGTGCCCATTACCACAAACACGATGAAGGCAAGAGCTGCGAATGATAGAAGCATGTCCACCCCCTCTGTGAGTCCAGATCAACTCTCTTTCAGTCGTTCGATACTCCGCTCGTGCCCCGAGCCGTTTCCAGTGCCAGACAGCCGGCGTACAGCGCGAAGAGGAGAGCGCCGACGAACGCCGAAGCATACTGGAAACCCACGCCAATGCCGAGGCCGGGCAGTTGGGAGGTAGAGCTGGCTATCATCAGCCGCCAACTGGTGGGCACAAGAACCAGCCCGAGCGCCATGATGACCACGGCAACCAGCGTATTGAGGGCGCGCTGGCCCGCCGGGCTCAGGTGCTCCACCAGCAGATGAATCGAGAAGTGAGCCGCTCGATTGACGCCAATAGCCCCGCCAACGAAAGTCAGCCACACCAGAGCTAGGTTTCCCACCTCCTCTGTCCAGGCCAGCGGCTGCCCAACGACGTATCGAAAGAAGACACCCAGCATCATGTCCGTCAACAGGATAACCATGACGGCGATCAGGAAAACGCGCGGGATGAGACTGACGGCGTAAAGGGCGCGACCCATCGCGACCTCCTTCTCCACGAATGTAATCCAAGGCCGGGTGATGGTTGAGCAAAGAGGAGCTCAACCATCACCCACGCTCAACTGCGAGCGGCCAGAGACCAGACTACTTGGTTCCGACGATCTTGTCCCAGAACTGCGAGTACTCCTGCTTGTACTGCGGCCAGATCTTCTCCTCAGCGATCTTGCGGAAAGGCGCCAGGTCCGGGGCTACGACCTGCATGCCCGTCGGATCGAGCAGCTTCTTCGCTCCTTGCAGAGAATCGACGCTCTCGGTCTCCGCCCGCACCTTCTTCTGAGCTTCCATCCCAAGGTCGGTCATCAGCTTCTGCTGGTCGGGGGTGAGGCTCTTCCAGACGTTGGGGTTGACGACCACCATCGACGGGCCGTAGTTGTGACCCGTCAGAGACATGTTCTTGACCACGTCGAAGACTTTAGAGTTGTAGAAGTTGATCACGGGGAGATCCCCGCCATCCACGACACCCTGCTGCACCGCTGGGATCACGTCGTTCCAGCCCATGGGAACAGCGCTCCCCCCGAAGGCATTGACGGTGTCCACGTAGATCTTGCCCGACGGCACACGCATCTTGAGGCCCTTCAGGTCGTCCGGCTTGTTGATGGGCCGTTTGCTGTTCCAGAAGTGCCGGAAGCCGTAATCGTAGTAGAACAGCACCTTCAGCCCATACTTCTCTTGAATCAACTGGTCGAGCTGCTTCCCGACCTCGCCGTTGAACACCTTGTAGGCGTGGTCGTAGTCGCGCATCAGATAGGGCACCATAAAAACGTTCAACTCCGGCACGATCGAGGGCGCCGCGGCGTCGGGGCTCCCCATGGCTACATTGCCGGACTTGATGGCGTCAATGACCTCCTGCTGCTTGGTGATTAGGGTGCCTGCGTGGAAGGTCATCTGGAGCGCGCCGTTCGATCGGCTTGTGACCTCGTTGGCCATCCAGTTGAAGACAGTGCTGCTCGAAGTAGCCCCGAGGGCCATGGCGTAGACAAAATCCAGCTTCTTGGGGGTAGCGGCCTTGGAAGCCTCTTTCGCAGGTTGTCCGGACCCCCGAGCCGCGGGACTCGGCGCCGCGGCACCGCCGCTGCATGCGGCCATCGCCACCGCCAGTGCCAGGAGAACCCCAGTGACAATCAGACTCCGTGAACGCATTGGCGTCCCTCATCTCCTCTCATCTCATCGAACGATCTCGCCGTTCGGGACTGTGGATTACTCCCGAGCTCACATGCTGCCGGCCTCCTGACGAGTGAAATGCGAGCACGGTCGGCTGGTTCAGCGCTCCGCAGGGTTCATCGGTCGTTCGTTACGACGTTCTAAGTCGAATACCTCCAGTCTCACCAACTTGAGCTACCCGCGGCCCGCGTGGTGCGTTTGGAGGAGGGCGAAGACACGCAGGTTCGGGCCGTCGGCCCTGGCTCACAGATGGCCCTGTATCACGGCTTGCAGGATTGCCGTCCAAAGTCGCAAGCAGCCTCGACTATCGCTTTCAGGCTGGCGATCGGGGTTGTCAGAGGCACGACGCACTCGGGGGCGGGTATCTCGACACCCGCCTCCATGGCGACCAGCGCCTCCCGACGGACGTCCTCTGGGCTGCCTGTCCTGAGGGTAGTCGGGCAATTCACGTTGCCCATCAAAGACATGCGGTCGCCGACTATCTCCTTGGCCAGTCGGGCGTTCACCTTCGAGTCGAAATGGAGACAGTCGAACCCTGCCTGCACCACGTGTTCGAGACGATCGGCGGTCTCGCCGCAGATGTGCAGTATCAGCGGGCAGCCGACGGCCTTGGTGATCTCTCGGTGGAGGGGCAGCAGGAAGTCCCGATAGCTCTCCGCGCGCACCAGGTCCCCCGTGGCGTTGTCGCACCACAGTATCGCGTCGGCCCCCGCCTCTATCTGCGCTTTCGCTGAGACCAGGGAGATCTCCATGGTCGCATCGAGATATCGGCGAACCTTGTCGGGATCGACCATCATCTCGACCAGAAGCTCCTCGGTCCCGAGAAGGTGGTAAGCGAGGTTCCAGGGGCCGTAAACCTTGCCGATGACGGCCACACGATCGCCGTAGTCGCGCCTGAGCAGTGAAATGGCGTCGAGGACGGCTCTCATGGACGGACACTCCAGGAAGTCGGACGGCATCCGTACCTTCTCCACCTCGTCGAACGGGTGGTCACGGGTATCGGGCCAGGAATCGCGCTCGCCCCACACCACGTCGCACCCCATGGCCGCCGACTCGGCGTGGCCGGAGAAAACGGGCATGACGGCGTCGTAACCCAGCACTTCATGGGCGGTTGCCGCCAGCCTCGCTGCCTTCACCCCGTCCAGGTGAACGTCCGGAAAGCGGGCTTCAGCCATCTCCATCAGTTCAAGAGTCACGACCGAGCTGCCATTTGCCACCGCGGGCCGATCTACTCGGCCGCCGAAGAGGGCCGATAAGAACCGACGTCGGCCGCTCATGAATCCC
>JAJZQR010000271.1 GCA_021806765.1 Chloroflexota bacterium | reverse complement strand
ATAGGGCCAAGGAGTCGGTGGCGGCATAGGGCTAGCGCCACAGCAGAAGAATTTACCTGGGCCTCGGGCTTCCCCCGAGGCCCATTTCTTTCGCAGGCAACAACCTGATCGAACGTGGTACCATTGGAGCAGCGACCGGCAATACTCGGCTCTCGCCCCGGGCTACTGAAGCCGTTTGCGGGCCGGGAGCTTCCAACTCGAGAGGGTGGAGGAACCATGAACGGTGAACGCTTCGACCTGGTGATCCTCGGTAGTGGACCGGGGGGATACCCCGGGGCCATTCGAGCAGCACAACTGGGGCTGAAGACCGCGGTCGTCGAGAAGGCTAAGGTCGGCGGCACCTGTCTCAACTGGGGCTGCATCCCTACCAAGGTGATACTGGAGTCCGCGGAAGTGTTCAATCTCGCCAGGGGCGGGAAGGACTACGGCGTCAACGCCTCGGACGTCACCCTGGACTACGGCCAGCTGTCCAAGAGACGAGAGCGAGTCGTGTCCCAACACGTCGGCGGGGTCGAGTGGCTATTCAAGAAGAACGGCGTCACCCTGATCCGAGGGGAGGGGAAGCTCACTTCACCCACCTCTCTCACCGTGCAACTGGCCGACGGCGGGAGCATGCAAGTTACCGGCACCGACGTGATCGTCGCCACCGGATCCGTTCCCAAGAGCCTGCCGGGGCTGAAGATCGACGGGGACCGGGTGATCAGCAGCGATCACGCCGTCACCCTGTCCGAACTCCCCAAGTCGGTGATCATCCTGGGTGCCGGCGCCATCGGGGTGGAGTTCGCCTCCGCCTGGAGGGAGTTGGGGACAGAGGTCACCCTGGTCGAGGTGCTGCCCAGGATCCTACCGCTGGAAGACCCGGAGATCGGCCAGGAACTGAACAAGCTGTTCACCCGACGAGGCATCCAGGTGATGGCCGGCACCAAGGTGATCCTGGACAGCGTCCGTACCTTCCCCGACCACGTGGAGGTGGAGGTGGAGAAGGAGGGCGGCCGGGAGCGGCTGTCGGCGGAGAGGCTGCTGGTGGCCACGGGCCGCGCCCCGGTCAGCGAAGGGATAGGCCTGGAGGGGCTGGGGGTCAAGATAGAGCGGGGCTTCATCCAGGTGGACGGCCAGATGAGGACGGGAGTGCCCCACCTCTACGCCATCGGCGACGTGGTGGGAGGGCTGATGCTGGCCCACAAGGCGACCCACGAGGCATTCATCGCAGTGGAAGCCATCCTGGGCAGGAATCCCCACCCGCTGGACCCGAACCGCGTCCCTCGTTGCACCTACTGCCGGCCCCAGGTGGCCAGCCTGGGGCTCAGAGAGGCCGAGGCACAGCAGCAGGGCCACAGGATCAAAGTGGGCCGGTTCCCCATGTCCGCCAACTCCATGGCCACCATTCTGGGCGAGCGGGAAGGCTTCGCCAAGATCGTGGCCGACGAGGAGAGCATGGAGATCCTGGGTGTTCATTTGATGGGGCCCCGGGTCACCGAGTTGATCCACGGGCCGGCCCTGGCACGGCTGCTGGAGGCGACCCCCGAGGAGCTGGCCCTGAACGTCCATCCCCACCCCACCATGAGCGAGGTGCTGGGGGAGATGGCCGCCGACGTGGTGTTCGGCCAGTCGATCAACTTCTGGCGGCAGAAGTAGCAACAAGTTCTGAGTTCTGGGTTCTGGGTGCTGGGTGCTCAGAACTCAGAACCCAGAACTCAGAACCCTCTCCGAAAGGGACCGGGCTTTCCCTCCCCGCCGCACCTTGACGATCTCGGCGGCGATGCTGAGGGCAATCTCCGCCGGCGTCCTGGCCCCCAGATCCAGGCCGATGGGGGCGTGTACCCGCCGCAACCGTTCCGCGGGCACCCCCTCACGCTGCAGCAGGTCGAAGACCCCCCCAACCCGCCGGCGGCTGCCGATCATCCCCAGGTAGGCGGGCTCGGACCCCACCAGTTCCCTGAGGCACTCCACGTCGTGCTGGTGGCCCCGGGTCGCCAGCACCACGTAGCTGTCCCGGTCCACCGCAAGCTGGCGGATGCCGTCGCGAAAGTCGGCGGCCAGCACGGTGTCCGCCTCGGGGAAGCGCTGAGGATGAGCGAAGGTGGCCCGGTCGTCCAGCACCGCCACCTGGAAGCCCAGCAACCTCCCCATGATCACCAGCGGCTGGGCGATGTGACCGGCTCCGAGGACGATCAGCCGGGGCGCCGGCCTCACCGGCTCCAGCCACAACCGCACCATCTTCGAGCCCGGTTCCGGGGCCTCCCCTGAAGGCCCGCAGGCGGCAAACCGGCCGCCCTCGACCTCCAGAGTCGCTACCGCCTCCTGGACCAGCCACTCCTGGGGCAGCGGCCATCCGGGGTCCAGCACCGGAACCCCCCTCGACGATACCAGGGCACGCCGACCGCCCAGGGGGAAACCCTCCGGAGTCTCCACCAGGGTGGCCAGCACCACCGGCTCTCGCCGCCGGTAGCTCTCGGCCAGAAGAGCGGCTATGCTCCGGTCAGCGTCCTCGCCGCCCCAGGGCTCGACCCACACCTCCATGGTGCCCCCACAGATGCCGGCCGAGTCCAGACGGACCTCCTCGGTGAGATCGACCACCGTCACCTGGGGTCGCCCCGTCTCCAGCACCTGGAGGGCCGTACGCCATACCTGGGCCTCTCCGCAGCCGCCCCCCACGGTGCCCATAATGCCGCCCGACCCCCGGACCAGCATCTTGGCGCCAACCTCTCTGGGCGTGGAGCCTCGGGTAGCCACGACGGTCGCCATGGCGACCGTTTCGCCCGCCTGAAGAAGATCGTGTAGTTGGTGGTAGAAGAGGTCCATGTCGACTCCTCGGTTGTAGGGCTCTTCGCGGTTTAGCATGATCCATTTACTTCTAGTAGGCGGGGTTGTCTCAACCCCGCCGTCACCACGGGCGGCTTAGGGACAAGCCGCCCTACTGGAAACTAGACTTGCCGGCCGGTTTCACACTTCTCCGCGCAGGGCTAGTCGTAGGGGCAGACGGGAATTCTGCAGCAATAGGTACAAGAAGTAGACCACTGCCGGCCCATCGGTATATCCTGGCATCGGGTCTGCCGAAGGGCAATCAGGCAGTGAGGGAGGTGAGCCGTGGCCGAGGGCTGGAATCGAGAGAGGGTGCTCAGGGAACTGAAGGACGGAACGCTATCGGACCTGGAGTCGGGCTACATCGACCCTCTACTGGCGGAACTGCGCTCGGTGGCCCGACGCTTCGACCTGGTGGCCGAAGGCTGCCGGGGGAGCGACAATCCCGAACTGAGGGGGATGGTGCAGGCCCTCGACCTGGCGGCCAGGATGGTGGACGACCTGCTGGATGAAGCCCTGGAAACGAGCCTGCGACGAGCGGTGGAGGAGAACGCCTGGGCGAACCCGCAGTAGAGGTGCCGAAAGCCGTAGCATGCGACCCGGGAAAACAGTTCGGGGCGCGGTAACCGAGGACTGAGGACTGTGGGCTGAGGGCCGCGGGATCCTGTATCAGTCCTCAGTCCTCAGTCATAAGTCCTCAGTCCTCAGTCCTCAGTCCTGAGTCCTCAGTCCTGTTTGAGGCGGGATCTGGGGTGTCCCCAGAACTTTCAAAGACTTCTTGATACCGACCTAGAAGGGCACCGCCTCGACGCGGACCACTTCCGGAATCTCGCGTTTGATAGCTCGCTCGACCCCCATCTGCAGCGTCATCATCGACATGGGGCAGCCGGCGCAAGCGCCCATCAGGCGAACCTTCACCACGCCACTTTCGACGCCCACCAGTTCGATGTCGCCACCATCCATCTGCAGGCCGGGCCGAATGGCCTCCAGCACCTTGGTAACCTTATCTTCCAACAGTCTGCACCCCTTTCGCCAGCTCTTTGAGAGCCCCCACAAATGCTAACAGGCGAAGCGAACTGAGTCAAACGATCATCCAGCTAGCAGAAAGGGGAATGAGAGGGATCATGGGGCCATTATGCGGTAGCTGCACTTGCCATCGCCTCGATGGTGAGGGCCCTCTCGCTCCACCGGAACCCCCAGCAGCCGCTGCAGATACTTCAGCTCCACCTGGCAAACCTCGGGGCTCATGGGGGCAAGACGGCTCGCGGGGCAGTGGTGCTGGCGCAGGAGGTAGCCACCCTCGGAAGGCTCCCACTCCGCCATGGCCCCCTCCTCGGCACGGATCCGCGCCACTTCCGCGATCCTGGCCTCCAACCCCTTGCCGTTCAACCGGCCGGCCTTCTCCGCCGCCCAACGCTCCGCGACCATATCTACCACCAGAGCCATCTGCTCAGCAGTAGCCACGGTCCTGAAGCCCTCGAGGAAGCGGCGAGCCACCTCGTGGTAGGCCCTCGGAAACTCCTCTTCGGCCCCCTCCGACAGGGAATAAACGAAATGAGGGCGACCGACCTTCCCGCGGACCTCATCCGAGGTGATCAGATCGTCGCGCTCCAACACCGACAGGTGGGACCTAATAGTCACCGGCGAGAGGCCAATCTCCCTGGCCAATTCGTCGAGGGTCGCCTTGCCCTTCACCTTCAACAGGTCGAGGATCTGCCGTCGTGTCTTCTGCACCACCGCCTCCTCTAAGCAATCGCGGGCAGCCGCCGGCCACGAGAAGGGGCAGCCCCGACAAGAGTGTAGCGGCGCGATGGTACCAGAGACCTCGAGGGTTTGTCAATTACCGATCATAGATATCAGCGTTTTCGGTAGATCTCTGCAGCCACCCAGTCCAGAACGCTCCCCTTGACAGGCGCCCACGGCTTGCGCACCCTCACCCTCACTGCCTCCAGGGGGAAACGGGCCAGAAGCGTCGAGGCGAGTCGCTCCGCCACCGTCTCGATCAGGTTGCAGGCATCACCCTCGACCACCTCCCGGGCCACCTTGAAGACCGAGGCGTAGTTCACCGTCATGGAAAGATCGTCGGAGAGGCCAGCGGCTGAGAGGTCCTTGGTCAACTCCAGGTCCACCACGAACCTCTGCCCGAGCTCGCGCTCCTCAGGATTCACCCCATGGTAGCCGTAGAAAACCATGCCCTGCAGGATGATCCTGTCCTCGGTCATTGAGGCTCCTCCATTCGCGCCTTATGCACCCTCTCACCACCAAGACACAAAGGCACCAAGATCACCAGGTTCAGAGCCTTCGTGTCTTGGTGCCTTTGTGGTTACGTACCCTTCTCAGACGCCTGCCTTGGACGCCCTTCCCACCGGGGAGAAGCTCTCCACGGCCCGGTGCACTATCCCGGTGGCGTCCAGACCGTACTTGGCTCGGAGGACGGTAGGATTTCCGTGCTCCACAAACTCGTCCGGCACCGCGAGAAGCTCCACGGGAACGCCGGCCATTCCGTGGGCCGCCAGCAGCTCCAGTACGGCGGATCCGAAGCCCCCCGCCGCCACGTTCTCCTCCACCGTCATCACCCGGCCGCAGCGCCGCGCCACCTCCAGGATCAGCCCCTCGTCCAGCGGCTTGAGGAAGCGAGCATCGACTACGGCACAGCTCACCCCCTGCTCCGCCAGCCGGTCGGCCGCCTCCAGGGAGGGCGTCACGGTGTTCCCTATGGCCAGGATGGCCAGGTCGCTCCCCTCGCGCAGCAGTTCGCCCTTCCCGATGGGGAGGACGCGTAGCTCCTCCTCCATAGGCACCCCGATGCCCGCTCCCCTCGGGTAGCGGACGGCGAAGGCCCCGCGCCCTTCGGACACGTACTCGATCCCCGTATGCACCAGCAGCTGCAGCTCGTTCTCATCCCGGGACGCAGCCACAACCAGCTCGGGAACCACCCGCAGATAGCTGAGGTCGAACAGCCCCTGGTGGGTCTTGCCGTCGTCGCCCACGATCCCGCCCCTGTCGATTCCGAAGAAGACGGGCAGCTTCTGGGTACAGACGTCGTGGATCAGCTGGTCGTAGGAGCGCTGCAGAAAGGTGGAGTAGATGGCGATAACCGGCGCCAGCCCATCAGCAGCCAGGCCGGCCGCGAAGGTCACCGCGTGCTGCTCGGCGATACCCACGTCGAAGACCCGGGACGGGAACTCCCTGGCCGGTATGGCGAGACCGGTGCCGTCGGGCATGGCCGCCGTGACGGCCACCACCCTGGGGTTCAGCTGCATCTCCCGAGCTATCGTCTTGCCAAAGACCGAGGTGTAGCTGGGCGCCGTCCGCTTGCCCGAGCTGTTGGGCGCCACGCCATGCCACTGGGTGGCATCTTCCTCGGCCGGACCGTAGCCGTGCCCTTTCTGCGTCTTCACGTAAATGACGGCCGGCTTGCCGTACGCCTTCGCCAGCTCCAGCGCCTCCTCCAGCTCGGCCAGGTTGTGGCCGGCGATGGGGCCGACGAAGGTGAAACCCAGCTCCTCCCACAGCAGGTTGGGAAGCACCAACGCCTTCAACCCGTGAAGAACCTTGCGTCCGGTGTCCGTGGCCCCGGCGCCGCCCGGGAGCTTCTGGAGGATCTGGTCCACCTCTTCTTTTGCCCGGTGGTATCGGGGGTCCACCCTCAGCCGGTTCAGCGCCCTGGAGAGGGCGCCCACGTTGTGGGCGATAGACATCTCGTTGTCGTTCAGCACTACGATCAGGCGGGTGCCCAGATGGCCGGCGTGGTTCATCGCCTCCAGGGCCATGCCGCTGGTCAGCGACCCGTCGCCGATCACCGCCACCACGTGGTAGTCCTCGTTCTTCAGGTCGCGCGCCACCGCCATACCCAGGGCCGCAGAGATGGAGGTCCCGGCGTGGCCGGCCCCGAAGGCATCGTGGGGACTCTCCTCCCTCACCGGAAAGCCCGAGATGCCGCCGAACTGGCGCTGGGTGAGGAACTTATCCCGACGACCGGTCAGCAGCTTGTGGACGTAGGCCTGGTGCCCCACGTCCCAAACGATCTTATCCCGAGGGCTCTCGAAGACCCGATGGAGGGCGATGGTCAGCTCCACGGCCCCCAGGTTGGAGGAAAGGTGTCCACCTGTGATGGGAACGGTCTCCAGCAGGAACCGGCGGATCTCCTCCGCCAGCTGCTTCAGTTCGGCCAGTGAGAGGGGTGCCAGTTGACGGGGATTGTCTATGCGGTTCAAGATGGGATAGTCAGACAAGGCGCACTCCCTTCCTGTAAGAGGAAAACACATTGATGCTAGCAGAAATGGGCGTTAGAATCTACTTGACGTATTCCCTCATCTAAAATGTTACCGAGGCCTGTACAGTTCCCTCAAATGAAAATGTTACCGAGAGGGGACGATGCTGGCCGACGAGGAGATGAGCGTAGACGAGAGGCGGAAGTACCTGAAGTGC
>JAJZQR010000270.1 GCA_021806765.1 Chloroflexota bacterium | reverse complement strand
TCGTGAGGCCACTCCTGCACGCCAACGTGGACCCCTGGATGCCCGATCAGGTCGGGCATGACGGTCTAGGGAGTCTGTCACTCTGTCCGTGAACCATCCCGGTCCTCAACCGACACGACGGCGGAACTGAGACCCTTCCGGCGAGCCGCTTTCCTCTCTGCTCCCCGATGGGGCGCCGGGGCATGGGTCAGCAGGCTCGTCAGGCAATCGGGCGAGACGGCAACAGCTATCTCGCTGGCTACGCAGCTCGCCTTTCTACGATTGCCGGTGCAGAGCCTCGCCCGTGGCCACGGTGCTGTCCCATAGGTAGCGACCGAGGAAGCGGGGGTGCATGGCTTGCCGGAGGATGTGGCGGTAGGGCGCCGCACCGGTGAACATGTCCCACAGGACGGTGCTCATGCGGCCGCCGTCGATGCTGCCTCGCTGCTCCTGGGCCGCCATTCGCAGCATTCCCTCTACCAGGGGCGGTGAAGCCTTGAGCCGGTGCACCAGGGCGAAGATCAGCCGTCCAAAGCGATTGTCCGCGGCTATGGATCGATAGGTGGGCAAGAAGTGGCGGCGGAAGTCTTCGGCGGAGATACCGTGGAGGACGGCCGTGGTCGCCGCCGCCCTGGCGGTGTAATGGGCTGCCCCCAAGCCGTCTTTGTACAGGCGGGTGACGCCGGAATCGCCCACCAGGACCATCCGGTCCCCGAAAGGGGTAGCCGCCTCTCGCAGGTTGATCCGGGGCGAGCAGTGGCACGCGGTGTCGGCGAGTCTCCATCCGCCCGGCAGGCAGCTCTCCATAGCCTGACTGGCGAAAAAGGAGGTTATCAGGTCGGGCGTGATCTCCTCGCCCAGCAGCACCGCCGTCAGAAACTCCCCTTTGGGGATCAGGGCCGCGAACTCCAGGTGGGGCATGTCC
This sequence comes from Chloroflexota bacterium, assembly GCA_021806765.1. The sequence continues at coordinate 6,341 of JAJZQR010000270.1, read as the reverse complement.
AGCAGGAGGATGTGCATGGAGTTGCCGAAGTGGTGAGTCACGATTTCCTGCCCCAAGTTCATCTCCGCGATGTAGGCTCTGGTGGTCCTCGGCCGGGCCCCGGGCAATCCCAATCGCTCGAAGAGTTGCCAGCCGGTGGAGTTGACGCCGGTGGCGCCCACCAGCAGGTCATACTCCCGGGTCCTGTCCTGAAGCCGCAGCTGCGGGCGATCGCCGTTCCATCCCACCTCCCTGATTCGGGTTGGTTCCATCCTCGCCCCCATCTCCAGGGCGAGGTTCAGCAGGTAGCTGTCCAGCCCCCCTCGAGCCACCTCCCTGAGTCCCCCAGGACCTCCCCCTCGCTGCACCGCCGCGGTGGTTTTCCCCCGTCGAGGCGCACCTATCTCGACGCTGCCCCTCTCCGTGTGGAGGACGTAGGAGTCGATGGTTCTGCGGACCAGCCCGGAGGGGAGCTGGATGCCCTCCAACAGCAGTTCCTGGATCAGCGACTCGGAGACGATGCCCCCGCACATGTTGCATCCCGAGGGCCCGGGGCTGGTAAAGTCCCGGGGCTCGTAGATCTCCACCTCCAGCCTCAGGCTGGCTCGGCGAGCGAGAGAAAGCAGAAAGTAGGCGAATAGCGAGCCGGCGGGGCCTCCGCCGATGACCCCGATCCGAGAGCCATCCCGCAATCGCAGATGGGAGCCCTGTTCACCTCTCATGTTTCCCTCCGCAGAGCCGGCCTCGTAGGAGCCGCCTCCCGGCGGCGAACGCATCGCCGGCAGGAGCCGGCTCTTACGGGGCAACAATCGCGCACGCCCCGGGGAGGCGGCTCCTACTTGAGGCTCGTCAGGTAGGCGACTATGTCCTGCAGTTGCTCATCGCTCACTTCACTAGTGCTAAAAGATGGCATCATGTCTTTGCCTGACCTGACCGTCTTGGTGATCACGTCTGCCGGGACACCCTTCAGGCTGGGGCCGAGCCCGGCGTTGGCGTTAGGGTGGCAACTGTTGCAGGTGGCGGCGAAGATCTTGCTGCCCTCGTCCGCCAACCCCGCTGAGGCAACCGCCGGGGCGCCTGCGGGCTTGCTGGGGACGGCAGCCGGCACGGTGGTGGCTGCAGGAGCCTTGGTGGGCGCTGCCGCAGCCGGTGAGGCTGAGGCGTGCGCCGGAGTGGGCGCGGGCTTGGCCACCGTTGCAGTGGCCGCCGCTGCAGTTGGCGAAGGCTCTGCCGTTGCTCCAGATGGTGCAGGCTCTGCCGCCGCGGAGGCCGCCTGCACGGCCGCCCGCTGCTCGGTCTCGTGCCACAGGACGGAGGCCGACAGCAGAAGCCCCAGCACCACCGCCCCGAAGACCATGGCGATTCCCTTCAGGTTGGCGCTGCCGCGCTGTGCCTTTCGATACGGGTCCATTCCCATTGTCATCACCTCAAGGTGGAGAGGTACTGAGCCACCCATTCGATCTGCTGATGGGACATGGCGGGCAGGAAGGGCGGCATCTTAGCGTTCGGATCCTTGCTCTTGGGGTTCTCGATGAACTCGTGCAGCCAGGCCAGGTCGTGGCGGCTGCCCACGTGGGTCAGGTCGGGACCGACTTTTCCACCGGTCCCGGCAAGCTGATGACAGGACAGGCAGCCCTGGCTCTGGACGAGTTGACGGCCGGCCATCTGGCCGCTGGTTAGCTGGGGCTCCACTATCTTGGGCGCCGCCGAGTCGATCTCCACCCCATTGGTTATCAGCGACATGGCGGTGGTGGGCGTCACCTGGTAGGCTCGCAGGGTGAGGAAAGTCACGGCTACCACGGCAAGAGCGGTCAGGTTCACGGCCAGCCGCCGTTGCCTGGGATGCCGTATCTGGCCTCTGTCCAGGACCGGGAGCAGGAAGAGGAACAGGATGACGGCGCCTGGAACCACCGCTACTCCGACCCACTCCAGGCTGCCCGGGAAGTACTTGAGCATCTCGAAGAGGAACATGAAGTACCACTCGGGACGAGGGATGTAGGCCGTGTTGGTAGGATCGGCTCGCTCTTCCAGGGGAGCCCCTACGAAGACCGCCAGGGCCACCAGTACCAGGAACACCAACAGGGTGAACAGGGCGTCCTTGTGGATGGTGTGGGGGAAGAAGGATTCCCCCTGGGCCTTCTGTTCCGCATAGCGGGCCAGGTATCGTTGCCGTTTCTCGTTCTCCATCGATTCGCCCTCCCTTCTCTACCTAGCCCGGAGTCTAGCTACTGGATCTTCCCGCTCGATCTCGGGTGGAGCGGAGATGCCCTGCTTTATCACCAGGTAGAGGTGGGTCGCGATGAAGGTCCCCGTCAAGGCCGGCAGCAGCAGCATGTGGACGGAGTAGAAGCGGGTGAGGGTGACCGCGCCCAGTTCCGCGCCGCCCCTCAGCAGCTTCAGCGCCCAGCCTCCCACCAGCGGCACCGTGCCGGCCATGTTGGTCCCCACGGTAGTGGCCCAGTAGGCCTTTTCGTCCCAGGGCAGGAGGTATCCGGTGAAGCCGAAGGCCATGGTGAGCAGGAAGAGGAAAACCCCCACGAACCAGGTCAGCTCCCGGGGGTACTTGTAGGCTGCCATCAGCACGATCCTCAGCATGTGCAGCACTACCAGCACCACCATGGCGGAGGCGCCCCAGTGGTGGAGTCCTCGGATGAAGCTGCCCATCACCACCTCGTTCGATATGTATCCCACGCTGTCGTAGGCGTGGTCCGGGCTGGGTGAGTAGTACATGGCCAGGAAGATGCCCGTCACCGCCTGGAGCACGAAGACGAAGAGGGTGGCGCTGCCGAAGGTGTACCACCAGCCGACACCTTTCGGGATCTTGCGGAAGAGCAGCGGCGAGAAGGTGTGAGTGAGATCCGCCCGCTCGTCGATCCACGAGTAAACCTTGCTCATACTATGCCTCCACCTGCTCCGGGACTCCCAAGCGGAACTCCTTGTAGTTGACCACCAGCTTGCCCCCCTCTACCTGATTCTCCAGCCGGTCCAGTGGCCGAGGCGGTGGCCCGCCCAGCACCTGGCCGTCTATCGAGTACCGTCCGCTGTGACAGGGGCAGAGGAACTCCTGTGCGCTCTGGTTCCAGTTGAAGGCGCATCCCAGGTGGGTACAGCGGGCCACGAAGACGGCGAAGTCGCTCTCTCCCTGCCGAACCACCCAGACCGACTTCTGGGTGTCCTCCACGATCCAGCCGTCCTTTCGAGTCACCGGGAATTGCACCAACTTCGGCGTCCCCTGGCGGAAGCCGCTCACCGGGCCCAGGTTCACCTTGGACTCGCTCCGTTGTCCCAGGAGCGGCGAGGCCGCGAAGATGGCCGTGGCGGAGCCGACGGTTGCCGCGATGAAGGCCCCTATGGAGGCGATGGTGTATCCCAGGAACGACCTGCGGCTCACCTTCTCCCTGTCTGCTGCAAGATCCATGCTTCGATCTCCTTCGGTCAAGCTGTTGCTGCCGCGGGCTGATGAGTGCCTGGTGCTTTGGCCGTAGTAACGACTTCAGTCGTTCGTATCTGGTGGATGAAAGCGAGCAAAGCCGCTACCACGAGTGGTCGGTGCGCCCTCGTCCAACACGGCCTTCAGCAGGGTGTCGGGGGTGGCCACGTTCACCCGCCGGTTGTAGAAGAGTTCCATCTCCGGATGCCTGAGTCCGAGGACGATGGTCAGCGCCCACTTCTCGCTGCCCAGCAGCTGCATCGGTATAGATCCCAGGGCCGGACCCTGAAGGTCCTGCTCGATCACCACCACCTCTGGTTGGAGCCGGTGAAGCTCGTCAGCGGCATCCGGCAGGCGAGCATCGACGCAAGACACCTGGATCCCGGGCTCCGCCTCCAACAGGCAGGCGATGCCCTTAGCAAACAGAGGGTGGGTGTACAGGATGGCGACCTGCCGCTTGGTCATGCCTCCCTCGCAATGACAGCCGACCTGAAACCTGGCTGGATAGTATTGATCTTTAGCAATCTTTGCTATCTGTCTATCGATATAGCGTGGGTATAGAGAGGATATAGATCTCTGGGGGTGGATATGACTTCCGATGGGGTGTGACTACTTGGGGACGATGTCTTCAGGAGCCAGAATCCCCTGCCGGACGGCATAGGCTGCTATCTCGGCACGGTTCCGGACGTGGAGCTTACTCAGGATGTTGTGCAGGTGGTTCTTCACCGTGCCTTCGGTGATGACCAATCGGGCCGCTATCTCCTTGTTGCTGGCCCCTCGGGCCACCAGCGCCAGGATCTCCTGCTCGCGCTGGCTGAGTCGGGAATCGCCCAGGGGAGTGGAGGGATCTGACCTCACAACGGAGAACTCCCTAAGCAGCTTCGACGCTACGGCCCCCGATATGGGAGCCTCGCCCCTGATCACGCCGGCAATGGCCTGGGTCAGAGCCTCGGGCTGCACGTTCTTCAGCAGGTAGCCGTGGGCTCCGGCCTTTATGGCGTCGAAGAGGTGGTCGTCCTCGTCGGAGACGGTGAGGATGAGGACCTTGGTCTCCGGCATCCTGCTGGTGATCGCTCGGGTTGCCTGGACCCCGTCGCACAGGGGCATCTGGATGTCCATCAGCACCACCTCGGGCCGGAGGGCAACGGCCTTCTCCACAGCCTCGTAGCCATCCCCAGCTTCCCCTACCACCTCTACGCCCTCCCTGCCGGCTACCAGGGCTGCCAGCCCTCGCCGGAACAGGATGTGGTCGTCCACCAGCAGTACCTTAACCATCCCCGTCGCTCTCCCCCTTGCCGCTTGCCAGGAAAACCATGGCCGCGACAGTCGTTCCACTGCCAGGCCTGCTCCTCACCTCCAGTTGCCCGCCGATGGCCGCCATTCTCTCCTGCATGGTGGCGATACCGTAGTGGGCCTCTGAGTGCTGCTTCACCTGGGTAGGGTCGAAGCCCTGTCCGTCGTCGCCGATGGTGACCCTCGCCGTGCCGTCCTGCCGTTCCAGCGTGACCCAGGCGTGGGCGGCGCGGGCATGTTTTCGCACGTTGGTGAGGGCCTCCTGGATCACTCGCACCAGCTGGATCTCGGTGCGAGGTGGCAGGGCCAGGTCGTCTCCCGCCTGGGCTACCAGTTGCGCAGCTACCCCGGATTGGCGGCTGTACTTCTCCAGGTACTCCTCCAGCAGCTCCCGCAGCCCAATTCCGGCGCGGGCCGAGAGCCGCAGTCCCAGGATCGCCTCTCTCACGTCGACGTAGGCGTCGTCCGCGGCCTGGCCGATCTCCACCAGGGCGGCCTCGACCTGTTCCAGATCACCGCGCTTCAGCAACTCCCCGGTTCCCCGGGCCTTCATGCTCAGGTAGCCCAGCGCCTGGGCTAGGCTGTCGTGGATCTCCCGGGCGATCCGATGGCGCTCGTCCAGCGTGGCCAGGTTCTGGGCCCTTTCGTGGAGGAAGCTGTTGGCGATGGCGACGGCCGCGAGGTTGGCCATCTGTTCGGTGACTCCCCGAAGGCCAGGGTTGTGGGGTTTGGGGCTGCGGGACCCAACGCAGAGGGATCCGATCACCTGAGATCCCATCCTCATGGGGAGGGCGAGACATCGGCGGCAGGAAGGGCACCCCTCCCCGGGCTCCACGGGAAGGGAGACGACTTGCTCCGTCTCCTCGCCCGTCTCCGCCGTCTCCCAGGGGAAGCCGGCATCGGGCAGAGCCGGCAGCCTCCTGGGGGCCACTCCTTCCCGGGTCTGAAGGATCAGTTCGCGATCGGAGCTGCCGGCAATGGCGATGCCCAGACAGTCGACATCCAGGGCCTCGCGGCCTCGGAGGAGGATCGAGGTCAGCACGGCATCCAGGTTCAGATTGGAGGTGATCTCCACCCCGATCTGGCGGAGCATCTCCGACTCCCGCTCCTTTTGCTGGGAGCGTTCGAGCCGCTGGAACAGCAGTTGGGAGGTGACGAAAGCCACCAGGAGGACGCCTACCAGCAGCACGGCTTCGTTCTGCCACGGGTGGACGTAACCAGAGGAGAATCTATGGCGCGCGTAGTCGACCAGGATGATGACGATGGTGGGCAGGAGTACCGTCCACCACCACAGCCGCGTGACCCTCACAGCCGGCCCCTTTCCAGCTCGTAGGAGGCGACATCACAACAAGAGGGGCAGAGCACTTAACCTAGTTCGGTATTATACCTCAAGAGGGGCGGGATATATATCCCCGGAAGGTGAGAGCGGGCAGGGCCCAAGATTCCGGGAGGGTGGAGCCGAGCCACCGTAGGGGCGAAGCATTTCGTCGCAACGGAATGCTTCGCCCTTCCCCGTGGATTGCGGCAGCCGAGGGCGAAGCATTCGCCTGCGACCGTCCCGAGGGCGAAGCATTCGCCTGCGACCGTCCCGAGGGCGAAGCATTCGCCTGCGACCGTCCCGAGGGCGAAGCATTCGCCT
>JAJZQR010000269.1 GCA_021806765.1 Chloroflexota bacterium | reverse complement strand
GCCGATCTTCGCCAGCGACCATGGAGGGGGAGGCCGGAACTACGCCCACCGGTTGGGGACCGACGAGCACGTCACCGGTTTCCTGCTGGTCTCCAACTACCTGGCCAAGCAGTACTCCCGCCACGCCCACAAGACCAGGATCATCTACGGCGGCTTCAACCCCAGGCTGTTCTATCCCAGGCAGGTGCCAAGACAGCGCAAGGCTATCTTCGCCGGGCGGCTGATCCCCTTCAAGGGCATCAACTACCTGGTGGATGGGGTCGACCCGGACATCGAGCTGCACCTGATCGGAAGGGCCTACCATCCGGAGTACTACGACCTGCTGCAGCAGCTAGCCTGTGGCAAGCGGATCACCTTCCAGACGGCCCTGAACCAGGAGGAACTGGCAACGGAGTACTCCACGGCCATGGTGAACGTGCTGCCCTCGGTCTACGTCGACTACTACGGAACGCATCACAAGAAATCGGAGATCCTGGGGCTGGTCCTGCTGGAGGCAATGGCCTGCGGCGCGCCAGTGCTGGTCACCCGGGTGGGGGGCATGCCGGAGTTGGTCCCCGAGGGAGAGGTCGGGTTCATCGTGCCTCCCAACGACCCGCAGGCGCTGGGAGAGAGGATTCGCTACCTCCACGACAATCCGGAGGTCGTCGCGCGCATGGGGCAGGCAGCCCGGCAGCACGCGATGGATCACTTCACCTGGGATAGGGTGGCCCTGAACTGCCTCAAAGCCTACGAGGAGATGGGCCGGTAGCTGGCGTCCATCCATCCTGGATCGAAGGACTCCAGCCGCTTCTCGGGGTACACGAAGGCCGGATCCTTCCGTGCGACCAGGGTGACGCTGGCGCCTAACCGCCGAGTGATGGGGGCTGAGACGGCCTGGAGCAGCGGGTTTCCCAGGACCAGAGACACGCTCTCGATCACCTGGAAGCCGGCCCGCTCGACGGTGAAGGCGAAGGTAGATGGCGTGAAGGCGTTGATGTGCTCCGAGGCCTCGAAGCCGAGGGGGCGGCCCAGCAGCCGGACCCCCTTCTGAACGAACCACGGGGGTATCACCGGCACCTTGGCGACCAGCAGACCGTCGGGCGTCAGGGCTCGGTGAAGCCGGCTCAACAGCAGGTGGGGCGCCACAAGGTGTTCCAGTAAATTGGCGCACCAGACCGCCTGGACGGATCCCTCCGGTAGGGGAAGTGCATCCTCCACGTTGCAGTCCCGCACCTCCAGACCGATGGAGAGGGCGAACTCCCGACTCTTGCCGTTGGCGTCCAGCCCAAGGGAGTCCGGGCCGAAGTGGATCAGGTAGTGGCCGTAGCCGCAGCCCACATCCACCACCCTCTTTTCGCCCAGCTGGTACCTCTCTACGATCTGCAGGAAGGAGCGCGGGACGGTGGCGAAGAACTTTCGGTAGATCCTCTCGTTCTCCTCCCGCTCGAAGCAGCCTCGGTCGACGACGCGTCTCTCTATCTCTGCCAGGTTCAAAGTCCCAACCCTCCTGTGGGCCACGGCACCGACGCAGGCGTCGGGAGATGGCGCCTGTCCCACGCACGTTAGCTGGTGATCTTCAACAACCCGGTCGGGTGATCGCGAACCTGTAGGGGCCGGCGTCTCTGCCGGCCCAGGCCGAGGGCGGGCACAGAGGCCCGCCCCTACATTACTCGACCAGGTTGTTAACCTTCATCAGCGCATCTGTGGTCGCCTGGTAATGTTCCATCAGCTTGGCCGCAGTCACGTCCCAGCTCATCAGCCGGGCTCGTTCGTACCCGGTGACCCCCATCCGCTCTGCCATCTCCGGGTTCTCCAGCAGCCGGACGATGGCCTGGGCTGCTGCTTCGGGTTGACCCTGGGGTACGAGGAAGCCGGTCTCGCCGTCGATGATGGCCTCCTCGGCGCCGCAGCCGTAAGTGCCCACCACCGGCCGCCCGCAGGCGTTGGCCTCCAGGTAGATCAGCCCGAAGCCCTCGAACTGGGTCCCCAGGGTGAGGGGGGTTAGCACGAAGGCGGAGCATCCCCGATAGAGGGCTATCAGTTGCTCGTCGGGTACCTGGCCCAGGAAGTGGACGCTATCGGCCACCCCTGCCTTCTGGGCCGAGTCCAGCAGCTGCCGGTGGAAGTCGTCGTCGTGGATCATCCCCACGATGTAGTACCGCAGGTCCGGCACGGACTTCCTGGCGAGGGCGAATGCCTCCAGGGAGACGCTGTAGCCCTTGCGGGGCTTGATCGGCCCCACCGAGAGGAGGTAGCGACCGTCGGGGACCAGGGCGGGGTCGGCGGAAGCCTGGAAGCGGTCGAAGTCGACCCCCTCAGGGACGACCAACGTTCTGACCCTGCTGACCTTCTCTCGGAGGCGGCGCTCGGTGAAGTGGCTCACGCACAGGACGCCCTGGGCCCGACGGTAGGCGTAACGGAGCAGGAGGGCGTCGCGCCGGCGGGTGAGGGGATAGACGGAGTAGGTGCCGTGGGCGGTGATCAGTAGCGGCCTGCTCCCGGCCGCGAGAGCTGCCACGGGCGAATAGGGCTCCGTTACGCAGTGGACCACCTGGCAGTCCCGCACCAGGCGAGAGACGGACCTCCAGTTGGCCAGGGTAGTGCTCAACAGGCTGCGGGTTTCCCAGAGGAAGGAGGAGATAGAGTGGTGATCCGGGTACTCCAGCAGATCGGGCTCTGTGCAGAGCCCTTTGGGCGACAGGATCCGTAGATCTGCACCCCGGCGAAGGAGCGCCCGTATGACCGCGATGGAATACCTACCCCAACCATGCTTGTAGGATAGTTCGTCGGTTAGGAGGCAGATCTTCACCGGGTTACCTCGTAGATCTCGATGTTGGGACCGGGCCGATCCACCTTCCAGAGTTCGACCAGCGGGTCCTCCATGTTGTTCAGCATGTCCGATGGCACGTAACGGGCGTCCTTCCCAGGCGGGAAGCTGTGGAGAAGCTGTCCGTTGCGCTCCAGGAACGTCTTCAGAGCCAGATGCCCCTGGTGGTCCGCCTTCCAGCGGAAGTCGGTGACCACGAAGTACCGGATCGGATGGGACGCCAGATAGGGCGTCACGTCGTCCACCGTGGGGGAGGTGTCCACCAGGTTCAGCCTTACCAGTTGATAGGCGACCTCCCCGGCCGGAAGCCCCTTCTCCAGAACCCACTTGTCGCGAGCCCCCAGACTTCCCGGTTCCGCCTGTTGCTGAGCCCGCAGCGTTTCCAGGTCCGGGTTCAGGGGAGGAGGGTAAGACTCCACCGCTACCTGCGACCCGGCCGGCAGGTTGCTCTCTATCCACTCCTTGGCCAGGGTCCTGGTGTCCGTCTGGGACAGAAGCCAATCGTACCGCAAGGAGGGCAGGGAGACAAGGCAGGTCGACATAAGGGCCAGGGTGGCGACGGCCAGGCTGGCCTCTCCCCGGCCTCCCAGCTTCCTGTGGAGCCACTCTCCTATCTGGCTCCCCGCCAGCCCCGCCGGCAGAGCCCACATCATCACGGCTGGCAGCATATAGCGCTGTTCCAGGCTGGGCGCCGTGGTGGCGAACATGAAGTAGTGGAAGAGGGGGTAGGAGAGCACCAGGGGCGAGCTGGCGCGGAACCGTCGGGCTGCCAGGACGGCGCCGATGATCCCCAACAGGGTGATGGCGGGCTCGTAGGCCAGGGTGGCCTCGCCGAAGAAGGTGAACCCCTGCTTCTCCAGGAACTGCTGGAGATAGTTGCCGTAGTGCCCGCGGATCTGCCCGCCGATGGAGGAGTCTCCGCTGGACTGAAATGCCACGAATCGGTTGAACTGCAGCAGGATGTAGGGGTTCAGGGCGAAGAAGGTGACAGGCGCCAGCACCAGGGCCAGAACCATCGGGATGTGGACTCGCGGGTCGAGGATGCTCCCGCCTCGTTTCTTGAGGTGCATCCAGTGGGCGATCAGGGGCAGCAGCATCAGCAGGAAGCCGTTGAAGGAGGTGGCGGCCGTCAGCCCCACCAGGAGGCCCGAGAGCCAGTAGTCGCGCCGCCGGCCCTTCTCCGCCAGATCCAGCGACACCCACAGGATCACCAGGGTCATGAAGCTGACCGGCACCCAGTGGCGGGCCTGGTGGGACATCTGCACCTGCATGACGCTGGTGGCGACCAATCCGGCCGCCACCACCCCCGCCCAGCGGCCATACAGCCTCTTGCCCAGCAGGAAGGCCAGCGGGATGATGGCCGTCCCGATCAGCGCCATGGCGAGGCGGGGCAGCAGGTAGAACAGAGTGGGATCGGTGAAGGCGTACTGCTGAAACTGGGCCACCGAAGAGAACATCCTGGTGACCAGTCCGACGACCAGCAACCCCAGGTACTCGGCGGCGAAGAGGTACATCAGCAGGGCTGGGTAGATGAAGGTCGAGGGCTGAAGACTTCTGGATGCCCCCATGCGCAGGGCGCTACCCACCATGGTGCTCTCGTCGGGCACGTACTGGTAGGGTAGCCCGTGGCCCAGGGCGTAGAGCCGCAGCGCCGCACCGAATGCCGTGATGAGGACAACGGCCCCTATCACCAAGTGCTGAGTGCTGAGTGCTGAGTGCTGGGCAGAGTTTTGGGTTCTGGGTTCTGGGTTCTGAGTCTGCAGAAGCAAATCGCCTGTCCTTATGTACGCTCAGTCAGCAGCCTTGGGTCCAGAGGGGCGTTAGCCCTTCTGGCGGGGGCTCGGGGCGTCTCCAAACACTAGACATCCCATTTCGCCCTCCCCTCTCCCCTTGTGGGAGAGGGGCAGGGGGTGAGGGGTTCACCTCTAGATGAAGGCTGCCTTGCAGCACCGCTTGCAGATGGGCAGCAGCCTCTCGTTCATCAACAGCCTGCGGTATTGCCGGTACTCCTCGGAGTTCCAGATCTCCTCGATGGGCTGTTCCAACAGGTTCCCGAAGGGCCGGCGGATCACCCCGCAATGGTGGACGTTTCCCAGGTGATCTAAACGGAAAGTCGGGCTATCGGTAACCAGCTTGGCGCACACCAGGTGGAGGTTGTCGGGGGCGGTGCCGTAGTAGTAGTCCCGCAGTTGGCGAGACCACACGTCGGGACTGAACACCGGGTACACCCCGAGCCGGCGTCCCTCTCTCTTCAACTCCTCCAGCGCCGACGTCAATTCCTCGAAGCTGTAGTCGAAATCCTCCCGCTCGTTGGTGCAGATCTCGTAGTCCTCGGGGCCCCAGCCCATCTCCCGCCGAAGGATCTCCCGGGTCTTCTGGATGTCGGCCTGGGTGTAGACCTCTTCGAAGATGTAGTGGACGAAGGGGATCCCCAGCTCCTTGCCGAGTCGAAGGATGGAGGACAGGTCCTCCAGGTTCTCCCGGAGGATCACCGAGTTGATGCTGACGGTGAAGTGGGGCAGTGTGTCGCGGATCGCCTTGACGGTTCTGGCGAAGGCGTAGGAGCGCCGCCGTATGGCGTTGTGGATCTGCTCGGAGCCGTCGATGGAGAAGCCGATCCACTCGATGTTGTCGTAGCGGCGCAGCCTCTCGATGCCCTTGGCGTCCAGGAGGGTCCCGTTGGTCATCAGGCTGGTGGGTACCTTCCGTTTCCAGAGGTAATCCAGTAGCTCGTAGATGTCCTTCCGCATGAAGATCTCGCTACCCACCAGTTTGGCGTCGGCCACCTTGACCCGGTCGTAGACGGCGATCATCTGGTCGAGGGTCAGTTCCTTGACGCCGCTCTCGTCCTCGCGGAAGTTTCCCTGGTAGCACATCTTGCAGGCGAGGTTGCAGCGGATGGTGGGCTCGTGGCCGATGGAGAAGGCGGTGCCTGGCTCGACCTCCTGCCCGTCCTGCAGCAGTTGCCGGTATCTGGTGGAAAGGTAGCCCTGTCGCTGCCGAAACTGGTGATCGGCGTAGGGCTGGTATAGCCATCCAAAGAGGCCGGGCTTGCCCGCGATGGCTCTCTTGGCGAATTGGGCGATGGCGCTCACGTGACTGTCTCCCTTCGCGCGGCAGTATCCCCAACAAGGCTGTGAAAGTCAAGGCGAGACACCGCAACGGTTTCTACAACGAACCCAACACCTTGGAATGGGGATTCGGGTCCAGAAGCGAAAACGACACAGAGCTGCTTCCCCGAGAGCTTTGCGTCATGGACTGGGCCATTGCCGCATCTGGTACACCTTCACCGTCGGCCCGGGCCTCTCGCGGTCGAAGAGATGCCAGAAGGGGGTATACCCATCGTCCACGGCGTAGGGTACGTCGGAGTTGTTGTGGCCCGGCCCGAAACGAGCGACCAGCTTGCCCACGGTATCTAGTTCTTGGTATCGGCGTGGCATGTCTGCCAGGTTGGGGTCGCCCTGCAGGGAGTTGTAGCCAAAGCTGGTAACGATGGCGTAATCGTAGGTCCCCCGAAGCACCTCGTTCATCTCGTCTTCCTTTTCCGGCCAGAACACCTGGATGTTGTGCATCCAGTAGGACTCGCTGCCTCGGGCTGGATCTCCCTGCCATCCGTATGGGTTGTCCATCAGGGAGTGGGTGTCGACCGCGATGGTGGCATTTGGCGGAGTGTGGGACGCTATCCACCTGGCGGCGAGGGTCCTAGTGTCCTCTCGATTGAGGAGAAGATCGTGCCTGATCGACAAGGCCAGGGGTTGCGCAAGGGTGACGGCGACGAGCAAGGGAAGCAGCAACCGCTCACGGTGGGAACCTTTGAGTCGGGAGGATATCCAAATCACCCCATAGCCGGAGAGAAGGGCGAGAAAGGGCAGGAGCGGCACAGTGAAGCGTGCAAAGAAGTAGCTCTGCTTGGATATGGAGATGAAGTAGACCACCGGCACGGAGGCAAGAAGGGCAAGCCTGCGAGGGTCGCGACGGGCGAGCCCCATTCCACCCAGCAGGGCCAGCACCACGGGAACGAGTCCGAGGCCTTGAGTCAAGGTGTTCAGAACGAGAATGGGGGTGGGGCTGAAGTCCTGGCCGCGGGCATGCTCCGCGCCGAGCGCCAACTGGAAAAGGAAGTCGGTCACGAAGATGTTGAAGTCCAGCAGGGAATAGGGCGTCCCTATCAAGAAGGCTGCCAGGGATACTGCCCCGCAGGCAAGCAGAGGAAGTAGTTGGCGCAAGAGCCTTCCATCCCTCTTCTGTCCAGGCCGGGCGAAGTGAGCGACGACGATAGGAAGGACGAAGAGGCTGGAGGTGTACTTGGTGGAGGTGGCTAGGCCACCAAGCATGGCCGCCAGGAGGTAGTCGGACCAGCGTCCCCGAGTGTAGATGCGAACTGAGAAGAGGAAGCTGGCGGTCAACAGGAAGGTGGCGAGTACGTCGTTGGTGGCGTAGTGCGAGTTTCGGAC
>JAJZQR010000268.1 GCA_021806765.1 Chloroflexota bacterium | reverse complement strand
CACAACAACCTCCTAAACTCAAGACCAAAGGGCTCGTCATCGTCTTCACGGGCGACGGGAAGGGCAAGACCACCGCCGCCCTGGGCATGGCCCTGAGGGCCGCCGGCCACCACTTCAAGGTCGCCGTCGTCCAGTTCATCAAGGGCACCATGCGCTACGGAGAACTGGAGGGGGCCAAGATGCTGGCCCCCTACGTCGACTGGACGGTGAGCGGCCGGGGCTTCACCGCCGGCCCCTGGAACAAAGCAACTCCGGAGGAACACAAGCAGGCGGCCGACGAAGCCTTCCGGACAGCCCGAGAGAAGATGCTATCGGGGGAGTACAAGATGGTCATCCTGGACGAGGTGCTGGGGGCTCTCAACGCGGGACTGGTCTCCACCGAGCAGCTCCTCTCTCTGATTCAGGAGAAGCCCGCGGCCGTTCATCTGGTCCTTACGGGACGGGGCGCTCCCCGGGAGATCATCGACGCGGCCGACCTGGTGACGGAGATGCGAGTAATCAAGCACCCCTACCACGAGGGGATCGTGGCGCAGAAGGGCGTGGAGTTCTAGAGTCTGCTACATGCGGCTTCCCCAGTGCAGGATGGTCCAATACTTGCGAAGTGTTCACTTGAGTGATATAACTGCACACGCTTCGCAGAGTCTTCTGGCGCGTGCCCTTTAGCATGGTTCATGATGAGGAGGCGCATCCCCCGGGAGGCTGTACGAATAGAGGAGGAGGCGGCAATGCTGACTATGGCAACCCTGGATACGCTTACCCAGTTGCAGAAAGAGATGGCTGCGGCGCATCGTAAGACCGAAGAAGCGGCACTGGGGGAGGCTCTGAACTGTCTGGCGAGAACGCTGAACAAGGCCGAGGATGGCACGTACACGACTGGTGAAGCGGCGGAGCGGTTGGGGGTGAGCATTCCCACGGTGAAACGCTGGATCGAGCGGGGAGTGCTAAAGGGAGTGACTGTGGGTACTCGCTGGCTCGTAGCGAAAGAGGGCGTTGAGCGCATTGTGCGTGTGAGGAAGACTCTGGCCGAGATGGACGAGGAAGGCAACCCGACCACGGAGGAGTTCATTGAGCTCCGTCGGCGTGGACGTCGCCCCAATAAGGAGCAAGTTGCGTAGGGCACCGATCCGCCGTATTGCGGTGGATACCAGCGTCCTCGCGGGATATGACCGGCGTGTTGTGGTTGCTGCCGTGGCTACCAGGCACGTCCGAGGCTTCTGGAGCCATTGGATAAGCGCAGAGTTGGTACGTACCCGCACTGAATGGATTGCGGAGCAAGCAGCCAAAAAGGGATATGACGTACGTGAGCTTCGGCAACTGGAGTCACGGTCAGCGGTGAGGGTCAACTCCTTGATAAACGATCTGACCCAGATGTTAGAAGCTGTGGATTACGGCCGCGCACCTGAGGCTGACCTGTCTTGGCTCGGAGACGAAAACGACTGGCCGATAATGCAAACAGCCTTGGCTGCGGAAGCTGATGTGCTGGTGACAGCGGACTGCGATCACTTTCCCATTGGCCAGGTGCGCAATGACGTCCTTATTCTGGGCCCTCGGGAGTTTCTCGATCTGCTCTATGAACAGGATCCCGAAGCCCAGGCCGATATTGCGGATTGGCTGCTGCTGAGTGGTCCGCCGCAGGACAGCTTCTTGTAGGTGGTCGGTATTCAGGGATGATAGGCCCGGCACTCACGAGAATGTAGGGCCTAGCTCTAACGATGGCCATCCTAAGGCTGCCCATCAACAAGTGGCCTGCCGGGCTGAGAATTGGCCAAGTGTCGTTGTAGGATTAGTGAGAATGTGCAATTGCCTCCAGAAGGGCGTGGAGTTTTGAGTACGAAGAGCATTCCCAGGCTGGTCATAGGCGGCACCTCCAGTGGGGTGGGGAAGACGACCTTCTCCATGGGCCTGATGGCGGCCTTCCGCCGCCGGGGGCTGAGGGTCCAACCCTTCAAGGTAGGCCCCGACTACATCGACCCCAGCTACCACCTGGCCGCGACGGGGACACCCTCGCGGAACCTGGACAGCTGGATGGTCCCCAGGGAGGCGCTGCTGGAGCTGTTCGATCGAGCCTGCCGGGGGGCCGATCTGGCCATCGTCGAGGGGGTGATGGGGGTCTTCGACGGCCACAGCGGCCGGGAGGAGTCGGGCAGCACGGCCCAGATCGCCAAGTGGCTCGGGGCGCCGGTGCTAATGCTGATGGACGCCGGCAAGATGGCCCGCAGCGCGGGCGCCATGGCCCTGGGCTACGCCCGCTTCGACCCGGCGTTGAGGGTGGCGGGCTTCGTCCTGAACAACGTGGCCGGCGAGACCCACTACGGCTACGCGAGGGACGCCATCGAGTCGGCCGGGATCGGCCCCGTTCTGGGCTACCTGCCACGGGACCCGGGGATGGTGCTTCCGGAGCGCCACCTGGGGCTGGTCCCCACGCCGGAGCGAGCCCTGCCCGAGGGGTTCCTGGACCGGCTGGTAGGGCTGATCGAGGCCCACCTGGACGTCGATGCGATCCTGCGAATCGCCGAGTCCGCTGATAGCACTCAGCACTCAGCACTCAGCACTCAGAACTCAGCACCAGGCGGGCAAGACGCCCGCGCTCCCGGCAGAACTCAGCACTCAGCACTCAGCACTCAGCACCAGGCGGGCGAGACGCCCGCGCTCCCGGCAGAACTCAGAACCCAGAACCCAGAACCCAGAACCCTGTTCCCGCCCGAGCCGGTGCCTGCCCGCGCGACCATCGCCGTCGCCCGGGACGAGGCCTTCAACTTCTACTATGAGGACAACCTGGACCTGCTGGAAGCCCACGGCGCGAAGCTTGTACCCTTCAGCCCCCTCCGGGACCCGGCGATACCCCCCGAGGCCGACGCTCTCTATCTAGGGGGCGGTTTCCCGGAGGTGCACGCGGCAGGGCTCGCGGCCAACGAGCCTATGGGGGAGTCGATACGGCGGGCGGTGGAAAGAGGAATGCCCTGCTACGCCGAGTGCGGGGGGCTGATGTACCTGACCGAGGCAATAGTGGACGCCGAGGGAGCACGCTACCCCATGGTGGGGCTGCTACCGGGCCGCTGCTCCATGGAGAAGAGCCGGCTGCAGCTAGCATACGTGGAGACGAGATCTCTCCAGACCTCGCTCCTAGGTCCCGCGGGGGTTCAGGCCCGAGGCCACGAGTTCCACTGGGCCCGCTGGGACGGCCTCGACCCGGCTTCGGGGGCCTACCGTCTCACCAACCAGGGGGACAGGATCGAGGGCTACGCCCGGGGAAACCTCCTGGCCTCCTTCGTCCATCTCCACTTCGGGACCAACCCGGCCCTCGCCCCTGCCTTCGTCGAGAGCGCCTGCGCCTATCAACGGCAACGATTGGGCTAATCTAACTCCGCCTCCCGCATCTCCGCCATCAGACGATTCGCCATCGCCGTGTCGAACCGAGTGATCTGCAGTCCCTGGTACACGTCGATCAGCGCGAAGAGGAAGCAAAAGAGAAAGGCGATGATTCCCGCTATGAAGAGGGCAACGGTGAGGGCACTGTAGCCGCCGGTCAGCCTGAAGAGAACGTTGAACACCAGGCTGAGGCAGGTAGCCCCAAAGAGAGACACCCCCAGGAAGGCGCAGATCAGGGAGTTCCTGGTATAGGTGCCCCTTCTCAACCACCGGTCCAGCAGGGCATTCTGCATCTCCAGCTGCCCCTCCAGCCAGCGGGTTCTGGCGGGAGGCATCGCCTCCCCCACCTCGTGAAGCTCCTCGGTCAGCTCCAGCCGGCGGAGGTTGATCCGGTATGTCCGCTCCAGCACCACCGCGTGGCGGTTCTGCATGACCAGCGCTATCAACCCCACGGCGCTGATCATGATCACCGGAATCAGAGTGGTCTGGATCAGGGCAGCAACCTCCCCCGGCTCCAGGGGGATCACCACCGTATCACCTCCCATGGCGGCAACTGCCGTCAGGAAAGGCCTGGCAGGAGCCATACCAACTCTCTACCGGGAACGAACCCCTAGGACGAACAGCACCATGGCAGGGAGGGCTACGAAGAACCTGGGGGTGAAACCCATGCTGCCGAGGTTGAGATGGGATCCAGGATCGATGGAGGGGAAAACCTCCGGCAGTTGGACCGCCACCAGATAGCCCCCCAGCAGAAGGTAGTAGAGTTCCTGGCGACGACGGCGGCGGGCAAGGGTCCACCCACTGTAGAGAACGATGGCCGCGGACAGCAAGAAGAAGAGGGCATGCCAGAAGGGGAGTCGAGAGAATGACTGCAGCTCCGGTGGCAACATGGTAGGCATCTACCCGATCTTCTCCTGCCCCACGGGCGCCGGCTTCAGATCCGTCCTCTTGCCGGCTTTCACCATGCAGCTGTCCAGTTTGTGGGGGATCACCTCCTGGACCGTCCTGGCCAGGGCGATCAGGGCGTCCAGATCGACCCCCGTCTCCACCCCCATCTCTGTGAGCATGTTCACCAGATCCTCGGTGGCCACGTTCCCCGTGGCGCCCGGCGCGTAGGGGCAGCCTCCCAGACCGCCGACCGCCCCATCGAAGCTGGTCATGCCTGCCTGCATGGCGGCCACCACGTTGGCCAGCGCCATGTCCCGGGTGTTGTGCAGGTGCAGGGTCCACTCCACGCCGGGGAACTTATCCAAGAGGTGAGCGCAGGTATCGTACATCTGCCGCGGGTTCGCGACGCCGATGGTGTCCCCCAGGCTCATCTTATCGATGCCCATCTCCCGATAGCGACCTATCACCCGATCCAGCTGAGCGATGGGAACCTCCCCCTCGAAGGGACACCCGAAAACACAGGCCATGCCCGCCTCGACACGGATGCCGGCCTCCTGGGCCACGGGAACCATCTGCTCGAATTCTCGCATCGACTCGTCGATGGAGCGGTTGGCGTTGGACCGGTTGTGGGACTCGGTGACCGACATCATCAGGTGGATACCATCGGGTCTGAGGGGCAAGGCCCGTTGCAGCCCCCGCATGTTGGGCACCAGCACCTGGTACTTGACGCCGGGCCGCCGGTCGATCTTCGCCATCACCTCTTCGGCGTCGGCCAGTTGGGGCACCGCCCTGGGATGGACGAAGGAGGTTGCCTGGATCTCCGGAATTCCGGCCCTGGATAGGGCATCGACAATCTCGATCTTCCGCTCGGTGGGGATCCAATCGTGCTCCGCCTGGAAGCCGTCCCGCGGTCCCACCTCCATGACGTGGACCACCTTGGGTAGCTGCATCACACCCTCCCTGGCTATCGACCATCAAGCCTTTGCCCGAGCTGACGGCTGACAGCTCGCCTAGATCACACCTTCCACGGCGAAGGGGGCGGCGAAGACGGTTCCGAGGTCGATCACCCGCACCCCTGCCATGGGACCATGGAGGGAAGGAGCGCTTCTTCCACCTGGTTCCGGCATCAACTCCTCCCCCTAACCCGTCACCACCGGGTTCTCCAGCACGCCGACCCCCTGGACCTCCACCACCACCTGGTCGCCGTCCTTCAGATAGACCGGCGGCTTCCGGCTCATCCCCACCCCCGAGGGGGTGCCGGTAGCGATCACGTCCCCGGGTTCCAGGGTGATCGCCTGTGAGAGGAAGGAGATCAACTGGGGAATGTTGAAGATCAGGTATCGAGTATTGGAGTTCTGCAGGACCTCGCCGTTCAGGCGCAGGGAGATGTTCAGGTCGTGTGGGTCCGGGATCTCATCTCTGGTGACCAGGGCCGGGCCCATGGGGGCGAAGGTGTCGAAAGACTTGCCTCTCACCCACTGCCCATCGCCCAGCTGAGCATCCCTGGCGCTGACGTCGTTCACCAGGGTGTAGCCCGCCACACACTCCATGGCGTTCTCTTCCGAGACTCCCTTGGCCGTCTTGCCGATCACTACCGCCAGCTCGGCCTCGTAATCCACCTCGTCGCTGATGGAAGGGAGCACGATGGGATCGCCCGGGGCCGTCACACAACTGGGAAACTTGGAGAAGAGGATAGGCCGTTCCGGCAGCTTCATCTCCACTTCCGAGGCATGGTCCTTGTAGTTGAGGCCGATGCACAGCAGCTTGCCGGGGCGGGGCACCGGAGCCAGCAGCTTCACCTCGGCCAGCGAACTGAGCAATCGCTCCCCGCGGGATCCCCTGGGCACATAACCCTCGGAGAACTGCGCCTCGACGAACTCTATCGCCCGCTGAGCGGCGACCGTTGCCCGCTCGCCGGCCCTCAGAAACTCCAGCATGGTGTCCGGCAACTGCGCCTCCGCCAGCGGTTCGAGCGCAGGAACCTTCAGCGAGTGGAGATAGCCCGCGTAGGCCCTGGTCAGGTGGACTATCTGGTCTCCGATCTGTGCTCCCACCGAATCCAAACCATCGTGCCTAAAGGTAACGAGTCTCACAGGTCAGTGCGCCTCCTTAAGTAACGTAACGGCAGGGAAACAGGTGGATGAGAACCCGACCCATAACAGGTGGCGGTATGGTAGCGCCTTGGAGGGCGGGTGTCGAGGGCCATCGAGCCCAGCCCCACGGTAGCTTCTACCACTTGACAGCTTGGAACCGGGGCTGGTATCGTTCGCTCTGACACGATGTCCTATCGGAGGTTTGCCTACTGTCCACTGGAACCCGTAGTTGAGCGCCGTCGAATCCCGTCCTCGGACGGAATGGTGACCTAGAACGGCGCACCACACGTTCTTACAGGAGACAGAGACCATTAGCACAGAACTTCGTCCAAGCAACCGAAAGATCCATTCTTCAGTTCGATCCCACCAGGGTGGAGACCGGCTTTCGGCCAACCTCTCCTCAAGGCTGAGGCTGCACACGGGATCCATAGTCATGGCCTCGGTCTTCGCGGTAGCGGCTCTCCTCTTCGGCTCAGCTAGCGCCACGGCTGCGGGGATAACGCCAGACCCCGCTCTCCCTGCAGAGCCTCTCAAACCGACCTCCTACGAGGTGGTGCCCGGGGACACCTTGCTGGGCATAGCCCAGAACTTTGGGATCACCCCCGAAACCATCCTCTGGGCCAACGGGATGAGCGGCGGTGACCTCTTGAGAATAGGTCAGAAGCTGACCATTCTCCCGGTGTCGGGGGTTCTCCACCAGGTGAAGACGGGAGAATCGGTGTCGAGCATCGCGGCAACCTACGGGGTGGACGCCGCCAGAATAGTGGATGCCAATCAGATCTCGGACCCCAGTCTGGTTCGGGAGGGTGACCTCCTGATAGTCCCCGGCGCCGTCATGACATCGGCTCCGGCAAGCGCTTCCCCCGGATCAGGTAGCGAGGGAACAGCTTCCATCCAGTACGCGGTGAAGCCAGGCGACACCCTGTCCTCCATCGCCG
>JAJZQR010000267.1 GCA_021806765.1 Chloroflexota bacterium | reverse complement strand
CTCGATCCCCTCCTCTTCGGCGTGATCAACCTCCTCCAGCCGGGCCGGCATCTCCGACCGGGAGCGGCGGTAGACGATGGCAGCCAACTCCGCACCCAACCGCCTGGCCGTGCGGACGGAGTCCATGGCCACGTTGCCGCCGCCCACCACAGCCACCCGATTGCCCCGGATGATGGGGGTATCGTAGCTGGGGAACAGGTAGGCCTTCATCAGGTTGCTGCGGGTCAGGAACTCGTTGGCGGAGTAAACGCCGTTGGAGTTTTCCCCCGGGATCCCCATGAAGCTGGGTAGCCCGGCACCCGTGCCCAGGAAGACAGCGTCGTAGCCGAACTCCTCGAACAGCTCATCCACGGTGAAGGCTTTCCCGCACACCATGTCGCAGAGGATCTCGACCCCCAACGACTTGACGTACTCCACCTCCGCCTTGACGATGTGCTTCGGCAACCGGAACTCGGGGATGCCGTAGCTGAGCACACCACCGGGGATGTGCAGGGCCTCGAAGATGGTGACCTTGTGGCCCATCCTCGCCAGGTCGCCCGCCGCCGTCAGCCCGGCAGGTCCGGCTCCGATCACTGCCACCTTCCCGCAGCCCGGCCTGGGCGGCAGGCCGGGATCGACCTTGCCCGTTCCGTTCTTGCCGTTCTGCGTCAGCGCCCAATCGGCCACGAAGCGCTCCATCCGACCGATGGCCAGGGGCGCTCCCTTCTTTCCCACCAGGCACCGGGACTCGCACTGGGTTTCCTGAGGGCACACCCGGCCGCAGATGGCCGGAAGGTTATTCTTTCGCTTCAGCGCCACCACCGCGGCGGCTAGATCGCCCCCCCGGAGAGCGGCGACGAACTCGGGGATATCCACATTTACGGGGCAGCCCTCGGTGCAGGGGTGGTTCTTGCACTGGAGGCAGCGCTGCGCCTCGGCAAAGGCCTGCTCCTGCCCGTATCCAAGGGCAACCTCATTGAAGTTTCGACTTCTCTCCTCGGGATCCTGTGCAGGCATGGGCTGCCGGTTGAGGTCGAGCTTAGCCATCAGACCCGCACCTCCTTCCCATCCCGCCCACTGGCGCAGTCGGAGCACTGCCACAACTCCAAGGCCAGCTTCTCATTCTCCCGGTAGATCTGGTTGCGGGCCGACAGCTCATCCCAGTTGACCAGGTGCCCGTCGAAGTCAGGGCCATCCACACAGACAAACCTGGTAACACCCCCGACGGAAACGCGACAGGCGCCGCACATTCCCGTACCATCCACCATCACCGGGTTGAGGCTCACCATGGTAGGCACCTTGAAGGGCTCGGTGGTCCTGGAGACGAACTTCATCATCGGGATGGGACCGATGGCCACCGACCGGTCGATCTTCCCCGCCTCGCACAGCTCCTTCAGCGGCTCCGTCACCAGCCCCTTGCGGCCATAACTGCCGTCGTCGGTCGTGACGATCACCTCGTCGCTGACCGATCGCATCTTGTCTTCCCAGAACAGCAGATCCTTGCTGCGGAAACCGATGATGGAGACCACCCGGTTCCCAGCCTCCTTCATCGCCCTGGCGATGGGGTATATGGTGGCGGTGCCGAAACCTCCCCCCACACAGCACACGGTCCCGAACTTCTCGACCTCCGTCGGCATCCCCAGGGGGCCCACGAAGGTCTCCAGACTGTCGCCAGCCTGCAGGCCAGCCAACCTGGTGCTGGTCTTCCCCACCTCCATGAACACCACGGTCACGGTGCCTTCTTCTCGGTCGTAGTCAGCGATTGTGAGGGGGATGCGCTCGCCAGCCTCGTCGATCCGAAGGATGATGAACTGACCTGCCAGGGCCTTGCGAGCCACGAGCGGGGCAGCCACCCGGAAGAGGTGAATGCGCGGAGCAAGATCCTCGCGGGAGACGACTCGATACATAAGCTAAACTCCTTCGTGAGCGCCCGGCTCCATTCGACTCCGAACGAAGAGGACTAACTGGAGGCTCGCGCTCTCGCCACGCGATTCGCGATTAGCCCTGCAGTCGCACCGGCTCCAACACCGTTATCTATGTTCACCACCGTAAGCCCGGGAGAGCAGGTTTGCAGCATGGACATCAAGGCAGCGGTACCCTGCCCGCCCAGCCCGTAGCCCACAGAGGTGGGTAGCCCGATCACAGGCACGTCCACTAGTCCCGCGACGACCGACGGCAAAGCGCCATCCATTCCGGCTGCCACCACCAGCACATCTACCCCGGAGTCCTCGACGAGCGCCTTCAGGGGGTCGAAAAGCCGGTGGATCCCCGCCACCCCGACGTCGTAGACGGCGTAGGTCTCACAACCCATCTCATCGGCCACGATACGGGCTTCCTCGGCCACCGGCACATCCGAGGTTCCGGCGGTAATCACTCCCACCTTCCCTCCGGTCCGGCGCAACTGATAACCGTGGCGCTTGATTACTACCATCTTCGAAGGATGGTGCTCGGAGAATGCGTGATCCAGGAACTCCGCCTGCAGCTTGACCAGCAGATTCTCGTCCACCCGGCTGATGATCACCCGACCCGTTCGCTCCAGGAACTCCCGGACTATCGCCAGGACGTCCTCGTGCCGCTTGCTCTGGGCCATTATGACCTCCGGCACGCCCTTGCGATCTTCCCTTGCCAGATCGGGTCGGGCGTAGTCCAGGGGCATCGCGTCCCGTTGGGCCGGCTTCTCTTCCGGATTCAGCTTATCTTGTTTCCTATTCCGCTTTTGCGGCGTAGCTCTCTCGTTCACTAGCTTAACCAGGTTGCCTTTTCCGAGCTATCTGGATTGGGATTATACCCGACCCCGGACACCCACGCAATCTGAACGCCATACGGGAGGGAACAGGGGAGACCCGACGGAGGAGGCAAGATCAACAATCCAGCTCTTTACGCACGGCTCGCGCCAGCCTGTCAAAGGTGACCGGCTTTCGCAGGTAGGCCCCGGCACCCAGGGACTGCGCCTCCCGCACTCGATCCGATTCCGAGAATCCCGAGAGGATTATGGCCTTCAGGCCTGGCCTTACCTCCAGCACCCGCCTGTACGTTTCCGTACCATCCAGTCCGCCGGGCATGATCATGTCCAGGATCAGCAGGTCAGCCGGGTGCTGCCGTAGATAGGCCAGGGCCTCCCTCCCGCTGGAGACCACCTCAACCCGATATCCCAGCCGGGCCAGCAACTCTTTGGACACCTCACGCTGAAGCCGATCGTCGTCCACCACCAGTATGCTCTCCCTGCCGCCCAGCACCACCTCGTCCGAGCCATCCGCCAACGGCACCCGGGAAGCCGGCAGATACACGCTGAAGGTGGTGCCTCTGCCAACCTCGCTCTCGAAATCCACGTATCCCTGATGGTCCTCCACGATAGCCTGGACGATGCTGAGGCCCAATCCGCAACCCCGCCGGTTCCACCTGTTCTTGGTAGTGAAGAAGGGCTCGAAGACTCGAGCGCGGATCTCCGGTGCGATCCCACAGCCGGTGTCGCTCACGCTCAGCCGCACGTACTCGCCCACCTGCACCCGGCTGTAGGAGCCAATGGGACGATCCGCGTACAGTGTCTCTGTCTTCACCGTCAGAAGACCGATCTCCTGCATTGCATCCCAGGCGTTGGAGAGGAGATTGGAGATCACCCGCGTCAACTGGGCGGAGGAGCCGGTAACCGGAAGCAGATCCCCGGCCAGTTCCAGCTGAACCCTCAGGCCACGAGTGGGCGAAATCGTCTGGGAGACGACCTGGGTCACCAGTTCGTTCAGTCCGATGTTCTCCTGGTCGAAGTGCCCTCGCCGGCCCAGCGCCATCAGATCTTCGTTGATAGCCGCCATCCGCTCGGCCGCCTCCATCATCGCGTCGCAATGCTGGGCTGCCGGATGGCCATCGGGCAGATGCATCTTGATCAATTCGGGGTAGGCAACGAGCGGACCGAGAAGGTTGTTGAAGTCGTGGGCCACCTGCCCTGCAATCCGTCCAGCCGTTTCCAGCCTCTGGGCTCGCAGCAGCTGCTCCTCCAGTTCCTTCCGTTCGGTCACATCGCGGACGATCCCCTCTATGGCCACCAGCCTGCCCTCTTCGTCGGAGACAGGCACCTGCAGATGCTCCGTCCACACGATGGACCCGTCCCTGTGGATCCAACGCCAGGTGGCCGGCTTGCAGCGCTCTTCCCTCGGGGTCTCATCGAAAACGGGCAGATCCTCCGGATGCATGATCTTCCGAGGCAGATCGGGATCCGCGTAGAAATCCTCGGGCTGGTATCCTGTCATCCGAACTACCGACCGGCTCACATAGCTGAAACCCCGACGGGGGAAGAGATCGAATCGGAAGATGACGTCCGGAGCATTCTCCGCCAGCCGGCGAAAGCGGGCTTCGCTCTCCCGCAGGGCCTCCTCGGCCCTGAGCCGATCGGTGATGTCTCGGGCGATGCCAAAAACGGCCACGACCCTACCGTCTTCGAGGAGCGGGACGGTGAAGAACTCTCCGTGCAGGTAGTCACCAGACTTGCAGAGCACGCGCAGGTGGAATCCCCGGTTGGGGATCCCGTCGAGAGTGAGCTGGAAGTAGCCAAGGGCTTCGGGGAAATCCTCGGGATGAAGAATATCCTCTATAGGCTTGCCAAGCCAGTCCGAACGGCTCCACCCAGTGATGGCTTCGAAGGCAGGATTGAGCGATTCGAAGGTACCGTCCTTTGAGAGGACGTAGAAGACGTCCAGGGCGATATCGAACATCGTTCGATATCGCCCTTCCGACCGCCGGAGGGATTCCTCGGAGCGGAGACTGCGCTCCAACTCCTCCCTCAGGTCGGCCAGCTGCCTGTCCAGACCCCCGCTCGGTTCCTCTTTAGACTTCACCTAGCCTCCACCGTCTTTCATTCCCGCAACGCGGGCCGCGGCGCCAACCGGATGCCCAACGTCCGCATCGGCTCGCACACACCTACTTCAATTATCGGCACCAACAGAGCTGAAGTTGATGATCCCTTCGAACGACCTGTTTCCGGACTTGCCTATTTCACCTCCACGCCGGCGATCCTCTCCAGAGGCTCCACCAGCGAGACCATATCGCTGTGGGCAAGGCCCAGCCCGACCCCCTCCTCGAAGACCTGCTCCGCCACCGCTCCCATCAACAACCGGCAGGAGAGTTCCTTGCCCAGGCGGGTTATCAGCCCCAGGTCCTTGCTCAGGATGCCCACATCCGTGGCCGAGCCGAACTGTCGGGCCACCACCATCGGTACGGTGCGGTTGAACATCGCACTGGCGCCGAAACTGGAGCCTATTATGTCCAGCAGCACCCCGGGATCCGCCCCCGCCTTCACGCCGAACACCAGGGCCTCCACCGCCGCCGCCGTGTGGATCCCCACCAGCAGCTGGTTGGTGAGCTTCACCACACTGCCCACCCCGGGGCCGCCCACCAGAACCACCTTGTTCCCCATGGCTTCCAGGACCGGCTTGACACGGTCGAAGATCGCCTTCTCTCCCCCGACCATGATGGTGAGGGTTCCGGCCTCAGCCCGAGGCACCCCACCGCTGATAGGCGCATCCAGGAAATGGGCTCCCCTTTCACCAGCCGCCTCGAACAGCTTCCGGCTGGTGGTGGGGCTGACGGTGCTGTGATCCAGCAAGATCTGGTCGGGCTTGGCGGCGGGAGCCAGGCCATCAGGACCCAGGTAAACCGTTTCGACGGCCTCGGGCGTCGGCAGGCAGGTGAGAACCACCTCCGCGGAGGACGCCACCTCCCCAGGCGAAAAGGCGGGCCTGGCACCCATCGCCGCCAGTTCGTCTACCACGGCCCGGCTGCGGTTGTGCACCGTCAGATCAAAGCCCTTCTTCATCAAGTTTATCGCCATGGGCTTCCCCATCTTGCCGAGGCCGACGAAACCTACCCTCACGACAACCCTCCTTCGGTAGCCACTTTGTGTCGATCGCTTATTCTATATCGCCGGGAGACTGAAGCCAAACCTGCGCTCCCCCGGCCGGTGTTTCAAGGACGTTAAGCCAGTTGACACCGGTAAAAAGAGCGCATGAAAACGTTGGCAGGGCAAAAAGCGGGATCAATATTCTTGACAGGGGTTGTACCGGATGCTAGCATTCCGAGCAATGCCGAGACATCCCGTCGACCCATGCCCAGGGCTCGGGATGTCCCTGGGTGATTCGTCACGGTGGTTGCCGGTAGGCAAGGTCGCCGATCGGAATCCTGCCACCGGCATGCACCCTCGTCTAACCGGCCACAGCCTCACCCATCCCCGCTCCACCGCCTTGCGGGATATGCACGAACTGGCACGAGAACCTTCGCTGCTCGCACCGCCGCGAGCCCCATGAGAGTCGCGCCGCCGCGACTAGCCTTCCGAATTTCGCACAGTCGAGCGGATCAGGGGATTCCTGTTTGGCCCAAGGTCGGTCCAGACCCTGCGGCCCAAGATCGGTCCAGATCCTAGACAAGGTTTTGAATATGGATGGGAGAGAAGCTACCATGGAGGAGAAAGGTCACCTCGAGACGGAGCTTGGCCGCCACCTGAGCCGTCGCACCTTCCTGAAAGCTGCCCTGGGTGTCACCAGCACAGCCCTGCTGGCAGCCTGCGCGCCGAGCACCGCACCCAGCCCGACTGCCGCCCCGGCCAAGCCCGCAGCTGCGCCCCAGCCTACCGCGCCCGCCGCAGCGCCCACTGCCGCCGCGGCTCCTGCCGTCACCGGGAAGGTCGGAACAGAGACGATCCGCCTGGTCATCGGCGTCGACCCCGACACTCTGGACCCGGCGGGCCAGACTACCACGACGATCCAGAACATCGTCGACTACGTCAACGAAAGCCTGCTCTCCCTGGGAGAGGACGGGAAGCTACACCCTGCCCTGGCCGAGTCGTGGGAGATGGCCCCGGACGGTAAGAGCTATACCTTCAAGCTGCGCCAGGGGGTGACCTTCCACGATGGGGCCCCCTTCAACGGTGAAGCCGTGAAGCTAAGCTGGGACCGGCTCCTCAATCCCAACCTGAAGGTGCCGCTGCGCGGGCTTATGACCGTCATCGACTCCGTCACGGTGGTGGATCCCAACACCGTCCGCTTCAACCTGAAGGCCCCGCTGCCGCCCTTCCTGTCCGCTATGACCGCCTCCGCCTACGCCATCGTGTCGCCCAACACGGCCAAGAACTTCGCCACCAGCTACAACGAGGAGCAGATCGGTACTGGCCCCTACATGTTCAAGAGCCGGGTCAAGGGCTCCGAGGTGGTGCTGGTCCGCAACGAGAAGTACTGGGGCCGCAAGCCCTACTATCAGACGGTCCAGTTCAAGATCGTTCCGGAAGCGGCAACCCGGGAGAGTCTGCTGCTGGCCGGGCAGGCGGATATC
>JAJZQR010000011.1 GCA_021806765.1 Chloroflexota bacterium | reverse complement strand
TCACAGCCACCGGATTGCCCTTTTCGAGGGCCTCGTAGGCTTGCACCCCATCCAGCGCCGGCATGGCACTGTATCCGGCCTGCTCCAGGTGAATCCGCATCACGTCGAGCACCTCGGGTTCCTCCTGCGCTATCAACACCCTCGCTTGCGGCACCGTCGCCCCCTCCCGGTTCTCCAAACGGTTGTCGTTGTCACCCATCATTCGGTCAAATCCACGATGCCTCTGGCTCCCAGCTCGTGATCGGCCTCGGCAAGGAGCTCTCCGTAGCTCTCCATTCCTGCCAGGAAGAAAGCCAAAGCTCCCATCAGCAGATGCTTCCACCAGGGCGTCGGGGACCATCGCTTTGTCCTCTTCACCAAGACCCGTTGCAAGGCGTCTTCACCATCCTTTCTCTACTCACGCGTCCAAGTTGCATGCTAGCCTGGGCTCTTTAACGGCGAGTAAAGGTCCGCTTAACAGGCGGTAAAAGCTTCGTTAACGTCCGGTGAAGCGGTGCCCGATCCCTCTCACCGTCTCGATCAGCTCGGGCCTGGAGGCTTCGCTCTCCACCTTCTGCCTGACACCAGTTTGGACTGGTGAAAGAGGGGACCCAGACCCTGAGGGTGAAGGTCCTGGATGGCCCCTTCGCCGGCCGGGAGGTCCGGGCCATGAACAACGTGGTGGGAAAGATGGAGATAGACAAGATCTTCTCCGTCGGCGATACGGCGATCCTGGTGCTGAACGTGAACGGCGATCAGATTGTGTCTGCCACGGCTTACGACCAGTACCGTGAGGACTCGGAGGTCGTCCTGTTGACGCTGTTCTGCCTGCGGGGCTGATCTACGTCCCACGAACCGGACGATGGTTCCCGTCGCACCCCTTCGGCACCCGGGCGTACCGCGGCAGCTTGCCGGCCGGCAGCCACGCGTCACACAAGGAGGCTGAAACTCATGGCGCATCAGAAGCTGGCGATGGAGAAGACGAAGAGGATTGCACTCATAGCCCACGACAACATGAAGAACGACCTTCTGGAATGGGCCGCCTTTAACAGGGACAGCCTGACCCGGCACGAACTCTACGCGACGGAAACGACCGGAAGGCTGTTGCGGCAGCGGCTGGATCTCGAAGTCAAGATGTTCCAGAGTGGACCGCTGGGAGGCGACCAGCAGATCGGCGCCAGGATCGCCGAGGGCGCCATCGACGTCCTGATCTTCTTCTGGGACCCGTTGGAGCCGCAACCTCACGACCCCGATATCAGGGCCCTTCTGCGGATCGCGGTTGTCTGGAACATCCCCGTGGCCTGCAACCGCGCCACCGCCGATTTCGTCATCTCCTCCCCATCGATGACGGAGGAGTACCAGCGGCTTCTGCCCAACTACCGGCGCCACGAGGAACGGATCGAGACAGCCCAGACGACCTGAGCATGCTGGGATCTGCCCATCCAATGGAAGAAGGGCAACGACGAACGATTCTTGCGGGAAGAGAGGGTGGGCGGAGGGGCGGCTGCCTCGGCGATGGGACGGGATCGCAGGCAGGAGCCGGCCCCCTCGGTTGCCGGGGGATCGAACCGGTTGGAGGTGAAGGGTGTCTAGGGTGATCCTCGTGCGCCACGGGCAAACGGAGTGGAATAGGATCGAGCGGTTCCGAGGGCTGATCGATATCGACCTGAACGAGACCGGCAGGTGGCAGGCTGAGCGGCTGGCGGAGGCGATCAAGGCCCGCTACGAGGTCTCTGCCATCTACAGCAGCCCCCTTTCCAGAACGATGGGGACGGCCGAGGCCATCGGTCGTGCTGTAGGGGTGCCGGTGACTCGCTACCCCGCGCTGGTGGACTTCAGCTACGGGGTGTGGGAGGGGAAGAGCCCTCAGGAGGTGGAGGCGGCCTTTCCCGATCTCTACCGGATTTGGCTGACCCAACCCCACCGGGTGAAGATCCCCGGCGGGGAGAGTCTCCGCAACCTTCGGCTGCGGGTCTCCACTGCCCTCCTGACCATCGCCAGAGACCATCCCCGCGGGACGGTGGTGCTGGTGTCCCACAGGGCGGTGTGCAAGGTGCTGGCCTGCTACCTCCTGGGGCTTCCCAACTCCCAGCTGTGGCGGCTGGAGCTGGACAACGGCTCCTTCAGCGTCTTCGAGGAGTGGGACGTGGGATGGGTAACCCGATCGCTGAACGAGACCTGCCATCTGCGAGGGAGTGCTGAGGACTGAGGACTGAGTGCTGGGCGCACTCCCTCTCCCTCTGGGAGAGGGTCGGGGTGAGGGCTGGGGCAGCAGGGTGCGTTGTAGTAACGGCTTCAGCCGTTCGCCCCTGTTCCGGAGAGCGGAGACGAACGACTGAAGTGGTTACTACTGTCCTATTCCTGCCTCGCTACCTGCCCTTATGGATCTCCAGGGCCCGCTGGATGTACTCGTTCTCCTCGTCGCTGTAAGGCTGCTGGTAGGGCATCTGTGGATCGGCCCGCACCCTGGAGAGGCCCTTGGTGATCTCCGGGTCGCCCTGGGTGAACTCGTTCACCAACTCCATCCATCGTCTGGCCAGTTCCTGCACGGCCGGGCTGCCGGGATCCTCGCCCCGCTTGGCCGCTTCCTTCATTCCGTCGATCACCTCTTGCCACCGGCGGGCGTCGGCCTCTGCCTGCTCCAAAGAGTAGTTGCGCTGCCGCTCCTCGATCTTCTTCCACGCCTCTTCAGAGTAATACTTCTTCCAGTCCCAGTCGTTCTGCTTCTCCATTCGTGTCACCTTGATCACCTGTATCAGGGATTCCCAGTCCAGCTCGCCTCGCCGCACCATCAGCTCCTGAGCCTTATCGATGGCCCGGATCACCGTATCTACCTGCTCTCTCTTCTCGACCATCATCCGCTTCTGGATCTCCAGGGACTCTCCGACCTCCAGGGACTCGATCCGAAGGATCTCCCGGACCTGCTCTAGAGAGAAGCCCAGGAACTTGAGAGCCAGGATCTGCTGCAGCTTGATCAGGTCACGGTCGGTATACCGTCGGTGGCCGGATTCGGTCACCGAAGCGGGCTGCAGCAGGCCTATCTGGTCGTAGTAGCGGAGAGTACGGACGGTGACTCCGGCCCTGTTGGCAAAGCGACTGGTCGGGTACAGCCGTGTGATCAAGGTTTCCACCTCCTTCCGAAAGGGAGCATAAAGGGTGACGTAACGTCATATGCAAGTCCTAGCTTAGCTAATTTTCGCGATCTCCGGGGATCCATCTTCCCGTCCGTTCTGTGGCTGCGCCGGGCCGCATCTGTCGCAAGCCAAATCAGGGTAATACTTGCATCTTTAACTCTTTCCTGCTTCAATTGCCGCCAACCTTCCCGGAGTCTCTCTGGTTCTCAGCTCATGCCCGATCTTCCCTGGAGTATCCACATCCTGCGCAGCCACCGAAGGACCAAGACCGTTGGAGCTAGATTGGTAGGACTGCAGGCGATGCTGGACTCGCCGCAAGTCCTCCAGGCGCAGAGCGACGGCGGACGCGTCGAGGCAGCAGGGAGGATCGTCCCCGGATTGGGCTAGGGGCACCTCCGACAGGCTGGCATAGCACGGAGCGTCGATGCCCCACTCCGTGCCGCCCGCGGACATCGTGCCGAAGACCCCAACCAGGCCGATCACCAGCATCCACGCCGGGCGCTCTCCCATGATGTTCCCCTGCCTCTCGATGAGCGCGGCAAGAACCCGCGCCTTCATCGACCCGCACGGCGAGGGTCCCTGCTATTGCGCGATCCACCGCCTGCTCCCCATGCCGAGCCTCACCGCAACTGTCTCTGGACGAACTGTGCCGCCTCCACAAGCAGAGAACCCGTTGCCTGGATCACGTGTTTGGCCCGTGGAAGCCGAACAAGGCTTCCAACACCGAACCATCCAGTGTAATCGCTAGCCCAAGGCCCATTTACTCCAAGTGTTTGAGAGTAATTTGCGAGTGCTCACGTGTATATCTATGCACAGCATTATACAGGTCACCTCTCGCCGCGGCCGTTTCCGTGATGCCGGGCAGCAAAGCCTGCGAAAGGAGATTGTAGCGATGAGAACGGCAAGAGGCAGCGATGGCAGGACGGCCCAAGGGCCGTCCCGTCAGCCTCAAGTCCCCGGTCTCGCGGATGGCACCACACCCGAGGAGCAACTGCGCCTTCGCGGACTGTCCCCCCGGGAAGCGGAGGTGGCCATCCTTTCCGCACGGGGTCTGCTCGTCGCCCGCATAGCGGATACTCTCCAGCTGGCGCCTGGTACCGTGAAGGCCCTGCTGGCTCGGGCTAGGGAAAAACTTGGCTGTCGTAGCGTGGGGGAGCTCGCTAGGGTTCTCCTGCGGGAGGGAGTGATCGACCCTGAGATGCTGATCGATCCCCTGACGTCAGGGGGGAATGCCATCATTCCCCGTGGTGAACGCGAGAGAAGCAAACCGCGAATATACAGGAAATAAACCCTTGGTTGCTTCCAACAACATGTAGCGTATGCCAGACTAAGTCGAGCGAAGCGGAATCAGTCTGAGAGGTGACAAGCACAGCAACGAAGCGACAGCGAAGCAGCCCGTGACGCGATGGCGAAAGCCAGGGAATGCGGAGGTCAGGATGAACCGGACGGCAATCAGGGGTCAAGTCGCGGCGCTTCTGGTCGGGGCTGTGATCTTGGGATCTGGTTGGCGTGCGGGGCAACTGATCGTCGCGTCTTCCTCGCTGCTGCATGGCGGGCATCAGGGCTCCAATGTAACGGTATTGCCCTTCAGTACCACCAGCGAAACGCCCGGACCGTTATCATTCCCGGCGCCAGATGCGGGGCAATCGCTCATTCCCGACTGGGCACGTACGGACCCTGAAACCCCGTCAAGGATTCTCATGCAGAGAATCCGCTTCGATCCCCTCGAGGGTCCCCCGAAGCTGCCGGATCCGCTGCAGCCGCTGGTGTTCCAGGATGACCCACCGAGCACTCGCTACTACCTGGTGCAGTTCGGCGTGCGTGTCGAGGACGAGCATGTCGCTGAGCTTCGCGCCCTCGGCGTGGAGCCTCTGGAGTATCTGCCGCAGGGTACCTTCCTAGCTCGGATCCCACCGGATCGCCTGGCGTCGGTCCGCGGTCTCCCAAGTGTACAGTGGGTGGGTCCTTTCCAGCCGGCATCCAAGGTTAGCGAGAACCTCGATAGGTACCTCCAGTCGGATGAGGAGATCACTGTTGCGATGAGGGTGCTTGCCGGCGGAGATCCCTCTCAGGTGGCAGCCGCTGCTGCGATGCTTGGCGCCGAGATTCTGTCCAAGTCGCCACCGCAAGCCGATCTTGGTGGCTACCTCCGAGTGAAAACGGAGGGTCGGCTGGTGCCACAATTGGCGTTCATCGAGGGACTGGTTTGGCTGGAGAGGGATTCGACGGAGGGTCCGAGCGTGCACCCTTAGGGTGCGTACGGCCGCCCGGCCAGCGCCGCCGGGAGGGGCCCGCACCCTGGGCCGACGATGGACATCCTGGTAGGGATCAGAGAGGAGGCGAGACTCAACCGACCGGCGGTAATGCCACGGAGGGATAGGACGAATAACGACGGGCCGCGAGACACCGCACCTGGCCGCTTGATTCGCAGCGCGTGGGGGGGCGCAGGGGAGCCCGGTCGGTCCGGGATGCGTCCCAGGCGTCACGCCGCGTGCACGACCGAGGAGGGAGACAATGACGCGACGTCTCATGGTAATTCTGTTCTCCGTTGGCGTCCTGCTAGGCGCGCTCACATCGAACAGCGTACTGGCGTTCTCCGCTCAGTCACCGCTTGTTGGCGGGACCGTAGCATCGGACATGGCTGCTTCGGGCACCGCTCATGCGGTTGCGCTTGCGACACCCACCGCGCTTCCGGTAGGCCCTCCACAGAGGGCGGAGGAGAGACCAGGCACGGCTGCTTCGACGGCGCCGGCTTCGCTCTCGCCGGTGACTGCCGAGAAAGGACAGCGCCGGATAGGCACTCCCCGTGAGGCAGGTGCGGCCCAGGGCCAGACCGAAACGACTTCTCGCCAGCAGGAAAGGAAGCCAGTCAGCAAGCAGGGCTTCATGCCGATGGACCCCACCCGGCGGCCGGCGGACGGGTCGCGGGCCGCTTTGTTGCTCCCCTCGCGCCTACCGGAGGGTGGGTACTCGGCGACCACATACGCCGCTGAGTCCGTCAGCCCTGTCGTGACCGCTTCTGACTTGCCCGACCTGGTTGCTACGGTTCTGACCACATCGACGAACCCTTTGGTGGCGTGCCAGCCCTACCATATTAGATGGGAGATCGAGAACCACGGAGACGCGCCCCAGACCTTCTACGCCAGGTACTACGTAGGCAACCAGGTTGCCGACACCGAGTATGTTGAGGGTCTGCCCGGTTGGAACCTGGTGTGGGCTGAGATTGACCTCACCCAATTCGTAGCGGGTACTTTCGAGGCTAAAGTGGTGGCCGATGACACCGGGATGGTGGCTGAGTCTGACGAAGGCAACAACGTTGTTGCCCACTCGTGGACCTGGCAGGGGACGAAAGACATGGCGGCCATCGACCTTTCCACGAGCACCAGCCCGTTGGTAGTGGGACAGCCCTACCACATCAGGTGGCAGGTGGACAACAGCGGGGGTCTCGACATCCCCGAGACCTTCCAGGTGTGGTACTACGTGGCCAACGAGGCCCGTGAGGGCTGGACCATCCCAGGCCTACAAGCTGGACGAAGCATCGGGGCCGAGAAGGATGTCGTTCAGGCGAGGGCCGGCACCTTCGAGGCCAAGCTGGTGGCTGACGACACCGGGGCCGTTTCCGAGGCGAACGAGAACAACAACGTTGTCACTCACCAGTGGACGTGGCAGGGGACGACCGACTTGGCGGCCACCGAGCTATCGACCACCACTACCCCTCTGGTGGCTGGTCAGCCTTATCACATCAGGTGGCAGATCGAGAACGTCGGGGGCAACGACATTGCCCAGGATTTCTACACTTACTATTACGTTGCCAATCAGGCCAGGGTCAGCTGGGTCACCGTCGGCGGGGTGCCGGGCGGATGGATTGTATGGGCGGAGTACGATCCGATAGAGCCCACTGCCGGGACCTTCGAAGCGAAGATCGTCACCGACGTCACCGGGCTGATTGCCGAGGCTGACGAGGGCAACAACGCCGTCGCCCACCAGTGGACGTGGCAAGGTAGCCCGGACCTGGAGGCGACCGAACTGTCCACGACTACCAACCCGCTGCTAGCTGGGCAGCCTCACCACGTGAGGTGGCGAGTGGACAACAAGGGAACCGCGACGGCTGTAGGGACATTCTACACCTGGTACTACGTCCACAATCGCGCTCTGGCGGGCTGGTACGCTTCGGACCTACAGCCCGGGTGGTACATCAGCGCGGAGGCGGATGTCACCTGGCCCAAGGGCGGCGCTTTCGAGGCTAAGCTTCAGACCGATACTACTGGGGCCGTGGCGGAATCTCGGGAGGACAACAACGTCAAGAGCTACAACTGGACTTGGCAATGGCCGAGCCCTGCCTGGTCCGGCAACTACCACTACTTCTGGGCTGACGACAATTACACAAGGGATGCCGCCCTCCCCGCCCAGTCGCTCCATAACCAGGTTGGTTACGCGGCTGCAGCTCGCCTCAATTCGACGAGGGACGACATCGCCGGCCGGATGCAGACCGATGCGGTGTGGTCGATCTATACCCATGGGGTCAACGCCGGGGAGGTTCCCGATAGGGTGACGACATGGAATGGCGTGCTTACACAAGCGGACGTTCTGGGCTATGACCTCTCCGGGATGAAGTTGGCCGTGATCTACGCGTGCAACTCCGCCATCAACGGTGACAACAACGTCACGAACGCCACTGTTCAGGCAGGAGCAGCATCTTCCCTCGGATTCTACGACTACGTGTTTCTGGCTGGCGGCTTCGAAGTGGGCCCAGCCTACGTGTGGTCGAATAGCTTCTGGTACGCCATGGCACGTGGAGACGGACTCGCGCAAGCGGCCCAATACGCCAGGGATGAGTTCCTTCGAATACGGGGCGACTCTGGAAACGTGGACAAGTTTGTCATCTACGGAAACGGATACCAGCAAATCACCCCGGCCGGGTACCAGTAGACCGACGCCGCGAGAAAGGAGAAGCCTGCCATGACAAGACGCCTCGCCTCGACCATAGCCAGCATCGCTCTCGTAGCTTTGGGCCTGGGGATAGCTTACACCGCGGCGCCGTCCGCATCCGCAGGCGACAGCGAGGATGTTGCCACCATCCGTGCTTTCATGAACCGGCCAGACCTTGCAGTGGTGGAACATGCGACCCCGCCGGGCCCGCGAGCACGCACTGAACGCGACTATTCAACCCTGGATGGACAGACTTCCTTCGTCGTGGATCCTCAGAGCCGTATGGTGGTAGCCGCCATCATGCCGTTCGACAAGCCCGGAGTCGGCCCCGACGTAGGTCGCGACCGGGCTCTCCAGGTGGCCAGGGAGTTCGCGACCCCTCGGGTTCCCGGGTTCGCGAAGCTCGAGCTAAGCGACGATGAGCTGCTCGACCATGGTGCCGGAGGACGGGAGTATTTGTTCGAGTGGGCGGAGCAGCTTGGTACCCAAAAGGCGGTCGGCCCGCAGTTGGTCTCCATCTCCGTCAATGCTGCGAGCGGGACCGTGCGCAGTCTTGTCCAGGTGCCACCGGTTCCTGTGACGGTTAACACGGAACCAACCATCAGCCGTGACCAGGCTCTGGCCATTGCCGCGCAGCGATTCAACGCGCCGGTCACGACAAGTGATTCCAGGTTGTCTGTATGGTGGAAGAACAACGACCGAACCAACGTGCAGATTCTCCGTTGGACCGTCACCTTGCAGGGCAGGGTGTCTGATCACGCCGATAGGATCTCTCCCAACCGCGCAGCGTACGTCATTGACGCGCACACGGGGGAAATCCTCGAAGTCCTGAGGTAAGGCGCACTTGCTGGTCGGCAGGGGACAACGTATGCAGGCGCAGGGCCCGCGCCCCTGCCGGCCCCGCTTACTTTGGCTACCAAGGGATCTGATACAATGGTCATCGAAGTGAGAGATGGCTCCCACGGTGGGATATGAGAGCCGATGCTAATTGGGGTTTCCAGCTTGTCAGCGCCGAGCGGGCACTTTGTTGTTGAGCAGAGCCTCCATCCTCCGGTTTCGAAACCGCAGAGACGGGCAATTGCTGCCCTCCTTGCCGTGCTGGTAACGTGCTTTGGCTGTGCACCCCACATAGGGATCGGCACTGCACCGCCGCAGCTCAATGGCACTCCCGGGACAGGACCAATCAATCCTGCGCTGTTGCAGCCCGACGGCAGGCCTCAGGCCGGAGTCTATCCCAGTGACGGCAGCGTTCCTCCCGGGCTCCAACCAACGCTCCCAGATGGCACCCCAATCCCCCATCGCTTGAGCATCTTTGAGGCCGCGTCTCTCTCGCTCACTGAGACGATTGTGGTGCTGCAGCTTGTTCCCCCGGAGAGCCTCGGCCGTGATCCCGGAACAACGGATGCTCTGCAATCCTTTGTCACAAAAGGGACGATTCGCGATCGAGATGCCATCAGCCAGTTGGTCGACGCTTTGAAAACACCCGTGGAGGTGAGACTACCCCCGGCTTGACTCCCGCATTACCTGGTGGAGTTCCACCGAAAGGACGGAGTAGTGGTCACCCTGGCATACCTGTGTTCGCCAGGCAAACCCCCGTCGTTCATCCCTCATGGATCCGGGGCAAGCGACGGTTCACTCCGGCTCTGGGGTGAGGTACCCGTTCCCGATAGCTTCAGGGAGTTGCTTGAGCTGGAGCTACAGAGAGCGCCGTGACTACCTGGGTGGAGCCGATCGCGAGGTGGCAGCTGGCGCAGTCGAAGCCATTGGGCGATGTCGCAGCCGTGGAACCTAGTGACAATCCAGGCTCTCCCGCACTGTTGGGGACGGTCGTGTAAGCTCCTGAGGTCGCTCCCTGCTGGCCCAAGCGCTCAAGGGCATGGCGGGGATCGAAGAAGCCGAACCTATCGAAGAAGGAGCGCCGCAAGGCCGGGTCAATCGCGTCAAGTTGATCAAACGCCAGGG
Source organism: Chloroflexota bacterium (assembly GCA_021806765.1). The sequence continues at coordinate 28,934 of JAJZQR010000011.1, read as the reverse complement.
ATACGGCAGGGCCAAGTTCGATCTCCTGCGACGCCGAGTCTTGTTCAGCAGTCAGTGGAGGCTGGAAGTTCGGGGGCACGCTAGACCTTGTGGGAGAGGATCTGGTGTCCTCTCCATGCCCCTCATCCCACCGATTGGGTCGGTGGCTGCGTAGTTCAGAGCCGTGGCTGCGCTGTATCCCCCGGCACCTGATCATGCAGGAAGGCGTGGCGATGGCGAAACACTATCGGCATCACTTACTGGTGCATCAGCCACCATCCCGAAAAGTGCGGGAGAGCCCAGATTCCCTGGAAAAGGACACAAACCAGAGCAATACTTGCATATTTAACTCTTTCCTGCTTTAATTGCCGGCAATCTTCACGGAGTCGCTCTGGTTCTCAGCCCATGTCTGACTTTCCCTGGAGTGTCCACATCCTGCGCAGCCCCCGAAGGACCAAGACCGTTGGTGCTCGATTGGTGGGTAACACGGTGGAGGTGCGAGTGCCTGCGGGGCTCGCGGAGGAGCGGGAAAGGGAACTGGTCGACAGACTGGTGACGCGACTCCAGACCAGGGTTTCCCGTGCGGAACGGTTGCGGGACGAAGACCTCATGGCCCGCGCCCAGGAGTTGAACCGCCGCTACTTCGAGGGGAAGCTTCAAATCCTTTCCGTCCGGTACGTCACCAATCAGCACTCTCGATTCGGCAGCTGCACTACCGATATCGGGGCAATCCGGCTGTCGGATCGCCTCGCCAGGGCGCCCGATTGGGTTCTCGACTACGTCCTGGTCCACGAGCTGGCCCATCTGATCGAGCCCAACCACTCGGTCGATTTCTGGAAGTTGGTCCATCGGTACCCCAGGGCCGAGCGGGCCATCGGTTACCTTATTGCCGTCGGATTGGAAGCGACGAGTGATGAGTGATGAGTAGGGATGTTGCTCACTCACTACTCATCACTCATCACTCGTGACTCGGTTGTGGAAGTAGAAGGAGATAGCGAATGTTGTTGGAGACCGATAAGCGAAGCTCGAGCCATCTGAAGCTGCTGGACAAGGCGGGCCGCCTCCTCCCCGGTGGTACCCTGGGGATGTTCGGCCTGTCCCGGGAGTTGGCCATCGTGCCGGCCTACGGGCGGGGGGCGAAGCTGTACGACGTAGACGGCAACGAGTACGTCGATTACCTGCTGGGTTCAGGACCCCTGATCCTGGGACATGCCCATCCGGCCGTGGTGGCCGCGGTGCAGCAGCAGGCAGCGAGAGCGAGCACCTTCTACTTCGTCAACGAACCGGCGCTGGAGCTGGCGGAACTGATCGTCTCCGCCGTGCCCTGCGCGGAAAAGATAAGATTCTGCAGCTCCGGCAACGAGGCGACCTTCTTCGCCATGCGGCTGGCCCGAGCCCACAGCGGTCGGGAGAAGGTGCTGAAGTTCGAGGGTGGCTTCCACGGGGTCCACGATTACGCCATCCTCAGCGTCTGGCCCAACGAGCCCTATAGCTCGACTCCCAAGGTGGAGTCGGCAGGCGTCCCGGCGGGTGCCTCCGGCACCGTGCTGATGGCTCCCTTCAACGACGTGGAGACCACGGCCGCGATTATCGAGGCGAACCACCGGGACCTGGCGGCGGTGATCGTGGAACCTTTCCAGCGCTCCTATCCCCCCAAACCCGGCTTCCTCCCCTTCTTGCGCGAGATCACCTCCCGATACGGCATCGACCTGATCTTCGACGAGGTGGTCACGGGCTTCCGCTTCGCCTGGGGCGGCGCTCAGGAGCACTATGGGGTGGTGCCGGACATGGCCTGCTTCGGCAAGATCATCGGCGGTGGGTATCCCCTGGCAGCAGTTTGCGGCCGCGAGGAGATCCTGTCCCTCTGCGATAACGGCCGGAAGGGCCAGCCCGACTACACCTACATGACCGGCACCCTCAGCGGCAACCCGGTGAGCGCCGCGGCCGGCCTCGCCACCCTGAAGGTGCTGAAGGAGCAGAACCTCTACCCTCGTATCCACCAGTCGACGGCCCGTTTGAAGTCCGGCCTGCAGCAGATGCTGGCCGACGCGGGCCTGGTGGCCCAGGTGACCGGCGAGGGAGGTGTCCTGCAGGTGGTGTTCACCGATCGGGAGATCGTCAACTGGCAGGATATTCGCTCCGGCGATCCGGTCAAGGCCACGGTCCTCTACGGCACCGCTGTTAAGAACGGCCTCTTCCTGTCGGTGCCCGACAAGATCTACGTCTCGGCCGTCCACACCGACGAGGACATCGATCGGGCGCTGCGGGCCTTCCGGGCCGGAGTGGAAGCCCTCGTCGCGTAGCCGGGACACCTGGAAGGGGAGACGCGGGGACACGGAGACACGCGGACACGGGGACGGGGACACGGACAACGATTCCCCTCTCCCCTCGGATGGTAGAGACGCGACATGTCGCGTCTCTACAGTGCAGGGAGAAGCATGGACCGGCCAGAGCGTGGACATGCCCTCTGGCATGTCCACGGGGTGAGGGTGATGGCAGGCTGCAGCAAGAGAATGTAGCCGCACCCTTTATGGGTGCGCGTAGCCTCGTGGGGCAGGGGGATGCTGCAGCAGAAACGCGCAGGCTAAAGCCTGCGGCTACAGAGCTATCGGGAACTCAGCACCCAGAACCTCGGGCCGGCAGAGACGCCGGCCCCTACGTCGATACCGATTGCCGGCAGCTTGCCGCCCCGACACGGATCTGATCGCCGGCAGGAGCCGGCTCCTACGGCACGCTGTCCCCGTGTCTCCGTGTCCCCGCGTCTCCGTGTCCCCGCGTCTCCGTGTCCCCGCGTCTCCGTGTCCCCGCGTCAAAGACTGCCCGGATAGCCCAAATTGGCCACTCCATTCGGTGCTACAAACCCCCCTCACTGAGTTATACTCAACCGGTACCCACCACTTACATCCCCACACACTCCCCTTCTGGAGGTTCCAGAGACATGGTGTTGTCTACCAGGCTGCGGCTGATCGCCACTGCAGCCTTGCTGCTACTGTTGATGCTGCTGGCTGCGGTCGTTCGATCATCCGGAGCGGAGGCAGCGGGGCCGGCCGCTGCCTCCATCCAGGCGAGCAGGCTGGCCCTGCCCGGCAAGGGGCCTTCCTTCCTGGTGGCTGTCAACTACGAGGGGCCGTCCGATCGAGCCTGGCAGATGTGGGAGGATGGTAAGTTCGACCCCGGTTTGATCGAGGCCGACCTGCGTCGGGCTCGGGATGCCGGCTTCTCCACGGTGCGGGTCTTCGTCCAACCCCCCCTGGTCCAGGCCATCCAGGCCAACCGGTGGGATAAGCTGGATACCTTCTTCTCTCTGGCTCAGAAGCAGGGGCTGGAGGTGATCCTCGCCCTCTACGATTACGGTGAGCGGGACCTCTCCAAGGTGGCCGACGTGGACGGCAAGATCGCCGCCCACTACGCCGGGAACTCCACCCTCCTGGCCTACGACCTGAAGAACGAGCCCCACTTCAGCGACCTGGCCTCGGCCATCTATCCCGGCGGCGCCAAGTCTCCCATCCAGTCGGCCGGCGCCGACGCCACCCTGAAGAGCTACCAGGATTTCCTGGCCGCTGCGGGCGCCTGGGTCACCGAGCGTAACTACCTGGTCTCCACCCTGGATTACGTGGATTCTCCCGAGGGGCGCAAGTGGGATGGACTGCTGGGCACCGTCAACGCCTCCCTATCCATGTGGCTGCAGCCTCAGATCGATGGCATTCGAAAGGCCGACAACAAGCATCCCATCACCGTGGCCTACAGCGACCTGGTGATGGCCAAGCTGCCCGCCAACGGCACCCTGGACTACATCACCGCCCACCGCTACCCCAACGCCAGCGGCAAGGCCCTGGACGGGATGGCTCGAACCCTGAACAACCTGCGCTCCACCTTCCCGGGCAAGCCGATCCTGCTGGGGGAGTTCGGTTTCTCCACCTCGGGCATGTCCCCGGAGGAGAGCGCCAACTACGAGACGGCCGTCTACCTGCTGCTGGTTTCCGAGGGGCTGGGGGGTGGAGGCAAGTGGATGCTGAACGACTATCCCCAGGGGGCCAACCCCAAGCAGAACGCCTACGGCGCTTTCCTGGCCGATGGCTCAGGAAAACCGGTGGTCCCCGCGCTCCGAGGGTTAGTGGATTACCTGAATCGAGGTCCAGCCGGTGGTGGCTATCTCTACCTGCCGGACAAACAGGCGTCCGGCTACCGCTGGGCCTACGAGGGAAGCGATGCCCTGATCCTCAGCGCCACCAGCTACAAGGGTACCCGGGTCAGCTTCGACGCCGACCGGCTCTCCCAGCTGTTCCTCACATGGACCGATCCCAGGATCATGAGGATCTACTCCACCTCCCGCGCCGATCTGGACCTGGATCCGGCGGCTCTGGTTCGGGACCCCAAGATGGGGTCGAGCTACTCCCTGATCAGGGTGGATGGTGGCACCAGGGTCCCCGTTCCCTTCAGCCAGAACGGGTCCCGGGTGAAGATGCCCGTCGAGGGCGAGCGCTGGTACGAGTTAACCCTCCCCCGCTCCCAGGATGCCAATGCGCCCCGGCCCCAGGATTACGACATCCCCAGCGGCCACTTCTTCACTCAGGCCAATGGCCGCCCCCTCGGGGCCAGCCCCGCCGGCTTCGCCGTGACCGACGAGGGCGACGTCCACTTCTGGAAGGAGTTCCAGCGGTTGGGAGGAGTGGAGGCCCTGGGCTATCCCGTGACCCAGCGCTTCGTCCTGGACGGCTTCACCACTCAGGCATTCCAGAAGGGGGTGCTCCAGTGGAGGCCCGAGGTGAAGCAGGCCTACTTCCTGAACACCTTCGACCTGATGCACGATCGGAAGCTGGACGATTGGCTCCTCACTTACCGGCAGACGCCCAAGCCCTTCGATACCAAGCCCGATACCGGACTGTCGTGGGAGAAGGTGGTGGCCCGCCACCTGGCCTTCCTGGACAAGAACCCGGCGATAAAGGAGCGTTTCCTCTCCAACCCGGCCTGGCTCCAGCAGTACGGGCTGCCGGTGGCCTACGCCGACGCCGGCAACTCCTTCGTGATCCGAGCCCAGAGGGCTACCTTCCAGTACTGGAAGGAGGATGTCCCCTGGGCCAAGAAGGGGGGCATTACGGTGGCCAACGGCGGCGATCTCGCCAAGGAGGCCTACCTCTGGCCCCTGGAGGCATCCATCCCCCAGCCACCGCCGTCGCGGTAGGGGCCGTGCACGGCACTCCCAGACCGTGGGCGGAGACTTCATCTGGAAGACAGCGCACAGGAGGTAAGACAGCAGCGTGCGCCGAAGGTGAAGCTCTGGGGTTTTAGATCCAGGCTCGCATCTTGCGCTGGTTGAGGCTCCGGTACTGTAATGATGGTGCGTACTATCCCTCTCCCAGGAGAAATCCGGTTCTGCCGGAGGGCGGCATCCCCGGGGATGATCGATGGCGCCGAAAGGGGTGCTCGAAGATGCGGCTCACACTGCAACCCAACGAAGTGCTGCTGCTGACCCAGATACTCCGGGAACGCCTCTCGGACTTGAGGATGGAGATTTCCAATACCGAGCAGTACGAGATGCGGGAAGCCCTGAAGCAGGAGGAAGAGAGGATCAAGAGCATCCTCTCTCGACTGGAGGAGATCAGCCCGGTCCGATCGCGAACCGGGCCGTAGGAGTCCGCTCCGACAGGCGACCCAGGATGAGGATCGCCGGCAGGAGCCGGCTCCTACAGAAGACACCCTCCCGGCAGCTGCTGGCTCCTATTCCACTATCTGGGCGCCCTTCTCGGCCAGGGCCTTGTTCACCCACTCAGGGATTACCTTGCCCGACTGGATGTCCCGTACCGTCTTCTCCTCCTTGGCCATGATCGCCCTGGTCCGCTGGATGACCAGTTCGGCGTCGGCCCTGGGTACCACCACCACGCCGTCCTCGTCGCCTACGATGATGTCCCCGGGGTTCACTATCACGCCCCCGCAGCTGATCGGCACGTTGATCTCGCCGGGGCCGTCTTTCATGGGACTGTTAGGGGTGAGGCCCCGGGCGAAGACGGGCAGGTCCACCTCACGCAGCCCTGCGATGTCGCGAGCCAGGCCGTCGGTGACCATGCCGGCGAGCCCTCTGGCCTTGGCCATCATGCTGGTCAGGTCTCCCCAGGTGGCGTTGGTCTCGTACTCGTAGTTGGAGATCACCAGCACATCGCCGGGCTGGGCCAACTCCAGTGCCTTGTAGATCAGCAGGTTGTCGCAAGGCCGGGTCCGCACGGTGATGGCCGGCCCCGCCACCTTCCAACCCGGCACCAGCGGCTTGATGGTGTAGTGCATGGCGCCGAACCGGCCCAGAACATCGCAGACGTTGCAGGTGGCAAACTCCTTGAAGGGAGCCACCAGTTGGGGAGACGGGCGATCGACCCTGGTGTGGATGATGAAGCCGAGGTTCTTTTCCTGGGGTGCTGTCATGCTCCGTCGCTCCTTTTCATCCTTGTTGGGGGCCTCACGCTAACATCGATGCGTTGCCCTGTCAACGTGGAGGTTGATCCAGGCCCGCTTCCTGCACAACTATCCAGGATTGAGTCAGCAGGGGATGCGGTTGCAGGAGGAGCTAGAAGGATGATCTCGACCAAGTCTACGGCTCAGTTCCTGGCCAGCGATACGGGGCGGTGGCTTCGCATAGGAGCCGGTGTGGGGCTGATTATCTCCGGATGGAGGAGGGGCGGTGCCGGGGGAACCCTCACGGCACTGATCGGCCTGGTCCCTCTCAGCGCCGGAGCCTTCGATTTCTGCCTGATCAGCTTCCTGTTCGGCGGTCCCCTGTGGGGACAGGAGATTCGTGAGGGTTAGGCTGGCGGGAGCCCAGGTGAGCGCTTAACCACGACCCCCATCTTGCTTGATCTCCGCCCTGCTTCGGGTTTAGGATGCCTGCATCCCAAGGAGGTACCGCTGTTGCCCGGACTCACCCCTTCCTTGACCCGGGCTCTTCGTTCGACAAGGGATGCTCGTGCTTCTTCTTCCCGATCCCTGGGCCCGGTTGTGGTGATCACCCTGGCCCTGGCCGGCGTTCTCCTTTTCCCCGCCGCTCCGGTCCACGCCCAGGCCAGGGAGGTGGCCTCTTACCAGATCGCCGTCCGGCTGGACGCGGACAAGAAGCTGCTTACGGGCACCGAGAGGATCTACTTTCTGAACGATACCTCCCATCCCGTCCAGGAGCTGTACTTCCACCTGTACCCCAACGCCTTCGAGAGTCCCAACAGCACCTTCATGAGGGAGAACCCTCCGGCCGCTCTCCGCTCCACCGCCAGCCACAACTGGGGTAGCATGGAGGTCTCTGCCCTGCGGCTCGTCTCGGGCTACGACCTGCTGCCCGGGTCCTCGGTGGACGACACCGTCATGAAGGTGCCCATCCCGGAACCGCTGGAGCCGGGGAAGTCGCTTCAGCTGGAGACGGCCTTCTCCGTGAAGCTGCCCAGGGTCATCGCTCGGTCGGGCTACTGGGATGGGGACCACTTTACCGTCGGGCAGTGGTTCCCCAAGCTGGCGGCCCTGACGGAGAAGGGGTGGGTCGCCCATCAGTACCACGCCAACTCGGAGTTCTTCGCCGACTTCGGCAGCTATCGAGTGGAGATCACCCTGCCGGAGCGGTTCGTCGTGGGAGCGAGCGGGATTCCAGTGGGAGAGAAGAGCAACGGTGACGGCACCAGGACCCTAATCTTCGAGGCCAGCAGCGTCCACGACTTCGCCTGGGCCGCCAATCCCACCTTCCGGGAGGCTCGGGAGAAGGTGGGTGACACCGAGATTCGTCTGCTCTATCTGGCCGCCGACGAGGATGTCAGGGACAGGTTCCTGAGCGCCGCCAGAGCGGCGGTGGAGAACTTCGGCCGCTGGTACGGTGCATACCCCTATCCCATGCTGACGGTGGTGGACGTGCCCGGTGGGGCCGGCGATGGAATGGAGTACCCGACCCTGGTGACCGTATCTGCCGACCTCGTCGCCGTGCCCGGGCTCCTCTTCCCCGAGCAGGTGACCATCCACGAGATCGGGCACCAGTGGTGGTACGGCATGGTGGCCACCAACGAGTTCGAGGAGGCATGGCTGGACGAGGGCTTCACCACCTACTCCACCCGTAAGCTGGTGGACCAGCTGTACGGCAAGAGCGACTCCATGATGAATAGCTTCGGCTTTCACATGGGCCAGACCGCCGCCGACCGGGGCCAGTACCTGAGCATCCATCAGCTGGATCCGGTGGTGCAGGACTCCTGGAAGTTCTACAGCTCCGGCAGCTACGGGGGCAACGTCTACGCCAAGGTGGACCTGATCCTGGGCACCCTGGAGGGCTACCTGGGCCAGGAGAAGATGGGGCAGCTGATGCGGAGCTACTTCCAGCGCTATGCCTTCCACCACCCCAGGACCGAGAACTTCCTGGCCGTGGTGCGGGAGGTTGCAGGTAATCAGTTCGACCATTTCCTGCAGCAGGCCCTCTACTCCTCGGCGGTCTTCGATTACTCGGTGGAGAGCCCCGAGGTCCGGCGGGAAGGGAACCAGTACCGGAGCGCCGTCACGGCCCGGCGGCTGGGCGACGGGGCCGCGCCGGTGGAGGTGGTGACCACCTTCCAGGACGGGCACCAGGAGCGGGAGATGTGGGACGGTGCGGGCAGGTGGCAGGCCTACAAGTACCTCAGCCCCTCGCCGGCCGTGAAGGTCGAGGTGGACCCGGAGCACAAGCTGATGCTGGACACCCGCTGGGCCAACAACAGCTACACCAGTTGGTTCAACTTCCAGCCCGTTTTCCGCCGGGGCGCCGATCTGCTGTGGCTGATGCAGGGCTGGCTGCAGCTACTCGCTTATCTGGTGTAGCCGCATTCCCTTGAGGTTATGCCGTGCATATTGGCTGTAGCCGCACCCTTTATGGGTGCGCGTGGCCATGTGCGGCAAGATCCCGCTTCATCACGAAGTACGCGCAGGCGTAAAGCCTGCGGCTACATTTTAGGTGGTGTCATGGCTATCTGGCGTAGCTTCTGGAAGGGGTGTAAGAGGGCGACGGCCCTCTGGCCGGTCGTGCTGCTGCTCTACCTGGTGGAGACGGCGCTGGCCCTGGTCATGGCCGTGCCCCCGGCGGCCCAGCTGGCCGGGGTGTTCGGCCACTCCGCCATGGCCCCCGACCTGCTGGGCCCCATCACCCTCGACTGGTTGATGGAGGCCGAGGGCAATGGGGACGCAACCTTCTTTCCCTGGCCCCTCTACCTGCTGGGGCCGCTACTGTTCCTGCTGCTGGGGACCTTCTTGAGGGGTGGCACCCTTGGCGCTATCGTCTGGGGCGCTCCGCCCTTCCGCTGGACGGCCTTCTTCTCGGACTGCGCCCGCTTCTTCTGGGGATTCCTCTTCCTGCTGTTCTTCTTCCTCCCCGGGTTGATCGTGGTGGGCCTGATCTTCCTGGGGCTTAACCTGTTACTGGTGCTGGTGCCCTCCTCCGGCTCGACTGAATTGGTGGTGACGGGCCTGAGAGCCGCAGCCCTGCCTTTCCTTCTGTTCCTGCTGCTGATGGCTGTGGACTACGCCCGGGTCAGCCTGGTGCTGGCGCCGGAGCGCTCCCTCTGGCGCCACGCAGGCCGGGCTGTCTCCTTTACGGTCCGCCGCTTCCCTCAGGTAGCGCTGCTGGGGCTGGCCTTCGTCCTGGTAGCGGCCCTCTTCGGCGCCCTCTACCCGGCGTTGCTGCAGATACCCGTCGTGGCCGGCAGCGTCTTCCTGGCGCCGCTACTTCAGCAGTTGTCGATGCTGCTGCTTAGCTGGCAGAGGGTGGCCTCCCTCGGCGCGGAGGTGGCCCTCTATCGCGAGGGACAGGGCCTACCTCTCCCCCCTCGAAGAGGAGTGAACATGCCAGAGGGCACATTCACGGGATGAGGGCTGGGGGTTAGCCTCACACGGTCTGGCGGCGAAACTTCCTGCCGACCTCGCCGGAGTGTCCCTCCACTCGCTCCCAGCCCTCCTGGATCAACTCCTCGGTGAGACGCTCCAGATCGCTCTCCGGATCCCTTCCGCTCCAGTCGGTGGTCCTCACGACGTACGTGCCCCTCGGCCCCGCTGCTTCCGCGACGAACCTCCACTCCGTCGAGGCGACTCCCTGTCTTGCCTCGATCCTGACCTCGCACAGGTCCCACTGGGGCTCCTGGACTTGCAGCTCTTCCTCTACAGCCTTCACTCCCGTTCCGCACTGCATGCAGAACCTGGCGTTATCGGGCAACTCCGTTGCGCACTTCGGACAGTACACCTTTTCCTCCCATAACATTTGCCGCGGCCACCAGTTCATGGAGTCGCAGCCGCAGCAGTCTACAATAGGAAGCCTGGAGGGGCAATCCGGTGCGCGCGTCCGGGCCATGACTCGCTCCCGTTGCCCCGGGCTGCTAAACTGGTGGGCACAAGGTGGACTAGCTTATCCATCAATCGATGTAGGAAGTGAGCAACGCCCGTGAGTAGATCGACCATGTCCCACAGGGAGAGGGTGGTTGCCGCCCTGAATCACAAAGAGCCGGACCGAGTGCCCATCGACTTCAGCGGGAGCCGCTGCAGCAGCATCCACGTGGCGGGCTACGAGAAGCTGAAGCGCCATCTGGGCATCGAGGCGCCGAACATCATATCGGATCGGATGATGCAGCCGGTCCTGGTGGACGAGCGGATCCTGGAGCGATTCGACGTGGACACCCGCGCTCTGATACCGGGATCTCCCGATCGGGGCGGTGACGTAGAGCTGGACGAGATCACCTACCGGGACGAGTGGGGGGTGGTGCGCAGCAAGCCGGCAGGCTCCTACTGGTACGATTTGAAGGGGTCGGTGCTGGCGGGGGAGATCTCGGTTCAGGACATTCTCAAACACCCTTGGCCGAACCCCGACGATCCCGGCCGCACGAGGGGTCTGCGGCAGCGTGCCCTGGAGTTGAAGCAGAAGGGCGATTACGCCCTGGTGCTGAACCTGACCGTTGGGGTTGTCCACATCAGCCAGTACCTGCGAGGCTTCCAGGACTGGTACATGGATATGGCGGCGGACCCGGCCCTGATCGGAGCCCTGATGGACGCCATCCTGGATAGGAGCATGGTCATGGCCCGCAACATCATGGGGGAGGTGGGCGACCTGGTGGACATCGTCTTCACCGGCGACGATCTGGGCACTCAGGGTGGACCCCAGATGTCCCCGGAAGCCTACCAGAAGGTGATCAAGCCCCGCCACGGCCGTTTCTTCCGGCAGGTCCAGGAGATGTGCCCCCGGGCCAAGATCGCCCTCCACACTTGCGGCTCCGTCTACCTGCTGCTGAACGACCTGATCGACATCGGCGTTCAGCTGCTGAACCCGATCCAGGTATCGGCCAGGGGCATGGACCCGGCCCGCCTGAAGGCGGAGTTTGGGGATCGACTCTCTTTCTGGGGAGCGATCGACAGCCAGAAGGTGCTGCCCTATGGGACGCCGGAGGAGGTGAAAGCGGAGGTGCGCCGGCGTCTGGCCCAGATGGGGCAGGGCGGAGGATACATGGTGGCGGCAGTTCACAACATCCAGCCCGACGTGCCGGTGGAGAACGTTGTCGCCATGTACGATCATGCCCGTGAGGTGGGGGTGTACCCGCTCCAGTTGTCGCAAGCGGAGGTCCGAGGCTGATAGCGCGGAAGGTGTTGTCCAGCCAGGCACGAGCCGCTGGACGATCCTGGCGGGAGGTGGCTGCCAGAAGTTGCATCTTGAGCCAGACCCAGAGGTTGGTCAACAGGAAGCCCACTCCGACCAGCAGCATCCGCAGGGGCGTTGGAGCGGCTGATGATCCACTTTCCGGCAAGAAGCGGGCCTTCACTCCGCCGTCTTCACCCAGCAGCGGAGGAACTCCGCCAGGCTCCAGGCCTGGGCGATGCACCCCCGGGGGGTGAAGGGCTTCTGGGCGTCGAAGATCTCGCTGATGGAACCGGCGCATGCCTGCGTCAGATGGGGCACAAAGCCCTCCAGGAAGCGTCGCGCCCCCGTGCGATCCGCCGGATACAGCTTGAGCCACGCGTCCACGAAGGGTCCGATCAACCACCCCCACACCGTCCCCTGGTGGTACGCCGCGTCCCGAGAGCGGCGATCGCCGAAGTACTTGGGCTTGTAGTCGGGTTCGCCCGGGGCCAATGATCGGAGCCCCACCGGAGTGACCAGCCGCTCCAGCACCACCTGGAGGACCGACTCCCAACGACTCCGGTCGAGGACCGGGTGACGGAGGGCGATGGCCAGCACCTGATTCGGCCGGCAGCAGTGGTCGTCGCCCTGCTCGCCATCCACGACGTCGTAGAGATAGCCTCCCTCCCCGTACCAGAATCGTTCGTTGAAGGACTTGCGGGCCTGGGCGGCGTGGTCGGCCAGGGGTTGGGCCGCCTCCTCCCCCTGCTCCTCCCGGACCCACCGCTCCAGCAACCGGAGGGCGTTGTACCAGAGGGCGTTGATCTCCACAGCCTTGCCCCGCCGTGGGGTAACCACCCAGTCGCCCACGTGAGCGTCCATCCAGGTGAGGGGTAACCCTTCCACCCCCTGGGTCAGAAGACCGTCGGCCGGGTCCACCCGGATCCCGAAGCGGGTTCCCAGCAGGTGGCAGTCGACGATGTCCAGCAGCTTCGGGAGCAGGATCCGCAGGGTCTCTCGATCGTCGGTACACTCCAGGTAGCGGTCTATGGCGTGGAAATACCAGAGAGTAGCATCGGCGGTGTTGTATCGGCCCTCGACCTCCTCCTCCGGGAACATGTTGGGGATCAGCCCGTCTCGGACGTAGTGGGCGAAGGTGCGCAGGATGTAGCCCGCCTCCAGGTGCCGCCCCGTGGTCAGGGCGAGTCCCTCCAGGCTGATCATGGTGTCGCGCCCCCAGTCGGTGAACCAGTGGTACCCGGCAATGACGGTCCGCACCTCGTCGCCGGCAGCGTGGGAGCGAGCGGCATCTCGAATGCGCCCCGCAGGGACGATGATGAACTGATCGGCGGCCAGCACCAACTCAGCACCGGTGCCGGTCTTCGCCTTCGGGTGGGCCATCACCAGCAAACGGCGGCGCCGCTCCCGCTCCGCCTCCAGGGCCTCCCGAGGGTTCAGGGTCCCCAGTACCTCCCACAGCTCCGTGGAGGCCACCAGGGTCGCCTCGCCGCCCCTGGAAAGATCGATGTGAAAGCAGCCCGGCGTCCAGAGGGTGCCCAGGGACTCGTAGCCCCGGCTCTCCTCCGAGCGATAGAAGACATCCACTATGTCTTCTTCCTGCCGTCTGAAGCCTCCCCCTTCGCCGTACAGCATCATTCGCAGGAGTGGATAGCGATGGCCCCCAGACAGCTCGTAGCGATCACCCAGGGTCTTCCACCGGTAGGGCTCTCCCAGCTGCTCGGTGACCGGCGACTCGTGAGACCGAAAGTGCACCGCCGGACTCAGCTCCAGACGGATGGTCCCCATGCCGGACAGCATCCGGTAGTGGACGTACACGGTGTTCTGCATGTGGGGCATGACGACCCGCTTCTCCAGCGCTACTTTCCTCAGCTGGTAGCGCCAGACGGGGAGCCCGTCCTCCAACCGGAACTCGGCGAGGTGGCTCGCACCCCGACACTCCAGGTCGTGCTCGGCGCGCTCCAGCCTGCTGAGCTGGAAGGTGGAGCCATCCTGGAGGGTCACCTGCTCTCGCAAGTAGTTGAGCATCTCCGTGCGACCCAGAGGTGCGGGCAGCGCCGAGATCAGCAGCCCGTGGTATCGGCGGGTGCAGACACCAGCGAGGGTGGCCGAAGCGTACCCCCCTAGCCCGTTGGTCACTAACCATTCGTAGCCCAGCATCGGCTCCGCCTCGGGGGTCACCTCCGCCGGCCATGGCATCTTGAGAACCAGCCTATCCATGAGACACCCTGGACTCCCGAATGTAGGGCTGGGCGCCCTGCCCTACCGCTTCGTTCTCCACATCCCCGAACGGGCGGCAGGGGACAAGCCGCTGCCCTGCTCCTCGTGAACTCACCGCTGTTCCACTCCCTGGGCTGACTGCTGACTGCTGATGGCTGACGGCTTGAGCACGAGGGCCGCGTGACCCGGGATCCAGCAGATCCCCTCGGGCCACAACGGCGGCGTGCCGAGCCCTCCGTACCTGGGATCCTCGCTGGACCACAGCACTTCCCACTCCCTGCCCTCGGGCGGCGCCAGCAGGGGCTCGGGAGCCGGGTCCAGAGGCAGGTCGCGCCCCAGATTGACCAGCAGCAACCTGTCTTCCCCATCCTCCCCGAAGAACCGCAAGAGGAAGGCCTCGGGCCCCAACACCGCGCCGTCCAGCCGGCCGGCCTCTTGCCGCGAGAAGACGGGATCCTCCCGCCTCATCCTTATGAGATCCCGGTGCAGTCGGTAGGCCTCGGCGTGGCTCTCCCGCTCCGACAGATCCAGTTGGGAGCGCCGCCAGCTCTCCGGGTCGGCGGGATCGGCCAGACGAGCCTGGACCTCGGGATCGGCCACGCTGGGGAACTGGGCCACGAACTCCGCCCTCCCCCGCCGCACCAGTCCAGCCAGCTCCGGCGGTTGGTCGGCAAAGTAGAGAAAGGGGGTGGAGGCGGAGAACTCCTGCCCCTGGAACAGCATGGGGGTCCCCGGCGCCAGCAGCAGCAATGCGGTCATGGCACGGTGCCGGCCGGGGCAGGTCAACTGGTGGGTCCGAAGACCGGCAGCCGAGTTGGCGATCTGGTCGTGGTTCTGAGTGTAGAGAACGAACCTTGCCGGGCTCAGGCCGAAAGCGGGGCTGCCCCGGCACTTCTTCTGCCATCGGTAACGCTGGCCCTGGTAAAGGTAGCCGTACTTGACCGCCGAGACCAACTCCTGAGGGGTGCCCAGGTAGTCCATGTAGTAGGCCTCGTTCCGCCCGGTCAAGGCCACCGTAGCGCTGTGATGGAAGTCATCGTTCCAGAGGGCGTCCAGACCGCATCCACCCCCTTCCAGGGGACGCACCAGCCTCACCTCCTGCGACTCGTTCTCCGCCACCAGCAGGACCGAGCGGCCTCTGGCCGCCTGGTGGGCGCTCCGGCCTATGGCAGTCAGGATGTGTTCGGGCGAGCCATCGTGGATGGTCTGGGTGGCATCCAGGCGCAACCCATCCAGGTGGAACTCCTCGATCCAGTAGCCGGCGTTGGACGCGAAGAACTCCCGCACCGGCCCCGACTCCGGACCATCGAAGTTGAGAGCCTCACCCCACTCGTTGCTGTAGCGGTCGGTGAAGTAGTCCCGGGAGAACTGGGGGAGATAGTTCCCATCCGGGCCGAGGTGGTTGTAGACCACGTCCAGGATCACCCCGAGGCCGGCACCGTGGGCCGAATCGACGAAGCGACGAAAGTCGTCGGGCTCGCCGTACAGGCGGGTAGGGGCGAAGAGGTCGACGCCGTCGTAGCCCCAGCCGAAGCGGCCAGGGAACTCGGCCACGGGCATCACCTCCACCACCGTGACGCCCAGGGCAGCCAGCTCAGGCAACTCCCGGCTCGCTGCCTCCCAGGTCGACTCGGCCGTGAAGGTCCCCACGTGCATCTCGTAGATCACCTGGCCCTCGAGACCCACGCCGGACCAGCCCTCATCGCTCCAACGGAATCGGGCAGGGTCCACCACCTGGGAGGGGCCGTGAGGGCCCTCGGGCTGAAAGCGGGAGGCAGGATCAGGGTAGAGCTGGTCTTCCCCGTCCAAGCGGTAGCGATAGAGGGTTCCCGTGCCGGCCTCGGAGACCTCTCCCGAGAAGTAGCCGTTCCCCTCGGGCTTCAGATCGAATGATCGAGGTCCGCCCGGGATGCCCTCCAGCACCACCTGAACCCGTTTCCGCCGGGGCGCCCACACCCGGAAGTGGGCTCCCCCTCCCGACTGCGACTCCGCCCCCACCGGCAGCCGCCGCACCTTCGTCCCCTGCATGGCTCGACTTCACCTCCCCGATCAGGCACAGGAGGAGAGATTGCAGGATGGGGACCGCACTACCCCCTGTACGGCGCCAGCGCCTTCTCGTCGAAGCGGAGCCCCGTACCGGGCGTCTCCGTAGGGCGGACGCGGCCGTTCACGACCCGCTGCGGGGTCTGGAGGTATGGGTCCAGGGCGAAGGCGTGCTTCTCCAGGTACACCGGCTGGAGGCTGGCGCACAGCAGGTGGACGGACAGCTCGTCGGTGTAGTGGCTGCTGGTCTTGAGTCCGGCGGCATCGGCCAGCGCCAGCGCTTTCAGGGAGGCGGTGATGCCGCCGTTGGTGACGGGATCGATCTGCAACACACCGGCAGCCCGTTCATACACGTAGCGGCGGAACTCGTGGACCGAGTGGAGACTTTCGCCCACGGCGATGGGCGTCTTCAGGGAGCGGGCGAGTCGGGCGTGACCGGGTACGTCCTCCGGGATGGCGGGTTCCTCCAACCAGAAGGGGTTGTAGGCCTCAAGCCGCCTCCCCCTCTCCAGGGCCTCCTCTGCCGTCCAGGACATGTTGGCGTCCACCATCAGATCCACTCCGTCGCCGATCAGCCGCCGCACCGCGGCTACCCGTTCCTCGTCCTCCCGCGGGTCGGGACGGCCCACCTTGACCTTGACCCCGGGGAATCCCCTCTGGAGAAAACCCTCTACCTGGCTGAGAAGCTGATCCAGCGGCTTGGGCAGATCCACACCGCTGCCGTAGGCTGGGATCTCTCGGGCGGTCCCTCCGGCCAGGGCGTAAAGCGGTTTACCCTCCCGCTGGCCCCGAAGATCCCAGAGAGCGATGTCCACGGCGGCGACGGCGAAGCTGACGACGCCTCCCCTGCCCACGTAGAGCAGTCTCTGTCCCATCATCTCCCAGAGATCTTCCACCGCCTCGGGAGACCGGCCCACCACCAGCGGCGCCAGGTCGTGATCGATCAGGGCCTGGATGGCCCGCCCCCCTCGGCCGATAGTGTAGGCGTAGCCGTGGCCCACCAGGCCGGCGGCGTACAGCTTCAGGGTGATCAACTCCTCCGAGTTGATGGCGCCATGCCCCGCATCGCCCGAGGCCTCCAGGGGCAAACGGTAATAGGCAGTTTCCAGCCGTTCGATCATCAGTTCCCCCTCCTGTCCACTTCCTCTCGCACAACTCAGGGATGAAGCACTCCATCGTCCGGCCCAGTATAAGCGACGATGGATCGTTCGGCACCAACCGATCACTCAGATTGGGTCTAGAGCCTGCACCTCATGATGGAGCGCGTCGTAGAGGGGCGAGTGACCTCGCTGAAGCCCGCCCTGAGGAAGGCTGAGGAAAGCCCCATGTAGAGCCAGGCATCGGCGCTGGGTTTCGACGGCCGGGTGGGATAACCCTCGACGATCCTTCCGCCCTGGCTGCGGACGTATTCCAGCGCAGCCTCCAGCAGCCTCACCGTGAGGCCCTGCCGGCGAAACTGCCTGGCCACGAAGAAGCAGACGATGGACCAAACGGGCTCCTGGTCGACGCGCTTGAGGCTGCGGGACCGCTCCAGGGCAGGGAAGCTCTCCCGAGGAGCCACGGAGCACCAGCCTACGGGCTCTGCTCCCGCGTAGGACAGGATCCCCGGGACCTCGCCCGATTCCATTAACGCCTTCAGCGCGGCCCGATTTCCATCGCCCCTCTGGGCATCCCACTGAGAGCGCTTCAGCCGCCACCACATGCACCAGCAACCAGCGCAGGCGCCCCGTTCCCCGAAGAGCCTCTCCAAGTCGGACCACCGTTCAGGGGTCGCGGGATGAAAGGTCAGCTCGAGGTGCGCTTGCTCTTCAGCAGCCACGGACTCCTCCTCTCTCGACCGGCTGCGAGCCCTCGCCGAAGTGGAGCCACTGAGGGCAACACAGCCATGCCACCACGATCTTTCATTGAGTTGCCAGCCGGTGGCGGCCGACCCTTGACGCCTCACATAACCTGCTATACCATTGAAACCGGTTAGAGTATAGGCAGGGCAGTACAACCTGTCAAGCCGTTTTTGGTAGTTAGATTGAACGAGGAGGGCAGCGTGGCTGAGCAGGAAAGCCTGGACTGGACGAGCAGCCGGCTCTGCCTCGACTTCGCCAATACCGCGGACTGGCACGATAGCGACGATCCCGAGGAGAAGCTCGGCAGCTACACCAACCTGGTCTCATGGAGCCGTGAGGCGCACATCTTGACAGAGCGCCAGGTACGGCAACTGCTGGATGAGGCGGAGCGACGCCCCGAAGAGGCGGCCTCGACTTTAGAGCAGGCCATCGCCCTGCGGGAAACGATCTTTCGCATCTTCTCCGCCGTCGCTGAGGGGACGCCGGTCGCGGAGCTCGATCTCGAGGCACTGAACGCGGCCCTGTCGCCTGCACTGAGCAGGCTGCGGGTTACCCCATCGGAGAAGGGTTACGGCTGGAAATGGGCGGCCGAGGGGGACGAACTGGACCGGATGCTCTGGTTGGTGGCCCGGTCGGCGGGGGAACTGTTGACCTCAGACGAGCGGAGCCGGGTGCGGAAATGTGCCGGCTACCCCTGTGGCTGGCTGTTCCTGGATACCAGCAAGAACCAGAGCCGCCGCTGGTGCGACATGAAGAGCTGCGGCAACCGGGCCAAGGCCCGCAGGCACTACGCTCGGATCCGAGCCGGGACGCGGGCCCCATGAGGGATTGGCGCACGAACCCTCGAGAACTGAACGTCGTTACCGGAGCCTTTGGCTTCACGGGCAAGTACATCACCCGTCGCCTCCTCGACCGGGGAAGAGACGTCTTGACCCTCACCGGGCATCCGGGTCGCGAGAACCCCTTCGGCGACCGAGTGAGCGTTGCCCCCTTCAGCTTCGACAGCCCCGAGGCGTTGACGAGGGCAATGCAGGGAGCATCGGTTCTGTTCAATACCTACTGGGTTCGCTTTTCCTACGGCCGAACCACCTATCAGTCGGCCATCGACAACACGAGGACCCTCATCCGGGCTGCCAGGGAAGCCGGCGTGCGACGGGTCGTGCACATCAGCATCACGAACGCTTCCGTGGATTCGCCCCTACCCTACTTCCGAGGGAAGGGGATCGTGGAGGAGATCGTGATGAACTCCGGCATGTCGTACACCATCATAAGACCCACCGTGATCTTCGGAGCCGAGGGCATTCTCATCAACAACATCGCCTGGCTTCTCCGGCGATTTCCGCTCTTCACCATTCCAGGATCAGGTGACTACCGGCTTCAACCTGTGTACGTGGAGGACGTGGCGGACATAGCCACCCGTGCGGCCGGCGGCGACGCCAACGAGATCATCGATGCCGCCGGCCCCGAGGTCTACAGCTACATCGATCTGGTGCGACTCATCGCGGCCATCGTTGGCAGTCGAGCGCTCCTCGTTCACCTGCCGCCGGGCCTGGTGCTCGCCCTGTCCGAACTGATCGGCTACCTGGTCAAGGATGTGGTGCTGACCCGAGACGAAATCGACGGGCTGATGGCCGGTCTCCTGGTCTCCAGCGGCCCCCCAACCGGAACGACTCGTCTGAGCGAGTGGCTGGCCCAGCATGCCGGTTCTCTGGGTGTCAGGTATGCCTCGGAGCTGGCCAGACACTACCGCTAGCGAGATGCCGCGGGGCTCACCCCACCCCGAGCGCCTGCCTCAACTGCTCCAGGGAGACGTTGCCGCCGGAGCACACGACCCCGACCTTCTTCCCCCGCAGCTCGTCCCGCAGACGATAGGCGCCGGCCAGGGCCGCCGCTCCGGCCCCCTCGGCCAGGGTGTGGGCCCGCTCGATCATCCAGACTATCGCCTGCAGGATCTCCTCGTCCTTCACCAGCAGGTAGTCGGCCAGCCCCTCGTGGAGGATCGCCTGGGGCAGGGCGAAGCCGATGCCGGTGGCCAGCCCCTCGGCAATGGTGCGGTTGGGGGCTTCCACCGGCTTCCCCTGGCGCCACGACAGGTAGGCAGCCGGAGATGCCTCGGAGGAAACGCCGATCACTCGGAGGGAGGGGTTAACGGCTCCGGCAACGAGACAGGCCCCTGCGGCGCCGCTGCCACCCCCGATGGGGACGAAGATCACCTCCAGGTCCGGCTCGTCCTCCAGCATCTCCAGGGTCTCGGTAGCCACTCCCGCGATCAGCAGCGGCTCATCCCCTGAATGAACGTAGCGGTAGCCATGCTGCCGCACCAGGGACTCGCAGTGCAGCCGAGCCTCGTCGAAGTTGGCACCGTGGAAGATCACCTCGGCTCCCATGCCCTGCATGGCGGCCACCTTCCCCGGGTTCGCCCTCTCGGGCACGACGATCCGCGCCTGGATGTCGAAGAGCCGGGCCGCGTAGGCGACCGACTGGCCATGGTTCCCCGTGGACACGGCGATGACGCCCCTCTGCCGCTCCTCCGGGCTCAGCTGGGAAACCAGGTTGATGCCCCCGCGAACCTTGAAGGCGCCCACCGGCTGGTAGTTCTCCTGCTTGACGTACAGCTCCGCCCCGATCAACTGGTCCAGCGCCGGGTAGCGGTGGAGCGGCGTGTGAGCCAGGTAGGGGCGGATCTGTCGCTTGGCCTTCAACACGTCTCGGAAAGTGGGTATCTCCACGGCTCCAACTCCTTCTATCAACGGAATGGGGAACCAGCGAGACACGGAAGGGCACTGAGCCATCTGTTGGTCTCTCCGTGGCCTCCGTGTCTCCATGGTAGGGATTGCCGAGGCTACCCCAGCACGGCGGGGTTCACGACGTTTGTGGGTCGACCCTCGAAGAAGGCGATCAGGTTCTCCACGGGTATCCGCCGGAGCCGCTCGGCCGCGTCGGCGGTGACCCAGCCGGTGTGGGGACTCAGCACGACGTTCTCCAACCCCACCAGGGGGCTATCGGCGGGCAAAGGCTCGTGAACGAAGGCGTCCAATCCCGCCGCCCCCAACCGCCCCGCGGTGAGGGCCTCGGCCAGCGCCTTCTCGTCCACCAGCGCACCGCGGGCCGTGTTAACCAGGATCGCCCCGGGCTTCATCAGGCCCAACTCCCGGGCGCCGACGATCCCCGCCGTCCTGGGGGAGGCCCGCAGGTGCAGGGAGACGACGTCGGACACCGCGAGAAGTTCCTCCCACTCCACCGGAGTCGCTCCGACCCGCTTCGCTCGCTCCTCGTCGGGCGTCAGGCTCCAGGCCACCACCCTCATACCGAAGGCCCGCGCCAGGGAGGCCACCTCCTGACCTATGGCCCCCAGCCCGACGACCCCCAGGGTCTTGCCTCTCAGCTCTACCCCTTCTACGTGCCGCCACTGGCCAGTGCGGATCGCCCTGTCCGCCAGAGCCACGTGGCGGGCCGCCGCCAGCATCAGGGCGAAGGTCAGCTCCGCCACCGATACCGTCGAGGCGCCAGGGGTGTTGGTCACCACTACCCCCTGCCGGGTGGCCGCTTCCAGGTCGACATTGTCGGTCCCGGTGCCCAGGATCGCGATGGTCCGCAACTCCGGCAGCGCCGCCAGCAGTTCCGCGTCGAAGCGGGAGTAGGCTCGAACGTTGATCACAGCGGTAGCCCCTCGAAGCCTTTCGATCAACTCCTGCTGGTCCGCCGCCCTGGTCCCGTACAGCGCCACCTCGCCGTAGGGTGCCAGACTCTCCAACTCGGTGTGTCCCTGGTAAACCGGAGGAAAATCGTCGGGGATCACGATACGCATGGCATACCTCTCCATGATCTATCGATTGCAGGATACCTACTGTTGGGGGATCGGGCTGGGAGCGGTGAGGATCCGCACCTCGCTGGCCAGTACCGAACCGGATCCATCAGCCGTCCCGGCCGCCTGGATCACCACCCCGGGCTTGATGTCCTGCATCGTCCTGGGACTGCCATCGGCAGCCACGATCTTGGTCTGGTCGGTGAGGGTCACAGACCCGAGGCCATGCACCGGTTCCACCAGGGTGATGACCCGAGCGCTGGCCTCCACGTCCCGGACCTGACCGGTGATAACCAGACTACCCGTGGGACCGCTGGCCGGCGGCTGCGGCGACGGTGTTGGGGTGGCGCTGGATGGCACGGAAGGGGAAGAGCCCGTTCCGCAGGCCACGAGAAAAGGCACTCCCAACATGATGGTCACTATTAGCAGAAAGATGGCTTTGCGATTGACCATAGTAATCGTACCAGCCCTCTCAGATGTTGGAGAAGGACTGAGCCCCGTCCACCACCCAGCAGCCCCCCGAAACGTGCCCTGCGCGCTCCGAGGCGAGGAACACCACCACGTTGGCCACGTCCTCCGGCCGGCCGAAACCCATCGGTAGCTCCCTCCGCTCGAACTCGGCCATGCCGGCCGGGTCGGCCTGCCTTCTCCGATCCCAGGAGCCGCCGGGAAAGAGGATGGAGCCGGGGGCGACGCTGTTGACCCGGATCCGGAAGGGCGCCAGCTCGCGGGCCATCTGCTTGGTCAGGCTGATCAGGGCGGCCTTGGCCACGTTGTAGGAGATCTTGCCCCCCGCCTCTCGGCCCCATATAGAGGCGATGTTGACGATGGCCCCACCGCCCTGCTGCTGCATCAAGGGCACCGCGGCCTCGGAGAAGCGTATGGCGGGGAAGAGGTTCAGGTCCAGGGTTTCCTGGAACTCCTCCGTGGAGGTTTCGTCGAAACGCCCGCCGCGACTGCCCCCCAGATTGTTCACAAGGACGTCGACACGGCCGAAGGCAGTCACCGTCTCCCGGACCACCTGCTCGACCCCCTCCCCTCGGGTGAGGTCGGCTGCCACCGCCAGCACCTCGCCACCCCGCGCCCGCGCCTCCTCGGCCACCTGTTGCAGCGGCTCCTCGTGGCGCGCCGTGAGAACCACCCGGCAGCCCTCCTCAGCCAGGCCGAGAGCGATGGATCGGCCGATGCCTCGGCTCGACCCGGTTACGATGGCTACCTTCCCCTTGAGGCCCAGATCCATGAGCGAATACCTCCATACGCATCGCTACAGCTTATTCTCCTTCATTCCGACGTGGATCGCCATAGCCCCGAAGGAGAGATATCGGTAGGTGACCCGGGCGAATCCGGCCTCCCCCATCATGGCGGCCAGGCGGGGGGCGTCGGGGAAGGTGGTTAAGGAGTTGGGAAGGTAGCTGTAGGCCTGGGCGTCCCCCGACACCAGGGCGCCCAGTCGGGGCACGAAGCCGTAGAAGTAGCGCTGGAAGAGAGCGCCGAAGAGGCGGGAGGGGGGATGGGTGATCTCCAGGCAGACGGCGAGACCGCCCGGCCTCAACACCCGGACCATCTCCCGCAGCGCCATCGGGAGATCAGCCACGTTGCGCAGCAGGAATCCGTTGATCACCCGGTCGAAGCTGCCATCGGGAAAGGGCAGCGCCTGGGCATCGCCGGCCGCGAACCTGATGGTGGGGTAGAGGCCGGCCAGCTTTCGGGTGGCCGCCTCCAGCATCGGCCCGCAGAAGTCCAGGCCGACCACCTCCCGGGCCCCCTGCCGAACCATCTCCCGGGCCAGGTCGCCGGTGCCGGTGGCGATGTCCAGGGCCTGCGTCCCCTGGGGGCGGGACAGCTCGACGGCGAGACGGCGCCACCGAACGTCCATGCCCCCGGTCATCAGCCGGTTCATCAGGTCGTAGTGGGGCACGATGCGGGCGAACATCGCCTGCACCCGTGCCCGTTTGTCATCCGAACTCATTTGACCACCATCCACTCGCAGACCCTCCGCTCCAGACGATCCAGGAAGACGTAGGTGGTGAAGCCCAGAACCGCCATGGCGATCACCCCGGCGTACATCTCCGGATAGGCCATGCGGCCCCACGCCTCCACGGTTATGTAGTAGGCCAGGCCGGACTGGGTGGCGAAGGTCTCCGCCAGGAACAGCACGGCGATGGCGGTGCCGGTACTCACCCGCAGTGCCGTGAGAACCGAGGGTAGGCAGGCGGGCAGGTAGACGTAGCGCAGCTGTTCCAGCCGGTTGGCCCCCAGGGAGCGGACCGACTGCACCAACTCCGGCCGCACCCCCAGGCAGGCGTCCCGCACCACCACCAGGATCTGGAAGAAGAGGATCAGGGAGATGATGAACACCTTGGAGCTATCGCCGGTCCCCAGGAACAGCATGATGATGGGCAGGAAGACGATCTTCGGCACCGGGTAGGTGAGATAGATCAGGGGCGACACCAGGCCGTTCCAGCGGGGGCTCTGGCCGATGGCCAGCCCCAGGGGGGTCGCCAGCAAGGTGGCGATGACCATGCTCGCCACCAGCCGGTAGCCGCTGACCAGGAAGTGGTGGGCCAGCCCTCGGGGGAGGTTGTAGACCAGCGCCACCAGGGCGGCCCACGGGCCGGGCAGCACAGAAGCGTTGACCACCATGGCGGCTACCTGCCAGAGGACCACCAGGAGGGCCGTCGCCAGAACGATTTGCCTAGCCTTCATGGAGACCACCGTTGTGATTCATCAGTTCCGCGGTGATGCGGCGAACCTCGGCGCACCGCTCGAAGAAGTCGTGGCCCTGGCGATAGCCGGGCCGGCGGGCCTCGGGATTGTCCACCACCACATAGGAACTGATAGGGGCATGCCCGACGATCAGGATCTTCCGCCCCAGGAAGACCGCCTCCTGAATGTCGTGGGTGACCAGCACCGTGGTCATCACGCTCCCCTCGGAGAGGCGGACCACCAACTCCTGGAGGTCCTCCCGGGTGGTGGAGTCCAGGGAGGAGAAGGGCTCGTCCATCAGCAGCAGCGATGGGTCCAGCGCCAGGGTGCGGGCAATGGCCACTCTCTGACGCTGACCACCCGAAAGCTGGCCGGGATACTTGCCGGCCACGCCGTCGATCCCCAGCCGCTCCAGCCAGTAGCGGACCTTCGCCTCTCTCTGGACCGCCGGTATCCGGCGGATCTTCAGCCCCAGATCCACGTTGTCCCGGGCCCTGGCCCAGGGCAGCAGGCCGTGATCCTGGAGGATGAGGCCGGTGGAGGTGCGGGGAGCAGTGACCTCGCTGCCATCCAATCGCACCGAACCGAGGTTGGGCCGCCTCAAGCCGGCCAGCAGGTAGACCAGGGTGGTCTTGCCGCAGCCCGAGGGCCCCAGCACCACCCAGGACTCCCCCGAAGCCACGGACCAATCGAACTGCTTGTAGATCTCGTCGGGTCTCGCGTACCCGAACGAGAGATCTTGGACTTCTATCATCTCGGCTTCCTCGGCCCCGCTGGGCCGGGTCGCCCCGGCCATTACGACAGAGGTAGGTAATATGTTTTGGGGGCACCCCAAACCCCGCCTAACCGAGGACTGAGGACTGGGGGCTGAGTACCAACGGGTTTCTCAGTCCTCAGTCCCCTGTCCTCGGCCCTGTTCGTCACTTCGGCAGAAGCCCCTCGGCCACCATCTTCTCGTAGGGGATGGGCTGATTCAGCAGCTTCCTCTCCACCATCCACTTCACCACGTCCTCGATGTCCGCCCGGCTGGAGACCTGCGCCTTGTCGAACTGCGGGACGTTGAAGCTGTTCTTCAGGGAATCGGGCACCTTGGCCTTGTCCACCATCAGATCCCGGTACCTGTTGGGCGAGCCGTTGATGGCCGCCACACCCTGCTCGTAGGCGGCCAGGAAGCGGCGGATCGCCTCGGCGTTCTTGGTCACCACCTCCTGGCGGAAGGTTATGACCGATTGGCCGGTGCCGGTCTTGCTATCGTCGATCACCCGACGGGCACCCTGCTGCTCCGCCAGGGAGGCCAGGGGCTCGGGGAGGGTAGCCGCCTGAAGCTGCCCCTTGGCAAGCATCTCCGTTCGCACCGGTATCTTGGTCACCTCGGTCTTCTCGATCTCAGAGGAGGTCAGCCCCGCCGACTGGAGAAGCCGGTCGGTGGTGTACTCGATAACGCTGTTCTTGGAGATGCCGATGGGCACCCCCTTGAGATCCTTGGGTGAGGTGATCTTGGAGGAAGGAGAGGCCAGCACCACCATCATGGCCATGGAGGGGTTGCCCTTGAAGGCCAGACGAACGATCTTCGCCTTCTCCCCATCCTTGTTCAGCAGCCCCGTGGAGATGGGGTCGTTCAGCTCCCCGTCGATCTGCCCCGCCACGAAGGCGGTGTCCCGCTCCAGGGCGCTGGGGAATAGCACCAGTTCCACCTGGACCTTCTGCTCCTTGAAATAGCCCTCCTGGTCGGCTACGTACATGGGGAGGGCATCGACGATGGGCAGGACGCCCACCTTCAAAGACAGGGTCTCCTGCGCAGCGACGGTTGGTGCTGCCGAAGCAGCCGGAGCAGCCGTCTGGCCGCAGCCCATCAACGCTATGCTGGAGATTACGGCTACCAGGAACAGGTACAAATGCCACCAGGCTTTCATTCCAACTCCTCCGACAGATCTCGAATACCGAGGGTTCCGATAGCCCTACAAGCCACATCGTCCACGACCTCATCCAGGGTCGTGGGCTTCAGGTAGAAAGCCGGCACGGGGAGAACGACGCGGACCCCCAGTCGGGACAGCTTCCACAGGTTCTCCAGGTGGATGGGCGAAAGGGGGCTCTCCCGGGGCACCAGGGTCAGGGTTCTCCCCTCCTTCATGGTCACGTCGGCGGCGCGCTCCAGCAGGTTGGTGGAGCGGCCGGTGGCGATGGCCGAGAGGGTGTCCATGGAGCAGGGCACCACCAGCATCCCCAGGGTGAGACGGCGCCCGCTGGCGATGCTGGCGCCGATGTCCTCCACGTCCAGGGCCTCCAGGGAGAAATCGGCCTGACAGCGCGCCACGAAAGCGTCGAAGCCCTCGTCCAACTCCTCCCGCCACACCCGCTGCCCCGCCCGAGAGCAGGTGACGATGACCGGATACCCGGCCCGGCCCAGCCTCAGGATCGTCTGCCGCGCCAGGGCGGCCCCGCTGGCACCGGAGATCCCCACCACCACAGGGAGTCTCGAGGATTGAGGACTGAGGACTGAGGGCTGAGAAGATGCCTTCGGGCTCAGTCCTCGGCCCTCAGTCCTCAGTCCTTTCCCCTGTGCGCTGCCGCCTGCTGGGCTAGACATACAGTCCTCCTACGGTGAAGACGAAGACGATGACGGCCACGTAGCCGTTGACGTTGAAGAAGGCCACGCTCAGCTTGGAGAGGTCGTCGGGTCTGACCAGATAGTGCTCGTAGACCAGGAGGACCGTGGCCAGGACCAGTCCAACCCAGTAGAGGACACCCAGCCCCAGGGCAGCACCCACCAGCGCCAGCAGCAGCACCGTCAGGATGTGGGCCGCCGCCGAGGACCAGAGAGCGGCACCGACGCCGAAGCGGGCGGGCACGGAGTGCAGCCGAAACTGCCGGTCGAACTCCACGTCCTGGCAGGCGTAGATCAGGTCGAAGCCGCCGATCCAGAGGGCCACGGCCAGGGTGAGCAGGATCGCAGGGAGATCGACCGATCCCGTCACGGCGATCCACCCCCCAGCCGGCGCCAGACCGTCGGCCAATCCCAGCACCGCATGGGACATCCAGGTGAACCGCTTGGTCCAGGAGTAGCCCACCAGCACCACCACGGCCAGGGGAGCCAGCTGGAAGCAGAGGGGGTTCAGCATCCAGGCGGCGAAGAACATGGCCCCGAGGCCCGCCGCCGCCAGTAGCCCCATGTCCCTCCTGGAGAGGTGGCCCTTGGGGATCGCCCGGTTAGCGGTGCGAGGGTTGAGGGCGTCGTAGTAGGCATCCGCGACCCGATTGGTGGCCATGGCCAGGGTCCGAGCCCCCACCATGGCCACGCTGATCCAGAGGATCTTCTCCCAGGAGGGGAAGCCCCGAACCGCCAGCACCATCCCCAGGTAGGCGAAGGGCAGGGCGAAAATGGAGTGCTCGAACTTTATGGAGTCGAGCAACAGACGCAAGCGTTCAGCCAAAGTATTCTCCCCAGCGGCGGGACACCCTCTGCTGGATCTCCTCCGGCATCTCCAGGGGGTCAGGGTAGCCCTCCTTGAAGGTGGCGTCGATCCCCATGGGACCGTGGTAGACGGGCCAGATCCCCCGCAACTCGGCCCGGGCAAAGACCACGTCCCGGGCGGGGTCGAACCGGGTGAAGATCCCCCACAGCAGCGACTCCCGGTCGTCCAGGTCCACGTCCCCGGAGATGGCCGCCACGATCTTCACCCCCGCCGGCACGCCAGCCCTCAGTAGCTGCTCGCACACCTCCCGACCTCCGGAGGAGACCTGTACCGCCAGCAGAACGTCCCCCAGCAGCCGCCACCCCAGGATGCGAGGGTCCACTCTGGACAGATCGGCCGGGGATGGGCCGGCAGGGACGCCGGCCCCTACAGATTCGTCGTGGGGAAGGGTGTCCTCCTCCACCGGGGAGGTGGCGTCCAGGATCATCTTGGAGCCCAGGTGCATCCGGAAGCTGGAGAAGTCCAGGGTGTCCAGGGGCGCTCGGGGGATCACCGTCAGGTCCCGCTCCGGGTCGAAGTTCCGCCGCAGGGCCCCCAGGACGGCGTCGAAGTCCCTGGGATCGACGTCGGCGTCCACCAGGATCACGACCTTGGTCAGCGCCAGCTGGCTCTCGCTGAGGAGCGCCAGGCCGGTCTTGATGGCCTCCCGGCGGTAGCGAACCCGCACGGCAGCTACCAGCAGGTTGTGGAACCCCGCCTCGTAGTAGGCCCAGAGGGAGGCCAGCTCTGGCCGCAGCAGCTTCATCAGCGGGCCCACCATCTCCTGGGTGGCATCGCCGATGTACTTGTCCTCCTGAGGCGGCTTCCCCACCACTGTGGCGGGATAGACGGCGTTGCGGCGCCGCGTGATCCTCCTGATATGGAAGACCGGGAAGGGCGCCTGGCGGGAGTAGTAGCCGAAGTGATCCCCGAAGGGCCCCTCGATCCGGCGCTCGTGGGGAGGGACCACCCCCTCGATCACGAACTCCGCGTTGGCCGGCACCCTCATGGCGAGGGTCCGGGCCTGAACCAGGGGGTAGGGCTTCCCCATCAGCAGGCCGGCGAAGGCCACCTCGTCGACGTTCTCGGGCAGCGCCACCGCGGCGGAGAGCATCAGGGCCGGATGTCCCCCCAACGCCACCGCCACCTCGATGGGCTTTCCCTCCGCCTCGGCCTGCCAGTAGTGGAAGCGACCGCCCTTCTGGATCTGCCAGTGCATGCCGG
This sequence comes from Chloroflexota bacterium, assembly GCA_021806765.1. Next base: position 68 of record JAJZQR010000011.1, on the reverse strand, counting down.
TGGTGCGCCGGTCGTAGACGTGCATCCGGTAGATCCCCAGGTTGCGTCGGCCGGTGGTCGGGTGGGTG
>JAJZQR010000266.1 GCA_021806765.1 Chloroflexota bacterium | reverse complement strand
GAACGCGGGGGGCGGGGCTCTGTACCCGCCCTCGGGCCGGCAGCGTGACGCTCCGCTCGCTCGCGTCACGGCCGGCCCCTACACGCCCGCCAATGGGTTGCCTAAATATCCCTGGTCAGGGTAGACAGGAACTCCTTGTTGTTGGTCGTCTTGGCCATCCGAGAGAGCACCAGCTCGACCCCTTCGGTGGTGCCGATGGCCGTCAGCATCCGGCGCATGGTCCACACCTGCTTCAGGGTCCACTCGTCCAGCAACAGCTCCTCACGGCGGGTACCAGACCTCGTGACGTCGATGGCGGGGAAGGTGCGGCGCTCGGCGATCTTACGGTCCAGGTGCAACTCCATGTTGCCGGTGCCCTTGAACTCCTCGTAGATCACATCATCCATCCGGCTACCGGTATCCACCAGGCAGGTAGCGATGACGGTGAGGCTTCCACCCTCCTCGATGTTCCTGGCGGCACCGAAGAAGCGCTTCGGCGGGTAGAGGGCGATGGGATCGATGCCTCCGGAGAGGGTGCGCCCGCTGGGCGGCATCGCCAGGTTGTAGGCTCTGGCCAGGCGGGTGATGCTATCCAGCAAGATCACCACGTCCCGCCCGCACTCCACCAGACGCTTGGCCCGGTTGAGGGCCATCTCCGCCACGGTGGTGTGATCCTCCACCGGCTCGTCGAAGGTAGAACTGATCACCTCCCCTTTGACGGAGCGCTTCATGTCGGTGACTTCCTCCGGGCGCTCGCCGATGAGCAGCACCATCAGATGGATGTCCGAGAAATTGCTGGTGACTCCGTTAGCGATGTGCTTCAGGATGGTGGTCTTTCCGGCCTTGGGCGGCGACACGATGAGGCCCCGCTGCCCCCTGCCGATGGGCGCCACCAGGTTGATCAACCGCTGGGTCAGGTTCTTGGGCTCGGTCTCCAGGTTGATCATCTCCCGTGGGAAGATGGCCGTCAGGGTATCGAAGTGAGGCCGCCTCTTGGCCACCTCGGGATCGAGATTGTTGACCGCCTCGACCCGCAGCAGACCGTAGTACTTCTCGCTGTCCTTAGGAGGACGGACCTGCCCCGTAATCATGTCGCCGGTACGCAGGCCAAACCTCCGGATCTGGGACTGGGAGACGTACACGTCGTTGCTACCCGGCAGGTATCTCTCCTGGCGCAGGAAGCCAAACCCATCCTCGACGATCTCCAGGACGCCGCCACGGAAGATGTTGCCCTGCTGCTCCGTCTGAGCCTGCAGCAACCGGAAGATCAGGTCCTGCTTGCGCAGCGTACTGACACCGGCGATGCCCAATTCCTTGGCCATCTCTTGAAGTTCGTCTCTGGTCTTCGTCTCAAGTTCAGCTATGTTCACGACTCACTCCGATCGGACACGCCCAACCATCGATGGCGTCAGGCAGATCCTGCTGCCTGTCCAGCGCGGCCGGTGTCAGCTCGCCAAGATCTTGTGGAAAGAAACGTGCTGTGGGGTAAGATGGGTTCCTAGGCGATATACCGTCTGTCGCCCACTTGTGGGGAACAGTCTCCGAGGAAAAGCGCACGCTCCCTGCCTTAGGAGCACGCGTGATGAGTTTGCTGCCTATACATCCTGGAGGATAGCAGTCGATCAAGAGCATTGTCAAGGTTTCTGGTACGGAACGCTAGTAATCTTCATCAGCTTCTCAAAGTTGTGGCTAGACTCAATCCGGCGGATTGTCCCGGAGCGAGAGCGCATCATCAGCGACTCGGTTTCCGCTCCCCTCGAGGTATACCGCACCCCGCGTACCAACTCTCCACCCGTGACGCCCGTGAGCGCGAAGTAGACATCGTCGTCGCTGACCAGGTCGTCCGTGCCCAGGATCCTGGAGGGATCGTGCCCCGCCGCCACCGCCTGCCGTAGCTCCTCCTCGTTCCGGGGGTAAATCCTGCACTGGATCTCCCCGCCCAGGCACTTCAGGGCACAGGCCGCGATCACCGCCTCGGGCGAGCCGCCGATCCCCATCAGCATGTCGGCACCGGTACCTTCCATCGCCGCCATGATGACGCCGGCCACGTCGCCGTCGCTGATCAACTTGATCCTGGCGCCGGCATCCCGCACTTCCCTGATCAACCCCTCGTGCCTGGGGCGATCCAGGATCACCACCGTGACCTCCTCCGACTGCAGGCCCTTGGCCTCGGCCACGCACCGGATGTTTTCCGCCACCGACGCCTCCAGGTGAATGCACCCCTTGGCCTGCGGTCCCACGGCGATCTTCTCCATGTAGACGATGCCGGGGGCGTAGAACATGCTTCCTCGAGAGGCCAGGGCCACTACGGAGACGGCGTTTGGGAGGCCTTTGGAGGTGAGGGTGGTGCCGTCCACGGGATCCACAGCCACGTCAACCCGGGGCGATACCCCCGTTCCGATCTGCTCGCCGATATACAGCATTGGGGCCTCGTCCTTCTCCCCCTCGCCGATCACCACCACTCCATCCATGGGAACCCATTGCAGTACGTAGCGCATCGCCTCCACGGCGGCATGGTCCACGGCGTTCTTGTCTCCGCGTCCCTGCCATCGAGCCGCCGACAGTGCCGCCGACTCGGTGACTCGCACCAGATCGAAACCGAGGTTACGACCTATGGGCTCGCCCATGAACAACCTCCTCTATTCAATTACGAGCCAAGTCCTGGGTCCTGGGTCCTGGGTCCTGAGTCCTCGCCATTCAGCACTCAGGACTCCTTCGTCTGCCCGTCCTAGCCGGTCACCTTCTTCCAGTCGTTCAAGAACCGCTCGATCCCCACATCGGTGAGGGGATGCTTGACCATCTGCTTCAGCACCTTGAAGGGCACGGTAGCCACGTCGGCGCCGATCTTGGCGGCCTGAACCACGTGGAGGGGATGCCGGATGCTGGCGGCCAGTACCTTAGTGGTGATTCCGCTCTTCCGGTATACATCCACGATCTCCCCGACGACTGCCATGCCGTCGTGGCCGGCGTCGTCCAGGCGACCCAGGAAGGGGCTAACGTAGGTGGCTCCTGCCAGACCCGCCAGCAGCGCCTGATTGGGGGAGAAAACCAGGGTAACGTTGGTCTTGATGCCCTCACGGGAGAGGACCTTGGCGGCCTTGACCCCTTCCCAGGTCATGGGGATCTTGATCACCACGTGAGACGACCAGGTGGCGATATCCCGAGCCTCTTTGATCATGTTCTCGGCATCCAGGCTCACCACCTCAGCGCTGACGGGACCCTGCACCAGCTCGCAGATCCGCTGGATGTGGCCCTTGAAATCCACCTTGCCCTGCACCGACACCAGGGTAGGATTGGTGGTACAGCCGCTAACTATTCCCCAGCTTACGGCCTCCTCAATCTCCTTGATGTCAGCAGTGTCAACGAATAGCTCCATTGCTTCAATTCTCCTCAGCTCATCGTTCTCTCGAGGGGTAACGGCCTCTGGTCGCCCTCCCGGAGGCTCACTTTGCAGGCGCGAAGGAAAGCGGCAAACAGGGGATGGGGCCGATTCGGTCTCGACTTGAACTCGGGATGGAACTGGGTACCCAACATCCAGGGATGTCCAGCCAGTTCCGAGATCTCCACCAATCGACCGTCGGGGGACAGACCGCTGAAGACTAGACCGGCCACTCCCAGCAGCTCTCGGTAATCGTTGTTGAACTCGTACCGGTGCCGGTGCCGCTCGAAGATGATGTTAGTGGTGTTGTAGGCCTCGGCCGCCCGGGTGCTGGGGATCAACTGGCAGGGGTACTGGCCGAGCCGCATGGTGCCCCCCTTTTCCCCCACGTCCCGCTGCTCCGGCAGCAGGTCGATCACCGGATGGCCGCTGAACATGTTGAACTCGGTGCTGTTCGGCTCCGAGGTTCCCAGCACGTAGCGGGCCAACTCGATCACCATGATCTGCATGCCCAGGCACAGGCCAAAGTAGGGGATATCGTGCTCCCGGGCGTAGCGGGCGGCCTGGATCATCCCCTCGACGCCCCGGTAGCCGAACCCGCCGGGTACCACGATGCCGTTCAACTCCTTGAGGCGATCGTCCCCCTCCCGCTCCAGGTCTTCGGAGTCGATCCAGACGAGGCGCACACGCCGGTTCTCGTGGAGTCCGGCGTGGAAGAGGGCCTCCTTGACACTCAGGTAGGAGTCGTGGAGCCCAACGTACTTGCCGACTACGCCGACCACCACCTCATCCTTGAGTTGCTGGCCTCGCACCACCATAGCCTGCCACTCTGCCAGATCGGCGGTGCGGTCGGGCAGTCCTAGCCGCTCCACGACGTAATCACCCAGCCCGGCCTCCTCCAGGATCAAGGGGACCTGGTAGATACTGGGCACCGTCTCTAGAGGAACGACCGCCCGCTTCTCCACGTTACAGAAGAGGGCTATCTTCTCCTTCAGATCGTCGCTCACCGGGTAATCAGAGCGGCACACGATCACGTCGGGCTGAATGCCGATGCCCCTCAACTCCTTGACTGAGTGCTGCGTGGGCTTGGTCTTCAACTCGTGGGTGGAGCCGATGTAGGGGAGGAGGGTCAGGTGGATGTAGAGGCTGTTGTCCTCACCAACGTCCCGCCGCATCTGCCTGATCGCTTCCAGGAAGGGCAGACTCTCGATGTCACCCACTGTGCCCCCCACCTCGACGATCACCACCTGGGCGCCCGTCTGCTTGGCGACCCTGGAGATCCGCTCTTTGATCTCGTTGGTGATGTGGGGGATTACCTGGATGGTGCCACCAAGGAAATCGCCTCGCCGCTCCCGACCGATCACGCTCTTGTAGATCTTGCCGGAGGTGACATTGCTGGCGCGGGTGAGGCTCACATCGATGAAGCGCTCGTAGTGTCCCAGGTCGAGATCGGTCTCGGCGCCATCATCGGTGACGAACACCTCGCCATGCTGGAAGGGACTCATGGTGCCCGGATCGACGTTGATGTAGGGATCCAGCTTCTGAACAGAGACGGTAACACCCCGGCTCTTCAGGATCCGGCCCAACGAGGCAACGGTGATCCCCTTGCCCACCGAGGACACCACACCGCCCGTCACGAAAATGTACTTGGTCATCGGCTACTCCCACGTTCCAAGGTTCTGTAGAGACGCGACATGTCGCGTCTCTACCTAGCGGCCGCCAGCATCACCAGGAGGGGGGCTATCACCAGGGCGGGCAGCATGTTGGCCACCCGAATCTTGGTGATTCCCAGGATGTTCAGCCCGATACCCGCGATGAGGAGCCCGCCGGCGGCCGTCATTTCTGTCACCACGGACTCGGAGAGGAGGGGTTTCGCCCAAACCGCACCCAGGGTCAAAGCACCCTGGTACACCAACACTACAGCGGAGGAGAGAACCACCCCCCACCCAAGGGAGGATGCCAGAGCCACTGCCGTGAACCCATCCAGCACGGATTTCACGGCTAGTGTGTCGTAGACGCCGGTGAGGCCATCCTGGAAGGAACCTAGAATGGTCATGGGGCCCACGCAGAACACGAGACTAGCCGTGACGAAACCCTTGCTGAAGAGGGACTCGCCCTTGCGACGTCCCTCTTTACCCCTTGCACGATTCGCGCCAGCGCCAGTCTCTTGAACCTTCGACTCCACCCAGTCTCCCAGGGCCTTCAGGCCGTCGTCGATCCGGGCCGCCTCGCCGAGAAGAGCCCCCACCACAACGCTCCCAAGCACGATGATGGCGCTCCGGGTACCGAGCGCCATTTGGAAGCCTATCAGAAGGGTCATTAAGCCTATGGCGTGCATCACCGTTTGCCTCAGGCGATCCGGTAGGCGCTCGCCAATCACCGCCCCCACGGTCCCACCCAGCAGGACCGTGGACACATTGAGAAACGTTCCGGTCAAACTGATCCTTTCTATGAACGCAGAGGGGACAAAGGCCGAGTCCACACCCTTGTGGCGGTACGGCCAAGGCTGCACCAGCTATTCCGGGGATCTTCGCCGGCGTCGGTAAAGAGGCTTACAGCCGCTCGTAGCGCTCCACGTTCAGAACAAAGACCGTGGCGCCGCCTACCTGCACCTCGACGGGATACGGCATGTAGAACTCGCCCGGCTCCATCACCGGCGGGAGGGGATTGATGTATTGAGTCCGAGTGTTGCAGCTGGCCTCGACCAGGGATAGGACTTCGTCCACCACCGAGTCTTCGACTCCAACCAGCACCGTGGCGTTTCCCTCCTTGAGAAAGCCGCCTGCGGTGTTGATCCGGGTGGCCCGATAGCCCTTCTCCGTGAGCGCATCGATCAGGGTGCCGGCATCCTCCCTCTGTACGATGGCCACGACCAGTTTCATCCTCTCCTCCCGTTGCTACGCCGGCCGCCGTAGCACCCGCTTACGGTCCAGCAGGATGGACACTGCCTCCTTAATTTTATCTTGAAGTGTCTCAAAGGGCAATGAAGCGTCCAGCACGAGCCACCGCTCCGGATCGGCCTTGGCCATCTCCAGATAGCCCTGCCGCACCCTCTGGTGAAAGGCCAGCTCCTCCTCCTCGAAGCGATTCCACTCCTCGGTACTGCCGGTCAGAAAATCGCCACGCTTCCTTTCCAGCCCGAGGCGAGGCTCCAGGTCCAGCAGAATGACCAGGTCGGGCTCCAGGTTGTCGGTGGCGAAGCGAACCACGGAGGCCACCGGCTCCACACCCAGACCTCGACCGTAGCCCTGGTAAGCGATGGTGGAGTGGCTGAAGCGATCGGACACCACCACCTGCCCCTGCTCCAGGGCCGGTCGGATCACCTCTTCTACCAGTTGGGCCCTGGAAGCGCTGTAGAGAAGGACCTCGCTGCGAGGGGATATGGCAACGGGGGTAGCCGGCAGGAGGATCTGGCGAATGGCCTCGCCCAGCATCGTGCCGCCGGGCTCCCGGCTGAAGACGACCGGATAGCCCGCCTGGGAGAGCTGGGACGTCAACGCCCTCGCCTGGCTGGATTTCCCGGCGCCCTCCGGGCCCTCGAAAACTAGAAAAGCCCCCACTTACTCCTGCTCTGCCTTGTAGATTTTCACCCTCCGGTAGGGCTCCCTGCCTTTGCTGCGGCTGGCCAGATTGTACCGCTCGGCCAACTGGTGCTGTAACCTCCGGATATAGGCGCTCTGGGGAGATAGCTCCACGGCCTTGCTGTTGGCCAGCACCTGGGACACAGCATCCTCGGCCTCCTGCAGGGCGTAGGCGGCAGGGTCCGCCGTTTCCAGCTCGAAGATGTTGATGAGCGCACCCTCGATTTGGGCGTCGGTGTTGCTCTTGATCACGTAGACCGGCGTGCCCGCCGCCTCGGCCTCCCTGAGAGCCTGGGGCTTCCGCCGGTAGTAGTTCTTCGAGGTAAGCACCACATCGGCGGCGGCGGGATCCCGGACTGTGGTCACGGGTAATCTGAGAGAGTTAACCAGGTTCTCCAACCGATCCCGACTGATGCCGAAGGGGTAGATCCGGGTCGGCTTCCCTTCGGCCTTGTAGCGCCCCGCCAGGGGGGCCAGGGCTGCCGGCGGAGCGCCTCGCTCCGCCGGGGCTCGACGAGCCGGACCGACCTGTTCCGTCGGCACAGGACGCAGGGCTCGGCCTCGCTCGATGTGAACCTG
>JAJZQR010000010.1 GCA_021806765.1 Chloroflexota bacterium | reverse complement strand
CCGGAGGGTTTACTACACCATCCTGCTGGCCTTCGCCATCTGGGGCTGCGTTGCCCTGAACCTGGCCCAGCCCTTCCTGCTGATCCAGATCGGGGCCAACATGGCCGGCTTGACCTTCGTGTTCCTGAGCGTGCACACCATCGTGGTGAACCGGAAGTTCCTGCCGCCGGAGCTGAGACCCTCCCTGTGGCGCGAGATCTCTCTCGTGCTGTGCTCCCTCTTCTTCCTGTTCTTCGTGGTGATGCTGGTGCTGTACCAGGTGTTCGGGATGAAGTTCTAGGGAACCCGGGGGGCGGTCGTCGAGCGGCCGCCCCCCATAACTAACCCCTTTCTCCAGGTGGGGAGGGGATAGAGGCGGCAATGAAGTGAAGAAGGTAGGAGTCTTCTTCGGCGCTATGCTGTATGGAACCTGCTGGATCGTGGGGTTGGTGAACCTGCTGGCTCTGGCGATGGGGCTGCAGGAGGGCCAGAGCCCCTTCAACTACCTGTCGATGATCCTGATGCCCCTGGCCATCATTCTGTACATCCACCACCTGGCCGGGTGGTTCCCCTTTAGCCACCGCGCCTAGAAGCGGAAGCCCGATCATTGTAGTAACGACTTCAGTCGTTCGTCCTTGCTGGAGACGCCGGGGACCAACGACTGAAGTCGTTACTACGCCCTGCGCAGCCGCCGACGCACAGTCGCCAGCATGGACATCAACTCCTGGGACTTCATGGCGTAGGAGAGCCCCGCGTAGACCAGGGCGCCCGCCCCCACCGCCAGAAGCACCTGCAGGAAACGCCCGTAGAGGGTCGCCAGATTCAGGATGGCCCTCAGATAGTCGGCCACGGCGGCGGCCACGATCCCCTGGGCCGCCGCCCAGAAGACGAAGACGGCCACGGGGAAGGCCAGACGGGGCAGATTGATCCCCTCCAACCGGCGCCCCAGCAATACCACCAGAGTGCCTCCCTCGACCAGCCCGCCGATGGCGTTGGCCAGGGCGAGGCCACCAAAGGAGAGGTAACGCATCAACACCAGGCTGAGCACCACGTTCACCAGAAAGGCGCCAAAGGCCACGGTCACCGGCGTCCTGGTGTCGTGTAGGGCATAGAAGGCCCTATCCACGATCTCCGCGGTCGCCCAGCCCGTGAGACCCAGGGCATAGAAGGAGAGGGCGTAGGCCGTGGCCCTGGTCGCCTCGGGGCTGAAATCGCCATGCTGCAGCAACAGAGCCACGATCGGCTCGCCCAACACCACCAGCCCGATACTGGCGGGGATGGTGAGGTAGAGGATCAGCCTCAGGGTGGAGAGGACGGTCCGCCGCAGGGCCTCCAACTCCGCCAAGGCGCTCTGCTCCGCCAGGGTGGGGAAGACCGCCGTGGATATGGCCATGGCGAAGACCCCCAGGGGCAGCATGGTGAGCATCCAGGCGTAGTCCAGGTAGGCGAGGCTGCCTGCCGGCAGCTGGGAGGCCAGCACCACGTTCACCAGGTAGTTGACCTGCACCACCCCGAGCCCCAGGGTTCGGGGGACCATCAACCGGCCCACCTCTCGCACCCCCTCGTGGGCGAGGTCGAGGACCGGACGAAACTCCATCCTCTCCCGCACGAGGCCGGGCAGCTGCACCAGCAGGTGCATCAGGGCCCCAACCGCGGCTCCGATGGCCAGGCCGTAGACACCGAAGCGCCCACCCAGCAGGAGGGCCCCGAGGATAATGGAAAGGTTGTACATCATCGGGGCCAGGGAAGCCAGGAAGAAGCGGTTGAAGGAGTTCAGGATGCTGGACACGAAGGTGCTGACGGCAAAGATCACCGGCGAGAAGAGGAGGATCCGAGCCAGGTTGGCCGCCAGATGCTGGCTCTCCGGATCCCACCCGGGGGTGAAGAGAGCCATCACCTGGGGAGCGAACACCATGAGCAGCACCGAGATAGGGGTCATGACGACGGCCGCTATGGTGAGCAGAGAGCTGGCCAGCCTCCAGGCCCGGTCCATGTCGCTCCGGGCCAGATAGGCGGCGAAGACCGGTATGAAGGCGGAGGCCACGGCTCCGCCTGCCAGAACCTGGAATAGGGTGTCGGAGATGCGGACGGCGGCCAGGTAGGCCTCGTACTCGCGGGTGGCCCCGAACTGGTTGCTGATAACCATGGTACGGGCCAGTCCCAGGACCCGGCTTCCGACGAAGCCGGCCATCAGGATGGCGGCCCCCATCGCCAGGCTGCGATTCCGGCGGGCGGCCTCAGCGTTGGACATGGTTTTACCCCTCACACCACGCCGCTGTCCACCTTGCCCAGCTTTCGGATGCGATCGGCGACGGCTTCGTGGGCCTGGTTCTCCAGGGTGTCGTCCAGAGCCGCCAACTGCTGGTGGGCCCCGTAGCGACGGCGGAGCGCCGTGAGGAGCAGGTGGTCGGTGAACCAGGGGTTCTTGGGCAGCAGGGAACCGTGCAGGTAGCAGCCGAAGGCGTTTCGGTAGACGGCGCCCTCGGTCCCGTCCTCGCCGTTGTTGCCGAAGCCCGAGAGGATGCGGCCCAGCGGACGGCAGCCGGTACCCAGAAAGGTCTTGCCGCTGTGGTTTTCGAAGCCCACCAGGGTGCGGTTGCTGCCATCGAAGTCGCACTGCATCAGGACATTGCCGATGCAGCGTTTGTTGCCGGCCACAGTCCAGGCGTCGAAGACACCGATCCCCTCCAGGATCTCACCAGTGTGGGTGCGGAAGTACTTCCCCAGCAGTTGGTAGCCACCGCAGATGCTGAGCAGCACACCATCCTCCTCCACGAACCGATGGACCGCCGGCGCCTGGAGGGTGCGAAAGTCGTCGGCCACCAGGGTCTGCTCCTTGTCCTGACCGCCGCCAAAAAAGAGGAGGTCGCAGCGGTCGGGGTCCAGCTCGTGTCCCAGGCCGATGGGGACGACCTCGATCTCGATCCCTCGCCAACGGGAGCGCTGGACCAGGGAGATGATGTTCCCCCGATCCCCGTAGATGTTCATCAGATCCGGATACAGGTGGCAGAGGGTGAGCTTCATGTCATCGAGTCCTGAGTGCTCGGTCGAGAGTTCTGAGTTCTGGGTTCTGGGTTCTGGGTGCTGATAGCTGATAGCTGATAGCTCACATCAGTCCTCCCAGAAGGGGGAGAGGTGGCCGGCATCGACCAACTTGCCCCTCACGTCCAGCATGGCGGTGTAGGTGGGCAGCAGGTAGAGGGTGTCGCCTTCGGGGATCTCCTCCAGGGCCCGCTGCAGTGCCTTAGCACTGTCTGCCTCCACGGTGATCAGCCGGGAGTCGACTCCGGCATACTTCAGCCGGACCGCCATATCCGCAGCCCTGAGCCCCGAAGTGACCGCGAACTGCACTCGGCCGGCGAGCATCTCGAAATCCACGTCCCATAGCCAGGAGACGTCGGTGCCATCCGCGAACAAATCGTTGATGACGATCATCAGAGCCCTCTGGCCCGGCTCTCTCAGCAGGGTGGACAGCACCTCGTTGAAGCCCACAGGGTTCTTCACCAGGGCCAGGAAAAGCTGTCTGCCCTGAAGCTGCACCCGCTCCACCCGACCGAAAGCCGCGGAGAAATCCGCCAGCCCGGCCCGGATGGTCTCCAGATCGATCCCCATGGCCACACCCACCCCCGTGGCCGCCAGGGCGTTGTAGACATTGTACAGGCCGGGGACCCGGACCTCCAACTCCACGCTGCCCGTGGGGGCTTCCACCTGCAGACGGCTCCCCTCGATACCCAGCAGCTGACAAGCCATGGCACGCAGTTCGGGCATCGGGCGCGTCATGCCACAGGAAGGGCAGTGGTAGTGCCCCAGATGGCTGTAGAACACCGCGGGGTAGTCGTAAGGAGTGCCGCAGCGGAGACAGAAGCGGGAATCCGAGGCGTGAGCCAGGGTGGTTCCAGCCAGGGTCCGATCCTCGATGCCGTAGTAAAGCACCCGGCAGGAGAGGCCCTCACCGAGGCTGGCTACCCTGGGGTCGTCGGCGTTCAGCAGCACGGTGGAGGAGGGGGGGAGGGAACTCAAGGTCTCCCTCCAAAGGCGGGACAGGTAGTCCACCTCTCCGTAGCGATCCAGTTGATCCCGGAAGAGATTGGTCAGGACACACAGCCTCGGCCGCAACTCCTGGACGGCCGTGGGGAAGGCTGCCTCGTCCACCTCGAAGAGCCCCACGTCCGCTTTGGGCCTTCCTGCCAGGGTCGATCCGTTGACCAGGGTTGAGGCGATGCCGGCGATAAGATTTGCGCCGGATCGGTTGTGCATAACCCTGAGGCTGGCCTTGCGAAGGAGGGTAGAGATCATCCGGGAGGTGGTCGTCTTGCCGTTGGTACCGGTGACCACAATGGTGCCCCGGGGTATACGGGTGGCGATGCTGGCGATGGCGTTGGGATCCAGGGCTCTCACCAGATGGCCCGGCGCCGTGGTACCACCACCAACGCCGAGACGCCGAACGACAAAAGTGGCCAACTGGCCGGCGGCCACCGCGGCTGCCAGGCGCGGATGCATAATCTACTCCCTAAGAAACTGGACAGATCATAGATTATCGCCGAAGGCTGAGCAAGAACGGGGCCGTCTAGATAGAAGGTCGAGGATCGGGGGATGCGCAGGCTGAAGCCTGCGGCTACATCATTTGTTCGGCCCTGGCCCAGAGCTGCCGATAGCTCTCGAAGCTGAGCAAAGCGGCCACACGATCTCTCGGCGCCACCACCGTGTCCCGCTCCAGATGCTCTGTCCAGTCGGGAAGCCAGCGGGTCACCCGCATGAGAAACATAGCGACCCGGTACTCATCGCCCTGGTAGCTGAAGGAGACTTCCCCGAGAGGGGCGACGATTTCGGCCTCCACGCCGGTCTCCTCAGCAACCTCTCGGCATGCCGTCTCCTCCTCCGTTTCGCCCGGTTCCATGTGGCCTTTGGGGAAGAGGTACTCACCCTTCGGGGTGCGGCGCAGCACCACCTGGTCCCCCATCAACACCACACCGCCCGCCTGTTTGACGATCAACGAGTCACCTCGCCCTCACCCCGACCTTCTTTCGAAGGGAGAGGAGGATAGGGATTCCTCCGCAGCGGCCTCGATAGCGACGAGCCGGCGGCCGATCGACTCGCTCCCTGACTCGACGGCAGTCCTTTCCCCCATAGGACCATCTGGCACGCCGTCGAGCTTTCGAGCCCGCGCCGCCCTACGCCAATGGCGCACCAGGGAGAGAACCAGGTCCCCCAGGGTAATGGCCACGGCGAGGCCGGCCAGCCCAACCACCAGAAGGATCTCCTGCTCGGTCACGAGGGGGTCCCTGGATCGGAGAATACCCTGGCCCGGACCTTCATTTCGAGGGTATCCAGGTCGAAGGGCTTATCCACGTAGTCGTCACATCCGGCATCCAGGGCCCGGGCCAGGTCGGCCGGTCGAGCCAGGGCGGTGATGGCGATGATCGGGATATGGCAACTGCGAGGATCTTTCCTGATCCGTCTGGCAACCTCGTAGCCGTCCATCTTGGGGAGCATCAGATCGAGAAGCACCAGACTCGGCAACTCCTCCGAGATCGCGGCCAGGGCTTCAACACCATCGGCAGCCAGCATGGCGCGACAGCCAACCATGTCCTCCACCACGGCGCGCACTATCTCCTGATTGTCAGGTTCATCCTCCACAATCAACACTCGCCGCTGATCCACAGAACGCCTCCACGAACGTAACGCTCACCCATAGCAGACTACCAGGGGCCCTCACCGATAAGTGTATGATGTTGTCTCCGGGGGGTCAACACGCACGCCACGCACGCAGGGGTAATTACGATCTTGTTCTATCGTGGTATAATGCCGCGACCTCGCTGCTGTTACGGAGGCTCAGACCCTGAAGCTCTCTGTCCTGATCCCCGTTTTCAACGAGCGCGACTCCATCGAAGAGATCGTGCGTCGCGTGGCAGCCGTGCCGGTGCCCAAAGAGATCATCGTGGTGAACGATTGCTCTCGCGACGGCACCGGTGAGATCCTGGATCGCCTGTCCATCGAGGGCCTCAGGGTGATCCACCACAGCCACAACCAGGGTAAGGGTGCGGCTATTCGCACCGCCTTGAAGGCCGCCACCGGCGACGTAGCCATCATCCAGGATGCCGACCTGGAGTACGACCCCGAGGAATACGTCAAACTGCTCCATCCGATCCTGCAGCGGCAGGCCCAGATAGTCTACGGGGTACGAAACCTGGATGGACAGAAGTGGCTGTTCCGGAACGGCAACCGTTTCCTCTCCTTGATGACAGGCATCCTGTACGGAGCGCGCGTCCACGATATGGAGACCTGCTACAAGCTGATCCCCACCGACCTCTTCCTCCAGCTCGATATCCAGTGCAACCGGTTCGACCTGGAGCCAGAGATCACGGCGAAGCTACTGCGCAGGGGGTTCCGGATCCACGAGGTCCCCATCAGCTACCGGCCCCGGGGAGACAAAAAGCTCTCGGCCTGGCGCGACGGGATGCCCGCCCTCCTCACCCTTCTACGGCTGCGCTTCAGCTGATCGCCCGTCCCGACCGAGGATCCGCGACGTCGAGGCACCTCTAGCTGACGAGCCTCTCGGTACCGCTGAACCAAACCTCCGACGGGATCGAGCCTTCAGGAGGGAGAGGATTGGTCAGGGTATCCGATAGCTGACCCACGGTAGCGTGATATCTCGATCAGATTGCCATCGGGATCGCGCAGGTAGAGGGGGAGGGTCTCAAACGCCGGCATCAGGAGGAACGCCTCCCGCCCGGTGGATGCCGATCCATCTTTCGGCGAAGTCCACGGCCTCGCGCTGGGAGAAAAGCCTGGCCTCGGCAGAGCCCACCTTTCCCACCCGCACCTTGCCTGCTCGCTCGAAAGCCTCCCCAATGGCCGGGAAGCTCTCCACGTCGAAGACGATGTCGGTGTAGCTCTTCCAGAGGCGCCGCCCCCCTTCCAGGATTGGGGCACCGGCTACCAGGTGCTCGGGCCCGGGGACCCGGTACTCCGCCAGGTGAAAGGAAGTGTTGGAGTCGTAGCCCACCCCCAGCAGCAGTATGCGGCCGTCCAAATCGTAGATCCGAGCCAGGGGCGATTGCTCTCCCAGAGAATGGTTGAGAGAGTGGCAGGCCACGATGGTCTCCGCGTGGGCGCCCCAGGCGGCAAAGGAGAGGGCCGGATGGGAGCTACGAAGAACCTCCGGCCAGCTTCGGAATAGATCGGCGATCCGCCCCATTCCTCGAGTGGGGGTTCGGAGAGGATCGAAGGCGGGCATAGTGTCTCGGATGGGCTGCCACCACGCCTCGGGCACGGGGGGATTGCCCCAGTTTGCCGGATCGGAGCAATCGCCGGAATGGGCGGGCATGACCAGGGTCCCGCCGGGCGTGATCGCGTCCATGAGGGCCTGGATCACCGCCACAGCTCCCCCGCAAACCCATCCCAGGGAACTGAGGGAAGAGTGCACCAGCAGGGTCATGCCCGGGGCCACGCCCAGGCGGCGCAGATCGCGGGCGAGACTCTCCCGAGTGCGAGGCGAGGATGCCCTCTGGATCGCGTCCAGTTCACCCATGCACTTCTTCCGCTCCCAACGGGAAACAGGGGCGTGGAGTGGAAACCCCGGCAGAAGCTACCTTCTCTCGGCCAACTGCCTCTTCATCACTCGGCCCAGCCGCCGGATCCCCTCCTGGATGGTCTCCCCGTCTAAGGTGGAGTAGCTCAAGCGCAGGCAGTTGTCGCCCCCATCGCCATAAGGATGGAAGGCCTGGCCCGGCACAAAAGCCACCTTCTCCTGGGCCGTGAGGTCGAACAGCTCCAGGGCCGAAAGGCCATCGGGAAGGGTGGCGAAGATGAACATCCCACCCTCCGGCCTGGTGTAGCGGACCTCCGGCGGGAAGTAGGCCGCAATGGCGGAGAGCATCGCCTCCGCCTGCTCCCTGTAGGCACCGGTCAGGACGGCGATGTGCGCATCGAAGTCGTTATCGATCAGGTACTGGTAGAGGACCCTCTGGGCGAAGTAGCTGGAGTGGAAGTCGGTGGCCTGCTTGGCATAGGAGAGTTGCTCGATGACCTCTCGATCCGCACACACCCACCCCAGTCTGAGCCCCGGGGCAACGGTCTTGGAGAAGGTCCCCAGCAGAAGGGCGCTTTCCAGGTAGCTCCTCATGGTAGGCAGGTGCTTGCCCGTGAAGCGCAGTTCGCCGTAGGGGTCATCCTCGATCAGCATGATACCGTGGCGATACATGAGGCGGGCGACTTCCCCTCGCCGGGCGTCGGAGTAGCTCAACCCGGAGGGGTTCTGGAAGTTGGGGACCGTGTAGAGGAACTTGATGCCCGGGATCTGGCAGGCTCTCGCCAGCAACTCCGTGTCGATGCCATCCTCCAACAGGGGCACCGTCTCGAAAGCAGGCTGGTACATGCCGAAGGCCTGGATGGCACCGTGGTAGGCGGGGCGCTCCAGGATGATCCCGTCCCCCCTGTTCAAGAAGACCTTCCCCAGCAGATCGAAGCCCTGCTGAGATCCGTTGGTAATCAGGATCTCCTCGGCAGAGACCTGCAGTCCCGTCTTCAGCCGGTACCTCTGGGCGATGTACTCTCTCAAGGGCAGATAACCCTGAGTGGTGGAGTACTGGAGGATGCTCTGGCCGTCCTGGGCCATCACCCTGGCCGTGGCCTCGGCCAGCTCCCTTACAGGGAAGAACCGGGGGTTGGGCAACCCCCCCGCGAAGGAGATGATCTCGGGATCCTCGGCGACCTTCAGGATCTCAGTGACGAAAGAGCGGTGAGGTTTGGCCATCCTATCGGCAAAATGGTACTTCAACGGCTGTTCCTTCAACACTTTCCTGCTGACTTCCAGACGTAGGAATTGCGCCACGGGGGGCGCACCCCAGAATAGGCTTCAAAGAAGCGGACCCCAGTGGAACGCCATGATACCTCAAAAGGGCAGCAGGCTCCAACTGGAACACGCCGTGGCAGTAAGAGCCTGGGCATCGATCACCTTTGGAGGTTTCTTTCCAGCGTCAAGCCGAACAAATGTGATTGAGGGGCTTTCAGAGCAAATACACAATGGCACATTAGCACGGCCTGTGCTATACTGCCAACAGTGGTAGGAATCGGCAGTTTGCTACTTCGGCTGGGCTTGGAGTAGGGCCTATTGGTCCTTCCCTTCCCCCCTTCCCTTGTCGCGCTGACCGACCAGCCCAATTTCTCTGACCTAAGGAGTCAGCGCGAGATGCAAGACAAGACCCTAACCTGCCGGGACTGCGGAATGAGCTTCGTGTTCACCGCCGGTGAGCAGGAGTTCTACGCCAACAAGGGGTTCGCCAACGAGCCCACCCGGTGCCCGGACTGCCGGGCTGCCCGCAAGCGCAGCCAGGGTGGTGGCGGCTCCGATCGACGAGAGCGGCAGATGTTCCCCGCCGTCTGTGCCCAGTGCGGCAAGGATACTCAGGTGCCCTTTGAGCCCCGAAGCGACCGCCCCGTCTACTGCTCCGATTGCTTCGAGTCCCAGAGGAGCAGCCGCAGCCGTTGGTAGATCCGGTAGCTTCCTTTACTGAACTTAGTCTGCGGCCGGAGACCCTGGCCGCGTTGGAGGGGATGGCGATTTCCATCCCCACCCCCATCCAGGCTCAAGGGATCCCCCCCATCATGCAGGGGCTGGACGTGGTCGGACAGGCCCGCACCGGCTCCGGCAAGACCCTCGCCTTCGGCATCCCCATCGTCGAGGGGTGCGACCCCAACGTTCGCGGGATTCAGGCCATGATCATCACCCACACCCGAGAGTTGGCGATTCAGGTGGCCGCGGTGATGGAGCGGCTCTCCGAGCCTCACAAGCTATGGACAACCCTGACCTACGGCGGCAGGCCCCTGGAACCCGAGCGGGAGGCGCTCCTGAACGGGGCACAGATCGTCGTCGGCACGCCGGGGCGAGTCCTCGACCACCTGTGGCAGGGGAACCTGCTGCCCCAGCATCTGCGGATCTTCGTCCTGGACGAAGGCGATGAGATGCTGGACAGAGGCTTCGCGCCTGAGGTGGAGAAGATCCTTTCCATGATGCCCGAGGAGCGGCAGACGGTCCTCTTCTCCGCCACGGTGCCGGAATGGATCATGTCGACGGTCAGGCGACACCTTCACAACCCGGTCACCGTCCGAGTGGACAGCGACAGCGAGGCAGTCCCTGAGATCCAGCAGGTGGTGTTCGAGGTGGCCGCCGATGCCAAACTGGAGGCCCTCTGCACGATCCTGGATCACCGAGGCGATGGCCCGGTCCTGGTGTTTGGCCGGACCAAACATGGCGTAGAGAGGCTGGCCCGCGACCTCAACCGCCGGGGCTACCCGGTGGCAGCGCTGCAGGGAAACCTCGACCAGAGTGCCCGGGAGCGGGTGTTGTCCAGCTTCCGATCGGGCAGAGTACAGATCCTGCTGGCGACCAACGTGGCGGCTCGGGGTCTGGACGTCCAGGGCATCGAAGGGGTGATCAACTACGAACTGCCCGAGTCGGCAGAGATGTTCACCCACCGGGCCGGCCGGACGGGCCGGATGGGGCACGAGGGAGTGGCAATCACCCTGCTGACCCCCGAGGACGGACCCAAGTGGCGGCAGATCGAGCGGGCCCTGGGGCGGCGTTTGCCGCGGCAGCCATGGCCCGGCAGCACGACGCCGGTCTCGGTCCAGGAGAGGGAGATACGCCCCAGAGTCCCGTCGACCAGGAGGCCCTCCTTCCAGCGGCGGTCATCCGCCATCCGCCCCGAGGCGACGCTGAACTGAGCACTGCTGACAATACGTCCAGGCGCTGATAGAAACGGAGTAGGGGCGAAGCCTTCGCCCGGCGAAGGCTTCGCCCCTACCAGTGTACGAAGCGAGGTTTGACCTGTCCGCAGGGCTACGCCTTATTGGCCGCTCGGAAGTCTTTGATGGCCTGGCGCAGGACCCTGCCGGCCTGCCCCAGGGTCTGGTTCATCTGCTGGAAGGCCTTGGCCACGGTCTGCAGGGTGCCCCTGGCCTGGGCAGCGTCGGTCACCTGGCCGTTGCCGTCGAAGCCTGCCCTCGCATCCAAGGTACTCTTGGCGGAGTCGAAGCTGCCCTGAGCTGAGGTTATGGCCGTCTTGAAGTCGCCCAGGGCTGCCTCTACCTTCGAGGTATCTTTGCCGTTGGACTTCTGCTTGTCGATGAAGCTCTGGGTGTTGGTGGCCGTCTTGTTGGCCTGGTCCAGTCGCTTCTGCTCAGCACTCAGCTGCTTCTGCTCGCGGGCGAGCCGGTTTTCCTGGGTTAGATGGCTTCTGGCCGTGCGGAAATCCCTGGTGGCCTGCCTCGCGGCCTGCCGGAACTGCTGCATCGCCTTCTGCGCGGTGTTCAGGGTGTTCCTCGCCTGGGTAACGTCGGTCACCTGGCCGTTGCCGTCGAAGCCGGTCTTGGCATCCAGGGTGCTCTTAGCCGAGTTGTAGCTGTTCTGAGCGGAGTTGACGTCATTCTGGAAGCCGGACAGGGCAGCCTCGAGGTGAGAGGTGTCCTGGCCCTTGGACTTCAGGTTGTTGATGCGATCCTGGGTCTTGGAGATGACGTCGTTGGCACGGGTGAGCACCTTCTGCTCCCGATCCAACTCCTTCTGCTCCCGCTGGAGCAGCTTCTCCAGCCGCTGGTGATTGTCCCGCACCTTCTCGGGAGCCTGCTGGGCGACGGTAGCCGTTGCCGTGGGGGTGGGATCGGTGCCCTCCGGCGCGGCCACCGCGGGAACGAGGGCCGCCGCGAAGATAGCGCAGGCAGCCGTCCCGGCTACCAGTGCCGAGCGTGTTCTCCCAATCCTAGTCCAATGAGCATGTACCTTCTGCATCCTATCTCTCCTGAAGCGAGTGTTGCCGCGGATTCACATCCCTTTCGAGAGTAATAGTCGCTGGTTGAACGGCAAATGTACGGGCTGCGTTACGGGGATCTCCCACTGTAGTAACGGCTTCAGCCGTTCGTCCTCAGGCGGGCCACGAGGCACGAACGACTGAAGTCGTTACTACGAGCGCGCCTACGGGCGTTGCGGGATCTCCTCCATGGGCAGGGTGAAGAAGAAGGTGCTCCCCTTGCCCACCTGGCTCTCCGCCCAGATCCGGCCCCCGTGGGCCTCCACGATCAGGCGGCTGATGTAGAGGCCCAGCCCAAGCCCCTCTGCCTTCTTCCCCGTCTTCGCCCGGAAGAAACGCTCGAAGAGAAAGGGCATGTCCTCGGGAAGGATCCCCAGGCCCTGGTCCGTCACCGATACCAGGGCCTCCCCATCCCGATGTCTCACCCGAATCATCACCGGTCTATCCGCCGGCGAGTACTTCAGGGCATTGGTGATCAGGTTCATCAACACCCGCTCGATCCGCTCCGGGTCCGCCGGGACAGGTGGAACCCACTCCAGAGGCTCCAACTGCAACCTCGCCCGTTCCTGGAGGGTGCCCACCCGCTGGATCACCTCGGAGGCCAGCTCCGGCAGGTTGACGAGTTCCTTGCGCATCTCCATCCGCCCGGCCTCCAGGCGGGCAGACTCCACGAGGTCCTGGATCATGGAGTTCATCCGCCTGGCGCCCTTCAGGATGGACTCGGCGCTGCCGGTTTCCCGCTCCAGCCCCCTCTTCTCCAGCAGCCGGCGGAGCCAGTCGGCCTGCCCCATGATGACGGCAAGGGGGGCTCGGAGGTCGTGAGAGATGAGGGAGAGGTACTCCTCCCGTAGCCGCTCCACCTGTTTCCGCTCCGTGATGTCCCGATCGATACCCCGGTAGCCATAGAACTTGCCGGCTTCGTCGAAGACCGGGATCGCGCTGGTCTCCAGCACGACCAGGTGGCCATCGCTGTGGCGGTTGGCGTTCTCCAGGAAGCGGAAGGGCTCACGCTCGGCCAGGGTCGGCCAGAAGCCTTCCTCCACCCGCTGAGCCTCCTCGGGCGGCATCAGATCGAAGGGGGTTCTGCCCAGCAACTCCTCAGGGGAATAGCCGAGAAGGTCTCGAACCCGAGGGCTCACGTAGCTGTAGACGGTATCCACGTCCACTTCCCACACCCAATCGCTGGTGGTCTCCACCAGGTTGCGATACCGCTCCTGGCTCTCCCGCAGCGCTTCCTCTGCCCGCTTGCGATTGGTGATATCCCGGCAGTAGCCCCACAGCCCCACGATCTCGCCCCGTTGGTCCCTTCGAGGCTGCAGCGCCACCTCCAACCAGTGCTCGATCCCGTCGACGATGAGGTGCTCCTCAACCCTATCCCCCACCCCGGTCTCCAGCACCTTTCGCTTGATCTCCTTGAGCCGCTCCGCATCCTCGGGGGAGAAGAGATCGAAATCGGTCTTCCCCAGCACCCGCGCCTCGGTCAAGGGAGACACCGGGTTGAAGATCCAGATGTATCGGAGGTCGCGATCCTGGTGGTATATGGTGTCCGGGGAGTTGTCGACGATCAGCCGGAAACGCTCCTCGTTCTCCCGAAGCTGCTCCTCCGCCAGGTGAGCCTCGGTGACGTCACGGATCTGCAGGACGGCGTAGTCCACCCGGCCTCGCTCGACGAGCGGGTAGTAACGGGCGTCCATGTAGCGCCGGCCGGGCACCGGGTATGTGAACCAGGCCTGGTAGTGGACGGACTCCCCAGCAAAGCAGCGATCCAGGTTGGGACGGATCAGGCTCTCGTACTCCTCCCGGCGAAAGAATTCGGCGACGGGATGGCCCACGAAGTCGGAGGCCGGACGGCCTTGCATCCGGGCGTAGGTGGGGTTCACCATGCAAAAGACGTGGTGGCGATCGACCACGGAGATCCGATCGGGGGAGCTCTCGACCAGCCGGGCGTAGATCTGGAGGGACCGGTTGGCGGCTTTCAGTGCCTCCTCGGCCCGTCTTCGGTCGGTGACGTTCCGGATCACCTGGACGGCCTGATCTTCTCTCAGAGGCACCACTCTCGCCTCGTAGATCTGCTCGCCCTGGGGAAGTTCGAGGGTGAACTCCAGGGGAACCATCGCCCTGTCCTTCAGGGCCTTCAGGGTGGCTCGTTCCAGCAGTCGGGCTACTTTGACGGGAAGGACGTCCCGTGTCCGCTTCCCGAGGATGGGCTCGGGAGGGAGGGGCAGATCGGTCAGGCGCCCCACCCTGTAGTCGAGGATGATGAAGTCGGGGCCGACCCGGAAGAAGAGGTCGGGCAGGGCCCGCAGGGCAGCTTCCACCTCCGCAGCGGACAAGCCCCTCCCAGGCTCGACCCCGTGAGCCTCGAGTTCGGCGATGCGCTGGCGAGCCTCGGCCAGCTCCACCAGGAGCTGCTCCTTCGTCTTGCGGTCGTCCTCCATCTGCGGCCTCCCCCGAGACGCGAGCTTCGCGGACCTGGACAGCGCCTTCTGTCACCTGCGATGGACATCCTGGGCTGGCTCGAGCCGGCCGAGCCATGGCCGGCAGGCCGGCGAAGAAGAAACCTGCACAACCAGTACCAGCCCGGCACTCCCAACCTCTCCACGGCCAATCAGACCTTCAACTCACCCCAAAACGGCAGCCCTCTTCGCCTTCGTGGCATGGTTCATGGGATCGGCAAGATGGGGTCTACTACCGATACGGGGCTTGCTGGCAGCATTCTTGCCCCAACCCGCCCGTCGGTCAGTCTCGACGGCGGGGTTGAGGCAACCCCGCCTACTGGACTTGTTAGCGGTTCTTAGTGGAAATCCTGCAGGGCATCGAAGTCCAGGGTGGCGAAGTAGTCGCTGGGGGTCTCGGCCCGCCGGATCGGTACGACCTCGCCGTTCTCCCGCAGCAGCAGTTCCGCCGAGCGCAGCTTGCCGTTGTAGTTGAAGCCCATGGAGTAGCCGTGGGCTCCCGTGTCGTGGATCACCAGGATATCGCCCCGCTCCACCTCCGGCATCATCCTGTCGATGGCGAACTTGTCGTTGTTCTCGCAGAGGGAGCCGGTCACGTCGTACTGGTGGGCTGCCGGCTGGCTCTCTTTCCCCAGGATGGTGATGTGGTGGTAGGCCCCGTAGATGGCCGGCCGCATCAGGTTGGCCATGCAGGCGTCCAGCCCCACGTAGTCCTTGTAGCTGTTCTTGATGTGCCGGACCGTGGTCACCAGGTAGCCGTAGGGACCGGTGATGATCCGGCCGCACTCCATGAACAGCTTTATCGGCGCCAGGCCGTTCTTGACGATCTTCTCCTGGTAGGCCTCCTGAATCCCCTGGGCGACCTTCTCGTAGGAGACGGGCTCCTGCTCGGGCCGGTAGGGGATACCGATGCCCCCGCCGATATTGATGAACTCGAAGCGGAGCCCCAGCTTCTGGTGGATCTCCACCACCAGGTCGAAGAGGATGGCGGCCGTCTCGACGAAGTAGCTGGAGTCCAGCTCGTTGGAGGCCACCATGGTGTGGAGGCCGAACCTCCTGGCCCCCTTCTCCTGCAGCATCCGGTAGCCCTCGAACAGCTGCTCCCGGGTGAAGCCGTACTTGGCCTCCTCGGGGTGGCCGATGATGGCATTGCCCTTCTTGAGGGGACCCGGGTTGTAGCGGAGGCAGATCAACTCCGGAATGCCCGCCGTCTTCTCCAGGAAGGGGATGTGGCTGACGTCGTCCAGGTTGATGATGGCGCCCAGATCTCGAGCCTTGACGAACTCCTCGGGCGGCGTGTCGTTGGAGGTGAACATGATGTCCTCCCCCAGGATGCCGACCCGCTCGGAGAGCAGCAGCTCGGGCAGGGACGAGCAGTCGGTGCCGAAACCCTCCTCCTTCAGGATCTTCAGGATGAAGGGGTTGGGCAGCGCCTTGACGGCGAAGTACTCCTTGAAGCCCTCGAGCCCCGCGAAGGCAGCCTTCAGCCGGCGGGCGTTGGCCAGGATGGCCGCCTCGTCGTAGATGTGGAAGGGGGTGGGATACTGCTCCAGGATCCCGGCGATCTGCTCCTTGGTGAAGGGCAACGTCTTTGAAGCCATCGAAAACTCTCTCATCGGAAAATGGGGGCCGCACGGCGGCCAAGGAATGCAAGCCCTCGGTACTCATTTGATTCTGACGGATTATCGTCTCCAAGTCCAGTCTTCGCCTCGAAGGGTCTGGCGGAAGACATCAAGTTGCTGGCCAGGTATCATATGACTATGCTCATCCTTCAGTCTCAAGGGAAAGGTGAAAGCCGTGAAAGCTCTTGGTGGTCTAATCCTGCTGGCCCTCCTGGTGGGAGGCGCCTTCCTCGGATATCAAACTCTCTCCGCCCCGAAGCCCACCGTCCAACCCACGACGGTCACGCAGACGCCCACGCAGACGGCGAAGAACGCCGCCAGCTTCGATCAGAAGGTCGGCAGCCTCGAGACTCAGGTTAAGAGCGGGTCGAAACAGCCGGTCTCGTTGGAGCTGACCCAGGAAGAGGTGAATGCCAAGGTAGCCCAGGAGCTATCCTCCATCCCAGGCGACGATAAGCCCATCAAGAACGTGGACGTAAAGCTGCAGCAGGACAGCGCGGTCGTGACCGGCGTTGCCAGCCTGGGCGGCCAGGAGGTCCCCATCGAGGCCCAGGTAAAGGTCGGGACCAGCGGGGGACTCCTGAACGTGGACGTGACTTCCCTGAAGGCCGCCGGACTGCCGGTACCCGACCCGGTGAAGGAGCAGCTCGTCCAACAAGCCGAGACAGCGATGGGCGGCAAGGATCTGAACGCGCTGGACGTGGGGATCGACCTGAATAGCGTCAAGCTGTCGGACGGCAAGGTCCTGATCGACGGCCAAACCCGGTAGGCACAAGAGACCTCTGGCGATGGAATGCTGGTCTGCCGGCCCGCTCTCATCGGGACCTTCGTCCATGGCTCCCTTCGATCCGATTCCCGATCATATGGCTGATGACATGGCAGGGCTTGAAGGGGGAACCGATGGTAGCGAGTCTGACCAAAGAGGAGACGTCCAGGATCTGGGCAAAGCTGCTGGCAGATAACCAGGCGCAGCAGACCTTTCAGGAGGCGAGAAGGCTGGTCGCCCAGGCACGCTCTCTCGGGGAAAACTCGGTGTGCCTGGAACTTGGCCTCTCCCGAGCCAGGGATCTGTTCCTGGTTGTCGGAAGAGAACTGGGAAACCCTTCGGTGGAATGGCTCGCCGGTGTCGAGATCAGACTGGTCAAGACCGCCGACCACATGGCGGTGCTCCCAGTCACGAGAGAGCCTCGCAGTCTGCGGGATATACTCCATCAGCGACAGTCGGTGCGCCAGTAGCCGCCTATAGGATCTCCTTCACCCTTCCCACCTGGCCGCTCTCCAGCCGCACCTTGATACCGTGGGGATGGAAGGCCGACCTGGTCAGCAGTTCCCTGACAACCCCCTCGGTGGTGACGCCCATCCGCTGGTTCTGCTTCTCGACGATGCGCACCCTGGCGCCCACCCGCACGTCCTGCCGTTGCTGTCCGCTAGCCACCTGACCTTCCTCCTCTCGTCTCGGACCCCGTCATTCCGTTTCACGGCGATTGTACACGAAACCTCTTCCCCACCAACTGCCGGACAAAACGGCTCCCTCGGTGGCGTATATCTGTAGAAGCTACTAGAACAAACGTTCTATAATGGGGATGGGAGGTGGAGGCCCTGGGCCGCCATGGAGAGGATCGCTACCACACCCTGCTCAAACGGCTGCTCACCGACCCCGCCCTCTTCAGCCGCTACGTGGCGGGCAGGCCGCTGCGTCCCTACCAGCTGGAGCCCGCCCGGGCGATCGTGGACTCGGTGCTCCACCGGAAAGGACTCACCTTCACCGTGATGATGGCCAGGCAGGCGGGCAAGAACGAGCTGAGCGCCCAGTTGGAGCTGTTCCTCCTGAACCTGTTCCAGCGGAGGGGAGGGAACATCGTCAAGTGCGCGCCCACCTTCAAGCCCCAGATCGTCAACTCCAAGCTACGGCTGGGGCAGGTCCTCGACAACCCCTGGAACCGGGGGCGGTGGGGGTCTAGCTACGGCTACATGATGACCCTGGGAAAAGCCTCGGTGATGTTCTTCTCCGCCGAGGAGTCCAGCAACGTGGTGGGAGCCACAGCCCACCTGCTGCTGGAGGTGGACGAGGCCCAGGACGTTAGTCGGGAGAAGTACGCCAAGGAGTTCCGCCCCATGGGCGCCACCACCAACGTCACCACCGTCCTGTACGGCACCTCGTGGACCGCCGACACCCTGCTGGAGGAGCAGAAGCAGCTGAACCTGGCCCTGGAGGCCAGGGACGGGGTGCGGCGCCACTTCCAGTACGACTGGCAGCGGGTCGCCGCCTTCAACCCGGACTACGGCCACTACGTGGAGGGGGAGATCGCCCGCCTAGGCGCGGATCATCCGATCCTGCGGACCCAGTACTGCCTGGAGACGCTGGCCGGGGCCTCGGGCTTCCTGAGCGACCAGCAGCGGGCCCAGATGCAGGGCGATCACCCCCGCTGCCACCTTCCGGTATCCGGCAGGGAGTATGTGGCGGGGATCGATCTGGCGGGGGAGGACGAGGAGGCGGCCGACGCCGCCCTCCGCTCCCTGAAGCCCCGCAAGGACTCCACCGTCATCACCGTGGCCGAACTGGACTGGTCCACCATCTCCGATCTGGTGCTGGAACCGCGGCTGAAGGTGGTGGAGCACTACTACTGGACGGGCCGGAAGCACCGGGACCAGTACTCCCAGATGCTGGACCTGCTGCGGAACGTGTGGGAGTGCCGGAAGGTGGTGGTGGACGCCACCGGCGTGGGGGCCGGGGTGTCCGGCTTCCTGGCCTCGGCCCTGGGCCGGCAGGTGGTGGTCCCCTTCGTCTTCTCCGCGCCCAGCAAGTCGAAGCTGGCCTACGACTTCCTGGGGGCCGTCAACGCCGGTCGATTCAAGATGTATCGAGAGGACGGCTCCCCGGAAAGCCGGGGGTTCTGGCTCCAGATGGAACAGGCTCGCTACGCCGTGGGGGCCAACCAGGCTATGGATTTCTACGTCCCGCCCGAGCGAGGCCACGACGATTTCCTGATGTCGGCGGCCCTGGCGGTGGAGGCGGCAGGGGTGGCCGGCGTCCGGCGGGCCACGGGACGGCGGGCAATGAGTAACGAGTGATGAGTAACGAGTGATGAGTAATGAGGGCTCCCCCTTCCCCCGTGGGGAAGGGGGTAGGGGGTTAGGTCCAAAAGGTAATCCCACGGAAGGCGAAGGATGAAGCACGACCTATGGCTTCTGAGTCACGGGCTATCGATGGCTGAAAGGAGATCCGAAAGGGTGAGAAGGTACGGCGAGATCAGGATGGCAGAAGAGGTGAGCTACGAGGGCTGGGAGCTGGTGGAGGACCTGCTGGGATTGCTGCTGTTCATCGGGTTCATGGTCCTCCTCCTATTCCTGGCGGGAGGGTTGTGATGGCGCTGCGCCCCCTGCCCAACCCCACCCAGCCCTCGGCGGCAACCCTGGGCAACGCCCTGGCCGCGGCCGACCAGGCCCGGCTCCGCCGCTACGCCGAGTACCTGGAGTTCTACAACGGCCGGCAGTGGGCTAAGCCGCGGCAGGGTCGCAGCAACCTGGTGCTGAACTACGCCAGGGCCATCGTGGACAAGGGGGTCTCCTATCTGCTGGGGCGGGGGATCAATTTCGCCGTCCCGCCGGCCGGCCCCTCACCAGAGGAGCAGGCCCGGGCGGCTGCCGCCGAGGAACTGCTCTACCGGGTGTACGAGGAGAACGACCTGGAGGCAGTGGACGTCCAGGGGGCCCTGAACGGGGCGATCCTGGGGGACACGGTGTTCAAGCTGTTCTGGGGGCCGGGGGCCGGGGGTCAGGGGACGGAGGGGATACGGGTGGTGAACATCGACCCCTTCACCTTCTTTCCCCGGTGGGCCGGCGACGATCCCTCAGCCCTGCTCTCCGTCTACCTGGTCTACCGGCTGCCGGCGGAGGAGGCCGCCCTGCGTTGGGATGACGCGGGGACACGGGGACGCGGAGACACGGAGAAGGGCCCCATATCTCCGCGTCCCGCCTTCTCCGCGTCCCCGCGTCCCGTCGTGGAGGTAACGGAGGAGTGGACGCCGACGGAGTTCGCGCTGACGGTGGGCGACCGGGAAGCGGTGCGCACGGCTAACCCCTACGGGTTTATCCCCTTCGTCCATATCCCCAACGCCCGGCCGGCCAACGAGTTCTGGGGCGTCTCCGACCTGAAGGACGTAGTGCCCCTGAACAGGGAGCTGAACGAGCGGATGAGCGACATGTCCGACGTGATCCGCTTCCACAGCGATCCGCCGGTGATCTTCAAGGGGGTGAGCGAGCACAGCAACCTGGCGGTGGGGCCGGGGACGGTGTGGGACATCCCGGAGGGGGCGGAGGTGGAACTGCTGGAGTGGCGGGGGCAGGCCCCGACCGTCGGCGAGCACGTCGAGCGAGTGATGAGGGCGCTTCACGACGTGGCCGAAACCCCCAAGACGGCCTTCGGCGACTCGGGCCGGCTACTGAGCGGGGTGGCGCTGGAGACGGAGCTTCAGCCGCTGATCCAGAAGACCCTGCGGAAGCGGGCCTGGTGGAACGCCGGACTGCGGCGGCGCAACCGGTACCTGTTGCGGATCGCGGAGTTGAAGGGGCTGGGTGGCTTCGCTCCCTACCGGTCCAGGGTGATCTGGCCACCGCTGCTGCCCACCGATAGCGAGGCCGAGGTGCGCAACAACGTGGCCCTGGTGTCGGCCGGACTCCGGTCCCGCCGCACGGCCATGGACCGGCTGGGGGAGGAGAACCCGGAGGCGGAGATGCAGAGGATTGCCGAAGAGGCAGGGGCTACGGACGGGGAGACGGGGTGACGGGGAAGGAACAGGATAGACAGGATTTCCAGGATAGGGTCTGCCGTTAAGTCTTCATATCCTGCCTATCCTGTACATCCTGTTTGTTCCGGCGGCGGACACAAGACCCCGCCCTACATCAATCACATGGAGGATCGTTATGTCGACTCTGGCGGAACTGCGAGCGGCGCTGCGAGTGCTGTTAAACGATAACGCGGCCGAGGGTTACCTCTGGAGCGACGCGGCCCTGGACCTCCAGCTGAACGACGCGATACGGGACTACGGTCGCGCCCTCCCCAGGCAGCGGGAGACCACGGTAACCATCGTGGCGGGACAGGGGGAGTACGACCTACCGGCCGACTGCCTGGCGGTGACGGGAGTTACAGGGGCGACCGGCCAGGGCGACTGCCAGTCGCCCCTTTGGGACAGTAGCGCCGGTGGATCGCGGTACGAGGTCTACGGTGGAAGGCTGATCCTCCAGCCCGCCCCGACGGAATCGGGGCTGTCCCTTGGGGTGCGCTACCTGGCGCCCCACGCGAACCTGAACGCCGACGGGGATCCGTCGACGGTGCCTGCCGCCGACGAGGACCTGCTGCTGGCCTTCGCCTGCGCCGGGGTCCTCCAGAGTCTGTCCACCGAGGAGGCCAAGCGGCAGCGATTCGAGGGGCGTGCGGGACGGCCGGCCGAGACCACCGCTGTCCTCTACCGGCAGCAGTACGAGAAGGGGATCCGGGTGCGGACAGCCAGGGTCAGGACCGGCAGGCTGGTGGCTGCCCCGTAGGAGCTGGCTCCTGCCGGCGATCAGGTCGCCCTCGGGGACCGAGTTACTCTCGGAGCAACGGCTGCAGTCGTTTCTGTACGAGGGAGACGAACGACTGAAGTCGTTACTACCAGGCCGAGGGCGCTGCCTTCGACAACCAGCGATGTAGCGGAACGAAAGGAGGTGAGAAGCATGGAGGAGGCAATTCTGGACGGGGAGACGGGGGGACTGGGCGAGGGGGATTCAACCGCCCCCCAGGCCCCCGACCCCCGGATCGAGATCGAGCGGCTGCGAGGGGAGGTGGAAGAGACCCGGACCCGATGGCTGGAGTCCCACCGGCGAGTGCTGCTGGCGGAGAACGCCGGAAAAGTGGTGCCTGAGCTGGTGGCGGGTTCCACCATCGTGGAACTGGATGAGTCGGTGGAGGTAGCCCGCCGCGCCTTCGAAGCGGCCAGGGCGGCAGCTCTGGCGGAAGTGGCGTCCGCCCAGGTTCCGGCCGGCAACCCGGTTCGCCAGGGTCCCAACGTCGAGGGGATGAGCCCCTTGGAGAAGATCGCGCACGGGCTCAAACGGGAGTAGGACTGAGGACTAGGGACTGAGGACTGAGGACTGAGGACACAGGACTGAGGACTGAGTGAGACGAGTGATGAGTGATGAGTGATGAGTAGCGAGGGTTGAACCTTCATAACTCAGATCCCAGAACGCAGAACGCAGAACCCAGAACTGGAGGTGAGGGATGGCACTTTTGCTTACTGAGGCTGCCAAGCTGGCGACGGACGTTCTCCAGCGTGGGGTCATCGAGACGATCATCAAGGACTCGCCGATCCTGCAGCTGCTGCCCTTCATGACCATCGAGGGCAACAGCTACAAGTACGTCCAGGAGAATACCCTGGGCTCGGCGGACTTCTACGCGGTCAACGCCACCTGGGCCGAGGGCGCGGCGACCTTCACCCAGCAGTCGGCCACCCTGGCCATCCTGGGCGGGGATGCCGACGTGGATAACTTCATCCAGCGCACGGCCAGCAACGTCCAGGACCAGAGGGCCATCCAGGTGGCCAAGAAGTCGAAGGCCGTGGCCCAGAAGTTCGAGGACACCTTCGTCAACGGGAGCACGGCGACGGACCCCAACTCCTTCAACGGGGTCAAGAACCTGATCACCAACGTCGATCAGGTCGTGACGGCAGGGGCCAACGGGGCGAGCCTGACCACGGCCATGCTGGACGACCTGATCGACAGGGTGAAGGCCGGGAAGCCGGACGTGCTGCTGATGAGCAAGCGGAGCCGGCGGAAGCTGAAGAGCTTGCTGCAGGCGAGCGCCCACTACGTGGAGCGGGGGGAGAGCAGCTACGGCCGGCAGGTGATGCTCTACGACGGGATCCCGGTGGAGGTGAGCGACTGGATCAGCGATGCCGAGACCCAGGGGACGAGCAGCGTCTGCTCGAGCATCTACGCCCTGAGCTTCGCCGCCGAGGAGGCCCTGTCGGGCCTGCAGAACGGCGGGATCGAGGTGATCGACGTGGGTCAGCTGGAGACGAAGGACGCGAGCAGAGTCAGGATCCGGTGGTACTGCGGCCTCGCGCTGTTCAACCAGCTGAGGTGCGGGAAGCTGATCGGAGTGTTGGGGACGTGATGACGGGTTCTGGGTTCTGGGTTCTGGGTTCTGAGTGGGATCCCAGAACTCAGAACTCAGAACTCAGAACTGGAGGTGAAGGATGGGCAAGCTGGTTAGGGGTGGTCTGACGGTGCCGGATGTACCGTACGGGGATAGCGTGAAGGCTGGTGACCTGGTGGGGTGGAGCGCCGGGAAGCTGGTGAGGGCCAGCGGGAATGCGGGTGCCCCGATAGAGGCCGCTGGGATAGCGGCAGCCTCCTATAGGAGCGGGGACGTGGGGTCGATGCACCTGATGGGGGAGGTGGGGGGCTTTGCCGGGCTGACGCCGGGCGAGACCGAGTACCTGAGCCTGACCACGCCGGGGGGGATCCAGTCGACGTACCCCAGCGGGGTTGGGAGCGTGTTGCAGGTGGTGGGGTTCGCGGTGGCGGCGGACCGGGTGGCCGTGGTGATCGGGGCGGCAAGCTACCTGTGAGGACTGGGGACTGAGGACGTGATGACGGGTTCTGGGTTCTGGGTTCTGGGTTCTGAGTGGGATCCCAGAACTCAGAACTCAGAACTCAGAACTGGAGGGGTGATGGGCGGCAGGTACCACGTGAGCATTGGGGGGCAGGGGTTTCTGGTGAAGCCCGGCAGCTACCGCCGGTCGGCCGTAGGCGCGAACTCAGAACCCAGAACCCAGAACTCAGCACTCGGCTGGCGGGAGTGGTCGCAGGCGGACTGGCGGCGGGGAGACGGGCAGCGCGTGGCCGACGCGGGGACGCGGGGAAGCGGGGACACGGGGAGATGGAGGGGCGGGCAAGGCGTCGAGATCGGGACCGCCGGGCAGCTCTCCCTGGCGCCCGGCCTGGGGCTCTCCTATAGCTCTCCGGAGTCCCGATTCGTGGCCATGGAGGCGTTCCTCGGGAGGCTCTTCGCGCTGGCGGGATCCTCCGGGAAGATCTACTCCTTCGACGGGTCGGCCTGGACGATGGCCTGGGACACCGGGAAGGCGGCGATGGGGTCGCTGGCCCGGCACGGGGAGAAGCTGTACGCCGGCAGCGACGCGGATGGAGGCGTGTTCGTCCGGGACGGCGTGGGTTGGAGCACGGCTTTCGACGTGGCCGGGGTGGCCGGGATCACCGCCATGGCGAGCTGCGAGGTGTGGGACGCGACGGCGAAGGCGAGCGTGCAGCGGCTGTTCCTGGGGTGCCGGATGCCCTCCGGAGAGGCGAAGGTCTACCAGTGGGACGGCACGACGGCCACAGCGCTGCACGGTGCCCGGGAGGGCCGTGTGGAGGCCATGGCCGTATACGGCGGCCGGCTGTTCGTCGCCACCTCCGACGCCGGGAACGGTCCGCAGGGGAGGATCCTCTGCTACGACGGCCGGAGCGCCTCCGGGGAGTGGACCGAGGTGTCCGCCTTCTCGGATGACTACGTTGCCGGGTGGACCGTGTTCGATAACCTCCTGTTCTGTGGATCGGGCGTGGGCGGTAAGGTGCGGGCCTTCGACGGCTCACGGTTGGTCGAGGCCTACGACCTGGCCGACCAGGGCGTGGTGGTGCCGGGGGCGTTGCGGGGGCTGGCGGTGTGCGGCGGCCGGCTCTACGTGGGGTACGAGCACCCGACCCAGGGTGCGGCGGTGCTGTGCAAGCTGCCGGCGGCGGTCGTGCTGGATCCCGTGATGGTGGTAGGTGGGGGGAGCGGCCACGCGGAGATGGAGTCCTGCCGCCTCGGGTGGAGCACCCCCGCGACGGTTGGGACGGCGGGGACGGTGGGGGCTCTGAGCGTGTACCAGGGGGAGCTGTTCCTGGCCCGGGACGGGGCCATCTACCGGAGGGATCCCCTGCAGCTGCAGGTGAGCGGGGTCGCCCAGCTTAGCGACATAGACGGGGGCGATGCCGGCCAGCCGAAGCTGCTGCGGAGGGTGAGCGTGAGCCACCAGCCGCTGGGCGTTGGCGAGTCTGTGGCCGTGTCCTACGCCCTGGACGGGTCGGAGAGCTACCAGTACCTGGAGGACTTCGACGGCCTGGCCAGGTGCAACCCGGCCGCCACCACGGCGGACTGGAGGACGGAGGACTCCCTGGTGAGGCTGAAGGGGATGCCCGGGCAGACCTTCGCCGGGAAGCTGCCTGGCAACCTGACCGTGCCCCACCTGGCCTACAAGCTCACCTCACCCAACCCCAACAGCTCCCCCGGCGCCTTCGCCGGGGAGTTCTCCGCCGGCGACTACTCGGCGGTGTCGGGTGTCGATGGGGCCGCGGCCGTGCAGAGAGGCGCGGGGGCGGGGCTGTATGCCCACGAGCTGTTCGTCTTCGACCTCTCGGGCCTCAACCCCGCGGGGATCCACCCCAGGGGCGTGGCCTACGGGAGGGGGGACAGCGCCGGGACCGTTGCGCCGGGGGTGATATTCCGGATCTGGAACCACCGGACCGGCAGCTGGGACTACGTGGGTAGCAACACGGCGGCTGCAGGGGACAGCGAGGCGGCCAGGACCATCGAGACGGTGGCAACCGAGGGATGGGCCGATTACCTGGGACCCGACGGGAAGTTGTACCTCGGGCTCAGGTCCTCGTATCCCGGAGGGAGCGTGAACCCGGCCGAGATCGGCGCCGATTACGTGGGGCTCGATCCGCTGTGGGCGGCGACGGGGGAGGCCGTCTCCTCGGTGCTGCCGGTGCCGGGCTCGGGGACCGTGACCCGGGCGACGATGACGGTGGTCGAGTCGACGATGCCGGCGGGCTGCGCCCTGCAGCTCTACCTGAGCGCGGACGGGGCGAGCTGGGAATCTGCGACCAGCGGGGTGGAGCTGGCCTTTGCCTACCCCGGGGATCAGCTGCGGTGGAAGGTCGTGCTGACGGGGACCGGGACGGCGACCCCGACCGTGGGCCTGTTGAAGGTGGACTGCGTGACCGGGACGTGGGTGAGCCTCGGGACCTCCGACGTGGAGGGGTCCACCGGGAGGGTATTCGACTTCGGGGAGGGGTCGAGCTGCCGACGGCTCTCCTGGCGGGTGGAGCTAGCGGGGCCTGGCGGGGCGGAGAGTCCGGTGCTGACGGGGATCCGGCTGGAGTACGCGCCGGCGGTGGGGGCCAAGCGGGGGTGGTCGATGGATGTGCGCTGCGAGGGGATCCCGGCGGGCGGGGTGCCGCTGCGGCTGCTGGATGGGACGGTGGAGGCGCTCAGCGGGGTGGAGCTGAGCCGTCAGCTATGGGCGGCGAGGGCCCGTGAGGTGGTGAGCTTCGAGGATCTGGACGGCCTAGTGTACACGGTGTGGTTCGAGGGGCTGGAGGAGGCACTGGGGGAGCTGGTGGGCGGGGCGGTGCAGACGGTGGCGAAGTGCCGGCTGGTGGAGTGTTAGGACTGGGGACTGGGTGCTGAGTGCTGGGTGCTGAGTGCTGGGTGCTGAGTGCTGGGTGCTGAGTGCTGGGTGCTGGGTGCTGAGTGCTGGGTGCTGAGTGCTGAGTGCTGGGGACTGAGTGAGACGAGGGACGAGTGATGAGTGATGAGATGGACGGCTCAGTCCTCGGACCTCATAGCTCAGTCCTGTGTGGAGGTGGGGGATGTCGGAGCTGGCGCAGGTGGCCATCAACGGCGGGGTCAGCGTGGTGCTGGCCTACGTGGTGGTGAGGTGGCTCAACTCCGATCGGACCCGGCAGACGGAGGTGGAGCGGGCTGACAAGGAGATGCTGTTGGAGGTGGTCCAGCGAAACACTGAGGCGCTGACCCGCCTGGTGGACGCGGTGAGGGCGATCGGCGGGAACGGCCGGCTGGCGGCTGCTGAGAAGGGGGATGGGAAGGGTGGCAGAGTTCCGAACTGAGGGCTTCCGGCGGGTGGCTGCCGAGCTGGGGACGGGGGTGGTCGGGCGGCCGGTGGAGGAGGAGCACGGGCTCGGATGGGGCACCCAGGCGGCAGTGGTGCAGATGACCGACCGGGGGCTGATGTGGTACTCGCCGGCGGGGAACGTGACGCTGTTCCTGCCGGCGGCGATGGCCAGGACTGAGGACTCAGGACTGAGGACTGAGCCGTCTATCTCAGACCTCAGTCCTCAGTCCTCGGCTCTCGATCTGGTAGGGAGGCTGCCGGTGGAGCTGAAGAACCGGCTGGATCTGCGGGAGGTCGGGGAGATCTCGCTGCTGGTGGTGCACTGGGACGGATCGGGGACGCCCTTCTCTGAGGGGTACGACCCGGTGGAGCTGTACCGCAGGGAAGCGCTGGCCCACATCGCCGCCGATTGGGACGAAGAAGAGCCTGGGGTGCAGGGCGGCTACAGTCTGATGTACCACGAACGAATCTCCAGGGGCGGGCGGGTGTGGGTGACGCGGCCTGCTGAGGATGTGGTCTGGGCGTGCCGTGGGGCGAACAGGAGGGCCTACAACCTGGCTGTAGATGCCGGGCCTGGATGGGAAGGTACCGAGGTGCAGGAAAGGGCGCTGGTGGGCCGCCTGGACGTTCTGAGGGGCAGATTCGGGGTAGAGCGACGGGCGGTGGTCGGCCACGGCGAGCTGGTGGCCGACGGCAATGCCACTGAGTGCCCAGGGGAGCGGCTGCTGGATCTGGTGAGACGATACCGAGAGGGGGAGGTGTGAGCGATGCCTACCGAGTACGCTGGGGTCCTGGCGATACCACTGATCATCGGCCTGGTGGAGGCCGCGAAGAGGGTTGGGCTCGATACGCTCTGGGCGACACCGCTGGCCATCGGGTGCGGGCTGGCGATCTCTGTGGGGTACGTGGCCGCCCAACAGTTGCCTGGATCCCAGGTGTGGCTGGACGCGGTGATGTGGGGTCTGGCGTTGGGGCTGAGCGCCAGCGGGCTGTACAGCGGGGCAAAGAAGGCGGTGGAGGGGTAATTAAGAAGTGCTGAGTGCTGTAATGGGTTCAGAACTCAGAACCCAGAACTCAGAACCCAGAACCAACCTCGATCCTCGCCTGGCCAAGCTCCTCGCTGATGCCGAGGGGCGGTGGGGGCGGGGGGCGCTGGTGCGGCTGGGGGACGCCCTCCAGCCCGAGGTGGAGGTGATCCCCACCGGTTTCCTCGCCCTGGACGAGGCCCTGGGGATCGGTGGATTGCCCTGCGGCCGGATCAGCGAGATCTTCGGTCCGGACTCCTCGGGCAAGCAGGCCCTGGCTGCCCATCTGGTGGTCCAGTGCCAGCGGTCCGAGGGGGTAGCCGCCTACGTAGATCTGGGCCGGAGGCTGGATCCGGAGCAGATGAGGGCCCAGGGGGTGGACTTTCAATCCCTGCTGGTAGCCAGGCCGGACGGCCATCTCCAGGGGCTGGAGATGGCCATCCGGTTGGCCCGCAGCGGGGGGATCCAACTGATGATCCTCGATTTGCAGAGGACCTGGGACGGGGAGACGGGGCGACGGGGAGACGAGGAGAGTGCTCGACCCTTATCACTCATCACTCATCACTCATCACTTTCGCTGGCGCTGCGGCGATTGGTATCGGCGGTGGACAGGAACGGGATCGCCTTCGTCTTCCTCACCGAGGCGGCGCCCACGTGGACAGAAGGAGCGGCAGGGGACAAGCCCCTGCCCTACGTTCCAACTCAGCCCTCAGCCCTACGTCCTCGGCCCTACGCACAGGCACAGCACTCAGCACTCAGCACTCAGCACCGGGCGGGCGGGACGCCCGCGCTCCCGGCAGCCCTCTGCCCTCTGCACTCAACACTCAGGGCCCAGGATTCAGCGCTCTGCGCTCAGTCCTCAGTCCTCAGTCCTCAGTCCTCGAAAGGGGGTCAGGCCCTGCGCTTCTTCGCCTCGGTGAGGCTGGGGATAGAGCGGAGGGAGTGGATCCGGCGGGGTCGGGACGTGATGGGGTGCCGTTCCCTGATCCAGGTAGCCAAGAACAAGCTAGCGCCGCCGCTGAGGGAGGCGGAAGTAGACCTGCTCTTCTACCGCTTCCCGCCTACCGCGCCCGCCCTGCAGCTATGTCGCCCGGGCCTGGAGGTCGCCGGCGTTCCGCTGCCCGGGGAAGCCCGCTACGCCCGGGCCTGATGCGGTGATGGACCTCGTGCTCCGCCATCATCATCAGGAGGCGCCAGCCCGAGAGAGACTGGCCGGCGAGCTTCGATGACAGCACCCTCGACGGCATTTGGACCAGACACAGTTTGGCTACAAGCGGCTGGGCAGCTATAATAACCACCGTCCCGGGAGAGTAGCATCAATTAGGAAGAGGTCGCTATCCCGGAAGAGATGGGCCGTAGCCCCAGGTCCGTTGGAAGTTGCACCTCGAGAACCGCTGCGCTGACTGACCCAGCGAACTCAGCGTCGAGAGTCCAGAGCAGGAGGTACGTCGATGGCGATCCTCGTCACTGGCGGCACCGGCTACATCGGCCGGTGGCTGGCCAGGGAGCTGATAAGCCGAGACATAGAGACCGTGGCCTTCGACCGGGTGGCCGCGGACCCCGCGTCGAGCCTACCCCTTCCCCCCGAGGCGACCTTCCTTCAGGGCGACGTGACCGATCGGGAAGCCGTGGTGGCAGTCGCCAAGAGCCGCCCCTTCAGCGCTATCGTCCACCTGGCGGGTGTGGTGACCATGGGATGCGAGAAGGACCCTGAGCTGGGGATGCGGGTGAACCTGGGCGGGACCCACAACGTCTTCGAGGCGGCCAGGTTGGCCGGCATCCCGCGGGTGGTCTTCGCCAGCACCATCTCCGTCTACGGCCCCAACGTGCCCCAGCCCATCACCGAGAACGTGCCGATCGAGCCCCTCACCTGGTACGGCCAGAGCAAATACATGGCCGAGCAGTTGGGGCTGTACTACCAGCGCCGCTACGGGCTGGACTTCCGAGCCGCCCGTCTGGCCGCCATCGTGGGCCCCTTCCGGGTAGCAGCGGGGTCGGCCACCCTCTACACCACCCTGATCCTGGAGCGGGCCGTCCTGGGGCAGCCCTACGTCATCGAGGTGGACGAGCAGGCGGCGACCCCCATCTGCTACGCCAAGGACGCCGCCAGGGCCCTGGCGGCCCTCGCCACCGCCGATTCGGCACCCCGGCGGATCTACAACGTCGGCACCTGCCGGGCCACGGCCGTGGGGCTTCTGGAGGTCGCCAGGAAGAGCTACCCCGACGCCAGGATCGAGTTCCGGCCCGATCTCGATATGGCGGCGGTGGGGAGGATCTCCTGGGAGTGGAACCTCAGCATCGAGGCGGCGGCCGAGGATCTGGGGTGGAGGCCATCCTTCTCCCTGGAGACCATGGCCGAGGATCTGATGGCGACGGTCCGCCGCGAGCGCCCGCTGTAGCGATTTCTCAGGACTGAGCTACTAGGACTGAGGACTGAGTGGGGAACCTTACTCAGTCCTCAGTCCTCAGTCCTCAGTCCTCAGTCCTCAGTCCTTGCGAAGGGAGAACCAGATGTCCTTATCGGCAACAGAGCCGGTGGCAGGCCGGCACAACTACCATACAGAGCAGGCCGTCCTCGACCTGGAGGCACGGGCCAGGGCGATCCGTCGCGCCGTGGTGACCATGGTTTACGGCGCCGGCTCCGGCCATCCCGGCGGATCCCTCTCCGCCGCCGACTACCTGGCCGCCCTCTACTTCCACCAGCTACGGATCGATCCAAGCCAACCCCAGTGGGCGGAGCGGGATCGCTGCATCCTCTC
Source organism: Chloroflexota bacterium (assembly GCA_021806765.1). Next base: position 8,915 of record JAJZQR010000010.1, on the reverse strand, counting down.
CAAAGGGCACGCGGCGCCGGCCCTCTACGCGACCCTGGCGATGCGCGGCTTCTTCCCGGAGTCGGAGCTGGCCACGCTGCGGCAACTGGACTCCCGCCTGCAGGGCCACCCGGACCGTAACAAGACCCCCGGCGTGGAGATGACCGCCGGAGCGTTGGGCCACGGTGTCGCCATCGGCGCCGGTCTGGCCCTGGCTGCCCGGCTGAACGGGGCCAGCTACCGGACCTACGTCCTGCTGGGCGACGGCGAGATCCAGGCAGGAGTCGTCTGGGAAGGCGCCATGATGGCCGCCAAGTATCGATTGGACAATCTCACCGCCATCCTGGACTACAACGGCGTCCAGCTGGACGGCATGGTGGCCGACATCATGCCGCTGGAGCCGGTGATCGACAAGTGGCGGGCCTTCGGATGGCACGTTCTCGAGATCGACGGCCACAACATGCGCCAGATCCTGGATGCGCTGGACGAGGCGCCGAAGATCCACGCCAGGCCCACCATCATCGTCGCCCACACCGTCAAGGGGAAGGGCGTCTCCTACATGGAGAACAGGAACGCGTGGCACGGTCGGGCGCCGAGCCCGGAGCAGTACGAGCAGGCTATGTCCGAGCTGGCAGATCCGGAGGTGAACCGTGGCTGAGATGCAATCTGTGCGCGTAGCGTACGGCCAGGCACTGGCCGAGTACGGCGCCGTCAACGAGGAGGTGGTGGTGCTGGACGCCGACGTATCGGCCTCCACTCAGTCCCACTACTTCGGCAGCAAGTTCCCCAACCGGTTCTTCAACGTCGGCATCGCCGAGGCGGGCATGGTGGACGTGGCCGTCGGGCTGGCCCTGGGGGGTAAGGTCCCCTTCGTCAACACCTTCGCCTTCCTGCTGGCCTTCCGGGCCGCGGAGCAGATCCGGACCTGCATCGCCTACTCCAGGGTAAACGTGAAGCTGGCGGCCCACTACGCCGGCCTCTCCGACTCCTTCGATGGTCCTACCCATCAGGCCATCAGCGACGTGGCGGCCATGCGAGGCCTGCCCGAGATGGCCGTGGTGGTGCCGGCCGACGCCACCGAGGCCCGGCTGGCGGTGAAGGCAGCGGCCGAGTACCCGGGTCCGGTCTACCTGCGGCTGAACCGAAACGAGGTGCCGGTGCTGTTCGACGCCGGCCATCCCTTCGAGATCGGCAAGGGGGTGACCCTGCGTCAGGGTAGCGACGTGACCCTGGTGGCCACGGGGGTGATGGTGAGCCGGACCCTGGAGGCGGCCGAGGAACTGAAGCGGCTGGGGATCGACGCCCGGGTACTGGAGATGCACACCATCAAGCCGCTGGACGTGGATCTGCTGCTGGAGGCGGCCCGGGAGACGGGCTGCATCGTGACGGCGGAGGAGCACTCGGTCGTCGGCGGCCTCGGCGGGGCGGTAGCGGAGGTTCTGGCCGAGCGGGCTCCGGTGCCGGTGATCCGGGTGGGGATCCAGGACCGCTTCGCGGAGACGGGTCCCTACCTCGCCCTGCTGGATCGCTACGGCATGGGGGTGGCCGACGTGGTGTCCGCGGCGAAGCGAGCCATCGCCCTGAAGCGGGAGCGGTAGGGCACAATCCCCAGAGAATCCGCTGCCTCGTAGTAACGACTTTAGTCGTTCGTCCTCCTTCTCGCGGCCGGGGAACGAACGACTGAAGTCGTTACTACAGCGTTCTTCCTATGCCGCTCGGTTGTCGACACCAAAGGATCGAGGTTTCAGATGGAGGTTTTCCCACCCCGCCTGAAGCCTCGATCCTTCGATCTGGTGATCATCCTACTGAACGGTGACCACACCCTTCGCTGAAGGCAGGCCGAACAGATCGCGCCAGGAGGCGTGGTGTCGGTGCAGCAGCCACACCACGACCCACCCGAAGAGGAAGTTGGAGGTCAGCAGCTCCACCAGATGGCCTATCCGGATCCTGTCGGGCATGATGGCGTTCGGGAGCAGCAGGAGATCGCCCATCAGCAAGGAGAAGAGCAGGGCCACGGCCAGTCCGGCCTCCCAGGCTCTGCCCCTCATCATCCGGATAACCGGCAGCGCCAGGGCAGTCCAGATCATAGCCCGCCCCATCTGCAAGAGGGGCATCCACCAGGGCATCTGAAGGCCCGCGTAGAACTGCTGGAAGGCCGGCCCCGCCAGTGGGATGAAGACGAACATCCCGAAGGACATATAGATCAGGTAGTAGGCGATGGCGACGGAGGGAAGCTTCCAGGCCCACTCGCTCCAGGGCATGACCAGCCGGGGGTTGGGCGTCGACATCTCTTTGGTCCTCCTCATCTTGCCGTGAACCAGGACGGCCAGGGGGGAGAAGAGGACGGCGACTATGACCCCCTGGACCAGCAGCTTGGGAACGAGGTCGGGGGACACTCTGCTCACCAACTGCTCGAGGAACACGACGGTTTCGATCTGGGACAGGAAGGTCATCACCCCGAAGAAGAGAAGGGCGAGCGATACTACGAGCGGCCACCCGTTCCACCTGGAGCGGAGGATGGGGTAGCTGAGAGCGAGAGTGTCCAGGAAGCAGACGGCCAGCAGGGCCCGCATCGAGGCCGGCGGGTCGTCAACTGGGATGGAGCCTCCCAGCCCGGTCACCGCCGACCCCACAGAGAAGAAGACGAAGAGGATGAGGGTCAGCAGGGCCAGTTTCAGCGAGAGGATGACAGCGGTCTTCACGATGGCTTCCTTTCCGCCGAGCGCAACTCGGCCAGGGCGTACTCGACCCACTCCAACTGGCGGCGGTAGCCTTCCACCCCGTTTTGGGCGGCCAGCCGCTGATGCAGGGTCGCCACAGCTTTGAGCGACTCCATCTGAGCCTCCAGACGACTCAGGTAGTGAACGACTTGGTGTTTGAGCTGCTCCAGAAAGGCGATAGCCTCGGCTCGAGTGCCCCGCCCTTCCAGGAACACGAAGCGCAACAGCACCAGGTCCAGCCTGCGGGCAACCATCTCCTGGTCGATGGGCTGTCTGATCCATGCGTCCAGGGCGGCAGTCCCGGCTTCGGTGAGCCGGTAGAGCCGCCGGGCCCGCAGCTCGCCCTCCCTCTCGATGCGGGCAACCAGCAGCCCTCGCTGCTCCAGCCGTCTCAGGGCCGGGTAGAGGCCGCCGGAGCTGGAGCTGAAGCGGGAGAGGGCCGTGGCGAAGGCCTTCTTCAGATCGTAGCCCGACATGGGGGCGGCGCTCAGCAGTCCCAGCAGGGCGTACTCGAGATCGGTGATCGTTTCCTTCGGCACCTTCCCTCCGATGAGTTCGAGATTCGGGAACAAAGTTCTTGACACCCCCGGAGGCCAGTGGCACAATCTCCTAGAACATACGTTCTAGGTGGTGCCCATGAAGGTCGCCTGCGTCCTGGTGTCAGACTTCGAGGTCGCCGTGGAACTCGCCCGCCGCCCCGAGCTGGCCGGCCAGCCGGTGGTGGTCGGGGGGCTGCCCCACGAGCGCAAGAGGGTGCGCAGCCGCTCCCCTGAGGCAGCCGCCTATGGTGTGGCCAAGGGGATGCCCCTCCGCCAGGCCCGGGGGCTCTGTCCGGAGGCCGTCTTCCTCCCGGTGGAGGAGGAGCTGTACAGGGCGGCCTTCGACCGGTTGATGAAGGTTCTGGAGGGCTTCAGCCCGACCATCGAGACGAGGACTGAGGACTGGGGACTGAGCACTCCGCACTCAGCACCCAGCACTCCGCACTCAGCACCCAGCACCCAGCACTCAGCACCCAGCACTCAGCACTCAGCACCCAGCACTCAGCACTCCTCAGCCCATAGTCCTCAGTCCTCAGTCCTCGTCTACCTGGACGCAGAGGGGTTGGAACGGCTCTTCGGGTCCGACCGGGAGCTGGGTCGACGGATAGCGGCGGCGGTGCAGGAGGGAACGGGGCTCCGCCCCCGGGTGGGAATAGGCAGCGGGAAGTTCGTGGCCCGGATGGCGGCCCTCCAGGCGGCGCCGGGGACGGCTCTGGTGGTGAATGAGGGGAAGGAACGCGCCTTCCTGGCCCCCTTGCCGGTGGGGTTGCTCCCCTGCTCGGAGGAGATGCGGCGCCGGATGGACCTCCTGGGCCTCAGGACCCTGGGACAGCTGGCGGGTCTGCCGGATGGCGCCCTGGGGGAGCAGTTCGGGCCAGAGGGAGTCGAGGTCCACCGGCTGGCCCGGGGGATAGAGGCCGCCCTGCTGGTCCCCCGGGAGGCCCCTCGCCTCCTGGAGAAGGTGGTGGAGATCGACCCACCTACCGAGCAGGCCGGCCTCCTGTTCTCAACCGCCTCTGCCTTGATCGAGAGGCTATCGATCCGGATGAGGTCCGAATACCTGGCCTGCCGGGAGGTGGTCCTCCAGTTGGGCTTCTCTGGCGGTCAGTCGGTCCGGCTCGCCACCACCCTCCACGAGCCCACGGACGAGGCCGGGGAGTTGATGCGGGCTGTGGGGAGGCTGCTGGGAAGAATCGCCCCTCTCCCCAACCCCTCCCCCACGAGGAGGGAGGGGCTTCCAGATCTCCCTCTCCCCCCTTGTGGGGGAGAGGGCCGGGGAGAGAGGGACCGCATCTCCTCCCTCCGCCTCTCCCTCTCCGGCTTCGGTAGCCGGGGGGAGGAGCAGCTGGGGCTGTTCCGCAGCCGGGCCGGCAACCTTCAGAAAGTGCGGCGGGCCTTGCAGCGGGCCGAGGAGCAGTTCGGGGAGGAAGCCATCCGCCCCCTGGCAGAGGTGGAGGGGGAGAAGGTCGCAGCGGTCCCGTTGCGGGTGATGGTCGACGAGATCGGGTGGCCGGCAGTCCTCTTCCTGGCGGGTCGTCAGGAGCCGGTGAGGGAGGTGTGCAACCGGTGGCGGGTGCGAGAGGAGTGGTGGCGACGCGAGGTCTACAGGGACTACTTCCGGCTGATCACCGAGAGCGGGCAACTGTGCGTGGTGTATAGAGACCTAACCCCCCAACCCCCTTCCTGGTTCATGGAGCGGATCTATGCCTGAGGAAAGCCGCGGGCCGGCGGCGTCTCCGACCCCTGCGGGGTTGGCCACTCATCACTCATCACTCATCACTCATCACTCGGATTACGTCGAGCTGCACTGCCACAGCAACTACTCCATGCTGGACGGGGCCTCTCATCCAGAGGATCTTGTGGCCCGGGCCAGGGAACTGGGGATGGAGGCCCTGGCCATCACCGACCACGACGGGCTGTACGGGGCCGTCCGCTTCTGGCAGGTGGCCCTCCAGGAGGGGATACGGGCCATCGTCGGGGCGGAGGTCACCCTGGAGGGGGGTAGCCACCTGACCCTGCTGGCTCGGGACCGGCAGGGGTACGCCAACCTCTGCCGTTTGATCAGCGCCGCCCAGCTCGCCCACGGCAAGAACCACGCGGCCCTGGCGCCCTCCACCCTGGCGGAGCACTCGGCCGGTCTGATCTGCCTCTCGGGGTGTCGCCAGGGAGAGGTGGCCCGCCAACTGCTGACGGGCAGCCGGAGTCGGGCCTGGAGGGCGGCCGAGGATCTGCTCCGAATCTTCGGTGCCGAGAGCTTCTGGATAGAGCTACAGCACCACCTGCAGCCTGAGGACGACTGGCTGTGCGACGAACTGGCCGATCTGGCCGCCCGGCTAGGGGTGGGGTGCGTGGCCACCAACGACGTCCACTACGCCGCCCGGGAGGGCCACCGCCTCCAGGACATCCTGGTATGCATCAAGCACCGGGCGACCCTGGACGTCTCCGCTGGCCTGCGCCGCCCCAACTCCGAATACCACCTGAAGTCGGGCCGGCAGATGGCCGCCATCTTCCGCCGCTACCCGGGGGCCGTCGCCAACAGTCGGGTCATCGCCGGCCAGTGCGACGTGGATCTCAACTTCAAGGGCTACCGCTTCCCCGGCTTCCAGGTGCCGGAGGAGGAGACCCCCTTCAGCTACCTCTACCGGCTGTGCCACGAGGGGGCCAGGGAGCTGTACCGGCCCATCACCCCTGCCGTCTCCAAACAGCTGGCCCACGAGCTGGAGGTGATCCAGAAAACGGGGCTGGCCGAGTACTTTCTGATCGTGTGGGACATCATGCGTTACGCTCGGGAGCAGGGGATCCCCGGCCAGGGTCGGGGATCTGCCGCCGACTCCCTGGTAGCTTACGTCCTGGGGATCACCAAGGTGGACCCTCTCCGCCACAATCTCCTCTTCGAGCGCTTCCTGAGTGAGGAGATGACGGGGATGCCCGACATCGACATCGACTTCTCCACCAACCACCGGGAGCAGATCCTCCAGTACGTCTACCAGAAGTACGGACAGCAGCACACCGCCATGGTGTGCAACGTGGTCACCTACCGAGCCCGCAACGCCCTGCGGGAGGTGGGAAAGGCGATGGGACTGCCCCAGGAGCTGTTGGACCGCTTCGCCAAGGCCGTCAACCGCCACTCGCCCTCGCAGCTGGAGGCGGAGATGGATGCCCTCACGACCGACGAAGCTGTACGCGAGGGTAAAACCCAAAATGTAGGGCAGGGGCTTGTCCCCTGCCGCCAGAGCCAGCAGCAAGGCCAGGCGGCAGCGGAATCGCCGGCAGGAGCCGGCTCCTCCCCACCTCAGCACTCAGCACTCAGCACTCAGCACTCCTTTATGCCCCAGGGGCTGGGGGAGGAGGAGAGCTGGCGGCAGTTGCTGGACTTCTGCCGGCAGATCGAGGGGTTCCCCAGGCACCTGAGCATCCACGTGGGGGGGATGCTGATCACCGCCACCCCCCTGGTGGAGATCGCCCCCCTGGAGAGGGCGACGGCCCTCGGCCGGGTGGTGGTCCAGTTCAACAAAGACGACGTGGAGGATATGGGGCTGATCAAGATGGACCTGCTGGGGCTGCGCACCCTCTCGGTGATCCACGACGCCCAGGTGATGATCCGGGAGAGCCGGGGGATAGCTCTGGATCTGGACCGGATATCCCTGGACGACCCGGCCGTCTACGACATGCTGTGCGAGCCCGACAACATCGGGGTGTTCCAGGTGGAGAGTCGGGCCCAGAGCCAGACCCTGCCCAAGATGCAGCCCCGCTCCATCGAGGACCTGATCGTGGAGATCTCCATCATCCGCCCGGGTCCCCTCCAGGGGAACATGGTGCACCCCTACCTGCGCCGCCGCCAGGGGATGGAGGAGGTGACCTACCTCCACCCCAGCCTGGAGCCGATCCTGGCGGAGACCCTGGGGGTGGTGCTGTTCCAGGAGCAGGTGATCCGGGTGGCCGTGGCGACGGCGGGGTTCACCCCGGGGGAGGCGGACCTCTTCCGGCGGGCTATGAACAGGCACCGCTCCGGCGCCGAGATGGCCAGGATCAAGGCTCGCTTTCTGGAGGGGGCCCAGCGCAACGGGGTGGATCTAGAGACGGCCGAGACAATCTTCAAGCAACTGGCCGGCTTCGCCTCCTACGGCTTCTGCAAGAGCCACGCGGCCGCCTTCGCCAAGACGGCCTACGACACTGCCTATCTGAAGCGGTACTACGCCCCGGAGTTCTACGCCGCCATCCTGAACAACCAGCCCATGGGCTTCTACTCCCCCGAGGTAGTGGCCAACGACGCCAAGCGCCACGGGATCCGGATCCTGCCGGTGGACGTCAATCGCAGCCGCGCCCGGTGCACCGTGGAAAACATGAACATCCGGCTCGGCTTCAGCTACGTCCATGGTCTGGGGGAGGCTGCTCTGCAGCGGCTGGAGGAGGAGCGGCAGCACGGCCCCTACCGATCGCTGCGGGACTTCCTGCGCCGCACCCGACTCTCCCGTGAGGCCGTGGAGAACCTGATCGCCGTGGGGGCCATGGACTGCTTCGACCGCCCCCGGCGGGCGATGCTGTGGGAGGCGGGGTTGCCGGCAGGGGACAAGCCCCTGCCCTACGGTCATCACTCATCACTCATCACTCATCACTCACCCCTGCCCCTGGAGGATCCCCCACCACCCGACCTACCAGCGCCGACCCTGTACGAGGCGACGGCGGCCGAGTACTCCCTCCTGGGGATGTCGCCGGGCCACCACGCCGTGGAACTGTTCCGGGGGTTCCTGGAGGACATCGGCACCGTCCCCTGCGGCCGGATGGCCCAACTCCCCAAGAACCTGGTGATACGGGTGGGAGGGCTGGTGGTGTGCGAGCAGGCCCCTCCTACCGCCAAAGGCCACGTTTTCCTCACCCTGGAGGACGAGACCGGCCTCGCCAACGTCATCCTGAGGCCCCAGGTGTACCAGCGCTTTCGCCGGGTGCTCCAAAGCAACCAGATCGTGCTGATCGAGGGGGTGCTCCAGAAACAGGACCGGGTGACCAGCCTGATGGGGAGGAAGATCTCTTCCCTACCGGAGACGGCCATGACCACCGCCGGCAACAGCAAGAGGCCCCACCGGAGATAGCCGTCAGCTATCAGCCGTCAACTCCCGGGCGGCCGCCAGGCGGCACACCCCTCTCGCTTCAGCGGATTCCCCGATCAGTCCCCTGCTGATGGCCGATCGCCGATCGCTAACGGATCCCCTCGTAACAAATCCCCGGCCGCCTCGTTCATCAACTTGAGCGCGCACTCGAGATCCACCATCAACTGAAGGAGAGCGGAAACGTGAGCAACAGCAGCAAAGGGGCCATAGTCATCCTGGTCACCACCCTCCTGCTCCTTACGCCCATTCTGGCTCACGCCCAGGAGACATCCACCCCCACGCCGACGGCGACCGCGACCATCGTCGCCACAGCCACGGCTACGACGGAACCGACCGCCACCGCGACGACGGAGCCAACGGTCACGGCTACCTCCACGGCGACGACCGTGCCGACAGCCACGGCTACGACGGTGGCAACGGCCACCAGCACTCCCACCGGGGTTCCAGCGCCCAGCCTGAGCGCGAGCCCCACCTCAGTAGTGGCGGGCGACTCCGTGACGGTGACCTGGGCCAACATCCCCAACCCCACCGCCAAGGACTGGATAGGGCTGTATCCAGCGGGCGATACC
>JAJZQR010000265.1 GCA_021806765.1 Chloroflexota bacterium | reverse complement strand
AAGTACACCACGTGACGTGTAGAGACGCGATATATCGCGTCTCTACAGAGATATTCAGCATGGCGGGTAACAGGAAATGGAGAGACCGGACGGCATCGCCGAAATCCTGATCGAGGCCATCCCGTACATCAATCGTTTCGTGGGGAAGACCATCGTCGTGAAGATGGGCGGCAGCACCATGGATTCGGACCAGACGGTGCTGCAGGACGTGGCCTCCTTGAAGCGGTTGGGGATAAACCCCGTGCTGGTGCACGGGGGTGGGCCCGAGATCTCCGACTGGATGCGGCGAGTGGACAAGAAGCCGCAGTTCGTCGAGGGTTTGAGAGTCACCGATCAGGAGACCCTGGACATCGCCACCATGGTGCTGCGGGGCAAGGTGAATGCCGAGTTGGTGGGGCGCTTGAACGGCATGGGAGTCCCCGCCGTGGGGTTGTGTGGGGCGGACGCGGGGCTGTTCCAGGCGGTTCAACGAGACAAGCGACTGGGCTACGTGGGCGACGTAGTCCGCGTGGATCTCAGGTTGCTCTCCTCCCTGACGGCCCAGGGGTACCTGCCGGTGGTGGCCCCTATCGCTCTAGGTGAGGGTGGTCAGCTGCTGAACGTCAATGGGGACACCGCCGCTGGAGAGTTGGCGGCAGCCCTGTGCGCTGAGAAGCTGATCTTTTTCACCGACGTTGCGGGGATTCAGGCCAAGGATGGCCAGCTACTGGCCCAACTAACCGGGGTGCAGGCCGAGCAGTTGATCGCCTCCGGCACGGTCACGGGGGGCATGATCCCCAAGGTGCGAGCGTGCGTCAAAGCGCTGACCACCACGGGGCGATCCCACATCATCGACGGGCGCGTGCCCCACGCCTTGTTGAAGGAACTGTTCACGGATGCCGGCGTCGGCACCATGATTGTGGCTGGTTGAGGTAGAGTTGAGCAGGGAGGTGTGAAGTGGCGATTTCCCCCGTTGTGATGAATGCTCTGAAGAGGGCTGCTCTGGCCGGTTTCATCGCCGCCCTGACGGTCTTCATGGACGAAGTGAGGAAGTCCGAGGAACGGCAACGAGAGAGGGAACGGAAGGGCAAGTAGAGGTGTAATTATGACCGACTGGCGGGAGTTGGAGAGCAAGCTGTTCATGGGAGTCTTCCGGCGCACGCCGCTGGTGATCGTGAGGGGCGAGGGCAGCCGGGTATGGGACGAGAACGGTAGATCTTACCTGGACCTGGTCGCGGGGTGGGCGGTCAACAGCCTCGGCCACTCCCATCCGGCTGTGGTAGATGCCGTGCGTCAGCAGGTCGGGACGCTGATCCAGACCTCCAACCAGTACTACACCATACCCCAGCTGGAGCTGGCCCAGCTGCTGGTAGACAACTCCCCGTTGGACCGGGTGTTCTTCTCCAATAGTGGTGCCGAGGCCAACGAAGGAGCCATCAAGCTGGCCAGGAAATACGGCAAGACCCGGCTAAACGGCGCCTACGAGGTCATCACCACCCTGAAGTCCTTCCACGGTCGTACCCTGGCCATGGTGGCTGCCACCGGCAAGCCCGCCTACCAGAAGGACTTCGTACCCATGCCGGACGGTTTCGTGAACATCCCCTACAACGACATGGATGCCGTGGTGAAGGCCACCACCGACAAGACGTGCGCCATCATGCTGGAGCCGATCCAGGGCGAGGGTGGGGTGAACATCCCCGACGAGCAGTACCTGGCCGATCTGCGGGCCTGGTGCACCGAGCGAAAGCTGCTGTTGATCGCGGATGAGATCCAGACGGGGGTCGCCCGCACCGGCGTTATGTGGGGCCACCAGCTGTTCGGCATCGAGCCGGACGTCATGACGGTGGCCAAGGGGTTGGCGGGCGGCGTCGCCATCGGGGCCTTCCTCTGCAAGGAGGAGTTCTCGGTGTTGGAGCCCGGCGACCACGGTTCCACCTTCGGCGGGAACCCTCTCGCCTGCGCTGCCGGTGCGGCGGTCATGCGGTACGTGGTGGAGAACGACCTGCCGGGGCACGTTCGGCGGGTCGGTGCCCACCTGATGGACAGGCTCCTCAGCTTGAAGGCACGGCATCCCGAGATCATCGACGTTCGTGGGCGGGGATTGCTGTCGGCCATAGAGTTCGATGAGGAGAAGGCGCCTTCGGTGTTGAACCGGTGCCTGGAGCGGGGTCTCCTGATCAACACGGTGTCACCCAAGATCCTACGGCTGATGCCTGCCCTCACCATCACCGAGGCCGAGATCGACGAAGCCCTGGGCATCCTGGAGAGCACCCTGTAGGGTGGGGGTATCCAGAGGGGGCGGTGCCCCCTCTGGCGGGGTTTGGGGTGTCCCCAAACATCTTCATATCATGGACAACCACGCAGGGGCGGTTCGCGAACCGCCCCTGCGTTAGGTTTCCCACTGAGTGTTGTCTTTGCCCCGTGCGCCAGATAGGTCGTGGGTAGGGAGAAGATTTGCCGGCGCGGTCTCGCCTCGATGGTGCACCCTCCTGATGCCACTCCCCAGGTCGATGTACTCGGTCGTCTCGGGGATGGTCTCCCCCTCTTCGATGACGTCTACCCGCGCCAACTGAAACTGCTCCTCGGTCAAGTTGTTCTTGATCTCCTCGGGCAGGGCCGTGTATCTGACTTCCCTCAGGGTCACTCCGCGGTACCTCCTTCACCCAGCTCTCGTGGGGAGACTGAGGCGGCAATAAACGTGCCGAGGGAGGAGAAGAAAACACCCTCTCGTGCGGGAGAGGGTGGGGGAAGGCGAGGGTGGCGGCGAACCTCTACTCGGTGGGTTCGCCCCTCTCCTCGCACTCGATCTCGCCGATTTTCTGGACCCGGCGGGCGTGGCGTTCCTCACCGGTGAACTCCGCCGTGACCCAGGTCTTTACGACGTCCAGGGCGGGGCCCACGCCGACGACCCTCTGCCCCATGCACAACACGTTGGCGTCGTTGTGCTCCCTGCTGGCGTGGGCGCTGAAGGTGTCGTGGCAGAGGGCGGCCCTGATTCCTCTCACCTTGTTGGCAGAAATGGACATGCCGATGCCGGTCCCGCAGATGAGGATGCCCCGGTCGTACTCGCCGGACGCCACAGCCTCGGCGACGGGGTGGGCCACGTCCGGGTAGTCCACGGGCCAGGTATCGGAGCCCCCGAAGTCCTTCACCTGAATAGACATGTCCTTCAGGAGAGCGATTATCTCCTTCTTCAGGCTGAGGCCTGCGTGGTCGCTTCCTATGGCGATCTTCACGTGGCAGTCTCCCTTCTCGTCATGCTGAAAACGGCTACCCTCATATCTTACCATCGATCTTCAAGGGGCCGAGGATCGCCTCCAACGCCTCCACCGGCACTGCCCCGGGCCTGCGGATGGTCGGGGGCGTGGTCGTGAGATCCACCACCGTGGAGTCCCGCCCGCCCGGGCAGGGACCGGCGTCGATGATCATGGCGATTCGGGCTCCGATCTGCCGGTCTACCTCCTGGGCGGTGACGGGACTCGGGGCGCCGGACAGATTGGCGCTGGTAGTGGCGAGGGGAGCACTGACCTCGGCGATCAGGGTGAGGGGAACCGTGTGGTCGGGCACCCGAACCCCGACGGTGGGTATGGACACCAGACCTGCCTGGAGGATCTCCCGTCGCCAGGGCACCACGATGGTGAGCCCTCCGGGCCAGAACCGGCGTGCTAACTGACCCAGCCTGGGATCGCGGTAGTCGGTGACGTCCGGCAACTGCTCTGGTCCCGAGAGCAGGAGGGCGATGGCTTTGTGGCCCGGTCGCTCCTTGATGTCGTACAGCCTCTGGACCGCCTCCGGATTCCAGGCGTGAGCGCCGATGCCGTAGACGGTGTCGGTGGGGAAGGCAACCACCGCGCCCGCTCGGATCAGGGCGGCGGCTCTGGCGATCACCTGCTTCTGAGCGGCCGGGTCTGCCGGCCATGGGACGATTTCTGCTCGCTGACTGCGGTGCACCTGCACCCCCTTAGGGTCGTTATGGTTTCGTAGTAACGACTTTAGTCGTTCGTTGCTCCGCTGTGCATGGCCGGGGACGAACGACTGAAGCCGTTACTACAACTCATTCCATCTCGACAGATAGGATGCGCTCGAAGCCGGCGTAGTCCTTCAGGATCTGGATAGTGGCATCGGGATAGAAGCCGCCCGCTGCCTCCGACAGTTGCCGGCCCTGCCCGTCGCCGATCTCGAAAAGCAGCGAGGCCGGCGGCTCCATCCGGTCCACCGCCTCCGCGAGGGCTCGCTGGATCAGGAGCGTACCGTCGGGCCCTCCATCCAAAGCCTCCCGCGGCTCGTAGTCCCGCACGTCCGGCATCAGACGGTCGATCTCACCGGAAGGGATGTAAGGCAGGTTAGCCACCAGCAGGTCTATCCTCTCGCTCATTCCCTGCAGGAGATCTCCCTCATGGAACCGAATCCGGTCTGCGACGCCGTGGAGGAGTGCGTTGGCCTTCGCCACGGCCAGGGGGGCGGGGGAGCGGTCCACGGCGATGACGTGAAGCCTGGGCTCGCGCATGGCCAGGACGACGGCGACGGCGCCGGACCCGGTGCCCAGATCCACCGACACCAGGTCCCGACCCTTGGCCGTCAGCAGCCGAGTTGCAGCCTCCAGGGCGCGGTCCACCAGCAGTTCCGTCTCCGGGCGGGGGATCAGGACGGCGGGGTTCACCTCGAAGTTCAGGCCGTAGAACTCCCTGTAGCCCACCAGGTAGGCTTCCGGCTCGTGGTTGGCACGGCGGTTCACGTAGGAGAGGAAGAGGAGCCGGCGGTCCGAGGGCAGCAGGGCCTCGGGATGGGCGATGACCCAGGCCCGCGAGACCGCGAGCACCTCCGCCATCAGAAGCCGGGCCTCGTCGGCCGGCGATGGGATGCCCGCACTCGCCAATTGGCGGTTGGCCTGAGTCAGCAGTACTCCCACCGTCTCGTTGCCAGTGATGCCCTTCATGCTGCTACTCCACTGGGAGCCAAGAGAAACCATGAGTAGTAACGACTTCAGTCGTTCGTCCCGTTGCCACGAGAGCCATCAGTGTCGCCATTGTAGAGCAAGTTCCCCTTGGTGTCGCGGCAGGAGCCATGACCTCCATGGCGGCCACCGCGTCGCGCCGACCTCGCTCACTCTCTCAGGCACAGGCGCGAACGACTGAAGTCGTTACTACCTGTAGCTCTCAGACGGCGACGGCCTGAGACTGACCCAGACTAGCCGCCACCAGGGCGTCGATGATCGCCTCGATCTCCCCCTGCAGGATCGATGGCAGGTTGTGGACCGTAAGGCCGATCCGGTGGTCGGTAAGCCGGTCCTGGGGGAAGTTGTATGTACGGATCTTCTCGGCCCGTTCGCCCGTACCTACCTGAGCCCTGCGGGCCTCCCCAACGGCGGCGGCATGTTTCTCCTGCTCCTGGGCGTACAGCCTAGCTCGCAGCACCGACATCGCCTTGATCTTGTTCTTCAACTGCGACTTCTCGTCCTGGCAGGTCACCACCAGCCCGCTGGGCAGGTGGGTGATGCGGACGGCGGAGTCGGTGGTGTTCACGCTCTGGCCGCCGTGGCCGGTGGAACGGTAAACGTCGATCCGGAGGTCGGCTTCGCTGATGTCCACCTCCACCTCGTCGGCCTCGGGCAGCACGGCCACCGTCGCCGTCGAGGTGTGGATCCGACCTCCGGCCTCCGTCACCGGGATCCGCTGGACCCGGTGGACGCCGCTCTCGAACTTCAGACGGCTGTAGGCTCCCTTACCCACTACCTCGAAGATGACCTCTTTGAAGCCCCCGATGCCGGTCTCGTTGCTGTTCAGCACCTCCACCTTCCAGCCCTTGGACTCGGCGTAGCGGGCGTACATGCGGAACAGGTCGCCGGCGAAGAGCGCGGCCTCCTCACCACCGGTCCCCGCGCGGATCTCGACGATCACGTCGCGCTCGTCGTTGGGGTCCCTGGGTCGAAGGACTTCCAGCATCTTCTCCTCGAGACGCTCCTTGCGTCCTTCGAGGCCTTCCAGCTCCTCCCGGATCAACTCCGCCATCTCGGGGTCGGTGCGGGACTCCTCCAGCAACTCCCGGTTTTCTTTGGTCTGCTGCTGGACCTGGCAGTACTCGCGATAGAGGCCTACCGGCTCGCCCAACCTCGATTGTTCGCGGCCGAGCTTCTGCAACTGCTCGGGATCGGAGGCGATTTCAGGGCGAGAGAGCAGCTCGGCTATCTCGTCGTATCGCTTCTCCATCTCGGCTATCCGCTCAAACAACGGTGATCACCCCTTTGCTGCCTGCAGGAGCTGCTCCAGCGCCGTTGCTCGGGGCTCCTGCCATTGCTTGCTCTCAGACATGTCTCGGACGGTCACGGTGCCGTCGCGAACCTCTTGCTCTCCCAGAATGAAGGCGAAGCGGGCCCCCACGTTGTTGGCCTGCTTCAGCTGTGCCTTGAGGCTGCGGCTCCCCAGGGTGGCCACGGTTGGGATCCCGAGCCTGCGGGCCTCATCGGTCAGATGGAAAGCGGGCAGCCTGGCCTCATCGCCCAGGTAGGCGACGTATAGCAGTGGCCTCCCCACCTCCGGAACCTGGATCCCCTGGCTCCTCAGGTTCAGGATGATCCGCTCGATGCCGGTGGCGAAACCGATGCCGGGCGTCGGCTTGCCCCCCAGCTGCTCCATCAGCCCGTCGTAGCGGCCTCCGCCCCCCAGGGCTGCCTGGGCGCCCACCGCGGGTGGCCAGATCTCGAAAACCGTGCGGGTGTAGTAATCCAGGCCTCGAACCAGCCTGGGGTTCAGGAACACCGGCAGCTTCAGCGCCTCCAGCATGCCCCGCAATTCGGCGAAGTGATCGCGGCACTCGTCGCAGAGGTGCTCGGCGCTGGAAGGCGCCGCCAGGATGGCCGGCTGGCACTGCTCGTTCTTGCAGTCCAGCAGCCGCAGTGGGTTCACCTCCAGCCGCCGCTGGCAGTCGTGGCACAGCTGCATCTTGTGCTCGGTGAAGTGGTCCACCAGCGTTTCCAGATAGGCAGGCCGGCAGCGCGGGCAGCCTATGCTGTTCAGTTGGAGGGTGAGATCCCGCAACCCCAGGGCTTCGAAGAAGCGCCACAACAGCAGGATCACCTCGGCATCCACCGTGGGGCTTCCTTCGCCGACGACTTCAACCCCAAACTGATGGAACTCCCTGTATCTCCCCGCCTGAGGCCGGTCGTAGCGGAACATGTTCATCAGGTAGTACAGCTTGACCGGCTGCGGGCGGTTCGCCATTCCGTGCTCCAGGTAGGCGCGGAGAACCGGTGCCGTGCCCTCGGGGCGAAGGGTGAGGCTCTCGCCCCCCTTGTCCTCGAAGGTGTACATCTCCTTGGTGACGATGTCGGTGCTCTCGCCGACACCGCGGACAAAGAGAGAGGTATCTTCGAAGGTCGGCGTGCGGATGAGCCCGTACCCGAACTGTTCGGCCAATCGGGTTGCGGTGCCCTCCACGTACCGCCAGTACTTTTCCTCCTCAGGCAGCAGATCCTGAGTTCCGCGCGGCGCCTGGTACACTGGGAACTCCCCCATCACAAAATGACTTGAGTGCCGCTGGGCACTCAAGCAAACTGGCTCAACATCGCCACTCACATTATACCATGGTAGTAGGGG
>JAJZQR010000264.1 GCA_021806765.1 Chloroflexota bacterium | reverse complement strand
TTTTCGAACTGTGTGAGCCTGACCAGGCTGAAGACTGACTCCACGGCTTCATGGTGGCAGCTTC
Source organism: Chloroflexota bacterium (assembly GCA_021806765.1). The sequence continues at coordinate 7,518 of JAJZQR010000264.1, read as the reverse complement.
CGAGGGCCCTGGCCGACGCTGTGGTCGGCATGGGCTTTGCGGTCTTCCACGATGGAAAGAAGTGGTTGGACCTCGGGGCTCCGACCGGTCGGTAAGCGGTGACTTGAGAAGGGGGGAAACAGGGCCATGTTGGTACTCGTCGCGTATGCCAGTAAGTACGGGGCCACCCGGGAGATCGCCGAGCGCATCGCGGAGGAGCTGCGGTCGGCTGGACATGGAGTGGAGGCGCGGTCGGTGAAGGCCGCCGGCGATCTGGCCGGCTACGAGGCCTTCGTGATCGGGAGCGCCGTCTACTTCGGGCACTGGCTGAAGGAGGCCGCGGAGTTCGTCCGGCGAAACCGCGCCGTCCTGGTCGACCGACCGGTGTGGCTGTTCAGCAGCGGTCCGCTGGGCACCGAGGCCAGGGATCCCCAGGGTCGAGACCTGCGCGAGGTGTCGGAACCCAAGGAGATCGCCGAGTTCAGGGAGGCCATCAGGCCGCGAGACCATCGGGTCTTCTTCGGAGTCCTGGACCGCGGCAAGCTCGGGTTCGCCCACCGGTTGCTCGCGAGCTTGCCCGCCAGCCGCGCATCCTGGGCCGTGGACGGGGACTTCCGCGACTGGAGGGACATCGAGAGCTGGGCGGACGGCATCTCCCACGAACTGGCGCGGAGGCCGACGAGCCGGGGCGCGACACAATGAGGGCCTGAACCGGACCTGTGCCGCCCTGCTGCATGACTCCGATGCCCACCTCCTACCCATCTGCCTGTTCCTCCTGCTCGTCTTCGCCAACGGGCTTGGGGTGTCGATTCCCCTGGCGTGCGGTTTGCTATCCGACGGTAAGGGCAGATTGATCGACCGTCACGCTCTTGGCTTACTGACGTTCGAGGGGGTTGGAGATGAGTTTTCGGCGTCTGCTAGGAGTGCTGCTAGTGCTATTCCTATTGGTCGCTGTCATCGCCTCGTTGCTCAGGGCGCTTCCGTTGATAGTGATGGTCGTAGGAGTGGTATTGCTGATGCGCAGGCAGAGCAGCAGACACGAGAAGGCCACGGCGCTGACGGCTAATGTCCCACGACAGGGGCGAGCGAAATCAGCCGATACCGTCAGAACCGTCCCCGATGTCTTCCCCCAAGAGCCGGAGGGAAGTATCCCTCGGGGGCGGTTCTTGGTCCCATACCCGCCGGATGCCGTTCACGATGCTATCCAGAACTCGCTGGCCACTATTGGCGCGGAGGTTCGGTGGGATCGCCGGAACCCTCGGCTTGCCGAGGGCACGGTCACGGAGGGCGGTTTCTTAGGTGCCACGAGGTACATAAATGTCACATTCGGCAGTCTTCCGAAAGGCGGCTGCTGGGTGGCGGTCGCGAGCGACAGCGAGGAGATGCAGGCACAGTTTCAGCGAGCCTTGGACGAACTGGTCGGCCCCACCAGGAACCTGGTCGACGGCTACGAGGCGGCCTGGTGCAGGCGCTTCAACGAAGCAATGGCCCGCAAGGGAGATTCCACGCGCGTCTACCCTGACTGCTGGCTCTGCTTACGCTGTGGTGCTGTCTGTATAGGGGGGGTATTCTGCGGCCGTTGCGGGACCCGGATCGAGGCGGCGCGATAGCTACGGTCACACCGAGTAGGTCCGGCGTGCATAGCCCCCTGTCACGGGTTTGTCGTGCCCCGGTAGGTGAACGTGCCGTTCCTGATCTGAATGACGACAGCGCTCTTTATCGGGTCGCCGGAGCCATTGAACTGCATGGTGCCCGTCAGCTCCACGTTGAGGCCCACTTTCGACTCAGAAGGTGGCGTGATGGGCCTCATGAAGATCTCGAAAGCACGAGGCCGCAGTGCGTTTACACGACAAAGCTCTCTGACTATACTGACGTCAGCGACAACTGGTAGGCTTCTGGCCGCGCACCTGACAAGGGGCGATTTCGGAGGGCCAGCCTGAGTCAGCGAGGAGCTGCGGGGCTGGCCCCTATCTTTTGTTGACTTGCGGAGTGTGCGATGTCCGTGGAATTCTGTCCCTCCTGCGGGGCTCCTAGTACCGGAACATCGTTCTGTTCCTCCTGCGGGAAAGAACTTGGATCAGCAAGAGACAGGATTGGCACATCGAGCGAGGATGGTCATCTCAGAGGGACAGAAGCACCGGACAGAGGGACCGGTGGGAAGAGAATACGAAGGTTGCTCCGAAGCCGAAGCAGCCGAATGCTCGGTGGTGTGTGCGGTGGGATTGGTGCGTTCCTGGGAATCGACGCTACCTTTGTCCGCATAGCGTTCGCGCTGTTCACTCTGGCCTCTGGGGTCGGAGTATTGGTCTATGTGGCTCTGTGGATGATCGTCCCGTCTGAGAAGACGGCGCCCGGAGTCGAGTCTGGCACTAGGGCAGTGGTGGTCGGGTCGGTAATCCTGGTGGCGATGTCCTTGGTCGTCGCGGTCATCAACCTTAATGCGCTTCCCTGGATCTGGATAGTCGTGGGAGCGGGATTGATCGTCCATTGGAAGCGCTCTCGGCACAGGGACGCCGTCCCTTCCGCCCAACCCATCGATTTGGATGCCGAAGCTGAGGCGGCCTGGTGTAGGAACTTCAACGTGGCGATGGCCCGCAAAGGTGATCCGGCTCGCATCCACCCTGGTGGCACAATCTGTCCAAACTGTGGGGTCGCTACTGAACAGGGGCCGTTCTGCGGCCACTGCGGAGCGAAGATCGAACTATCCCACCAGAACCCCCGGTGACACCCCCGAGTCTTGCCTTTTCGCGACTGGCAACCAGGACCAGCACCAGCTGGCACATGGTACTTCCCCCTGTTTCTCCGGCCGGCGCTTATAACGCGGTAGGGTATGGGCCGGCAGGTTATCCGCATCCTTAGTCCGGATGAACCGGTCCAAGGCCATGCGGCGGCTGGGAGTCGCCGTCGAGGGGCGCCGAGAAACCGTGTGGCCCTTCGGATGCCCGCGTTTGCGACGAACGATGTCAGGTGACGCGATTCCCATGCTGTTTCTTGCAGCCCGAGAGCTGCGAAACCGCGCCGGGGGAGGTCAGGGAGGCGAGGCCAGGCTAAGGCGAGTCAAGGGGTGGGTCGGGGTGCCCGGACTTGACCGGGGACCTCATGGTCCCAAACCGTTAGACGTCGAGTCCGATTGCAGACCCAAACGGTTGGCCATTTTGCGTACCGTAAGGTCTCCGGTCCGTGATGACCGTTAGGTGTCTGGTCGCGAGGGAAGTACAGCTCTAGGCCTGAGGGGATGGAAAGTCCGCAGGCGCCCTCGACCGAGCCCAAATGGTGCAGCTCAGCGAAGATCCTCTCAAGCAGGCGTCTCTGGCGCTGCGTACAGGAGGCAATCCCCGCTTCTCCATCCCCTTTTTCTGGTACAGCAGGAACAGCAAGGCAACCGATGCTACATTGGCGACACGCGAACTGGAAGTTCGTATCGAATCCCGTGGCGCGACCGAAGGAATCCTACGCTCAACAACAAGCCCAACATCATGCCGACCCCGTGGTGAAGTCAGCCTACCTGATCGGCGACGCGGAAGCCCACTTGGCGTCAAACGAAGGTGCCAGAGTAGCAATCAGATCTCTTGCCACTTCGCCATCCAAACGGATCACAAAAGACTCCTTGCCACCGATGTCTTTCAGACCGTGACCTACGAGAATCAGCATGTCGTCAGTGAGCACGTACCGGTCATGCATCGAGGACGGATCCGAAGCCAGCCGCAACTCTACCCGGGGGTTTTCCCGAATGAAGTCTTGTATCGCCCTGTTAACGTCAGCCGCCTTCTCGTTTGTCCGCGCCGACAAGAACCGAACACTGCTCGCTGACTTCAACAGGGAGAGCGAGTCGAGAGTTCTTACACCATAGTACGGGTCACTAATACGTACATCACCGCTAAGGGGTTCGAGTAGCGCTGCCAGATGGCGCCTGGCAGTCCTAGGTTTTCCGGCCTCTACGTAAACCACAGTCAGTGCCCGACGCGCCAAAGCTGGTTCGACCAGTCGTCGTCCAGGGATCATGATGCGGTACCGAGTTATCTTACCGGTTCGCCTAGTGCTGACCTTGTCCCCAGCGCGACCGAGGGCTGGACCGACTTGTCGCGACTGTAACGATACTCCAGCAGCACACAAGGCTTCGCTGATATCCGACGCTGAAAGCCAAGGTGTCTTCACTTCATCCTCAGCAATAAGTAGGGTGCCCAGGGCTTTTTCCAGAGGCGAAGGGAGATCAGACAGAGCCTCCCTCGTAGGCTGGTCGAGTTGGGCGAAGTAATCCGCGAGTGAAGACATTGTGCGACTCCTCGTCACTTGTTCGATCATGTACTCATATTGTACAATACATCTACGATGTATGGGAGGTGTCGTGATGCCTGACAAGGATGTTGACGGGGTGGAGATGTCGGCTGACGAGGAGACCCTCGCCGGAGAGGAGCCGGAGACATATTCCCTGACCGTAACGGGCAGAGGAGTCACCGTGAAGCGGACCATTACCGACGACCAGCTTGTCACGGTCCTGGGAATCGTGCTGGGTGGCACGCCCATGGTTGCCAACACGATGGCACCGACGGCTATGACGGGGTTGCGAACACAGGGGTCTTCAAGGGGCAGCGGTCGTCCAGCGGTTGCCCTGCGCGAGTTCCTGAATCAAGCTGCACCGAAGACCTTTCCGCAGAAGCTGGTAGTGTTGGCACTTTACCAGCGGGAGTCGCAGGGTAAAGACTTCACGGGGCGCGATGAATTCAAGGCCCTGCTTCAGCGTGCCGGCGAGGGAATCCCCAAGAACCTCGGGAGAGATATCAGCAACGCCGTGAAGGCGGGCTGGCTGGAGGAGGACCACGAAGAACTTGGGCGCTACTATGTGACACGGACAGGCGAAGAAGCTGTCCGGAACGGGTTCAACGGAGACGGCGCGAAGACACAGCGGCCGAGAAGACGCGTAAAGAGGGGTTCCAAGAACAAGGCCGAACCATCCGAATAGGCTGCTCAGCTGGCGAACAACCTGGTGTTGCACCAGTCTATGCAGCCTAGGCGCAACTGCTCGCCTATGGCAAGAAGTGTAGGCGAGAGAAGGGGTACCTCCCTCTCAGAGTGCCTCCTTTGCCGTCACACCGGCCTTCTCGCTAGCCACCACTCTTGCGCCATGCCGGCGACTAATGGGGACGCCGTGGTCTCGGTCTCATTCGGACAGGCTCTCGGGAACGAGATCCTCCTCACCAGCGGGCAGTCCATCGGAGGGGGTGCGGGGGGAGCAGCCCTTGGCTTCCAAGTGGATAAGCAAGCCCTTGACCAGAGGGGTCAGCTTACCGCCAAGCCATGTGGTCTGTGGTTGCATCGGGAAGCCTCCGTTCGCCTGCAATTGCGAACCGGAGACCAGAATGGTTACCCCGTAGGGTAACCATGCGTTTTGCGGTGACCGAAGAGGTCGGGGTGCCCGGACTCGAACCGGGGACCTCATGGTCCCAAACCATGCGCGCTGCCAACTGCGCTACACCCCGCTTACCTATAGTTTACCATGCCGGACGTAGCCTGGTAAAACGAGGGGTGCCGAGGGGGCTGCGCGAAGGTCCTTGCCGAGGGTGTGGTCGCAACGGTGAGAAGGCTACTGCTGGCCACCAGGACCATCGCCGGCAGGAGCCGGCTCCTACGGGACGCGACGGCCGACAGTATGGTGCCCCGTGCGGGGTGGAGCGGGGCGTTGCCCCTCACGACGACCGTCACCGGCGGGATCCGACTCCTATGGTGAGTAGGCGCTAGGCGGCGCGGCGGAGGCGGTTCCGGCGGCGGCGGGACAGCAGCTGCTCCACCGGAAGGGCGTTCAGCACGTCCCGCTTCTCGATCCAACCTCGGCGGGCCACGGCGACCCCGTACCGCACGAAGGCCAGGGTAGCGGGGCTGTGGGCGTCGGTGTCGATGCAGAGGGTCACCCCCAGCTCCTTGGCCCGGCGGGACCATACGTCGTCCAGGTCCAGCCGGTCGGGCGAGCCGTTGATCTCCAGGGCGATGCCCCTCTGGGCGGCCGCCCGCAGCACCTTCTCCAGGTCCACCGGGTAGCCGGGGCGCCGGTTGAGCAGACGGCCGGTGGGGTGGGCCAGGATGTCCACGTGGGGGTTCTCGAAGGCCCTCAGGATCCGGTCGGTGATCCGCTCCTGGCTCTGCTCGAAGCCGGAGTGGATGGCGACGACGACGATCTCCAGCTGGCTCAGGGTCTCGTCGGGGTAGTCGAGCCTCCCATCCCCGCGGATGTCCACCTCGGCCCCCTTCAGGATCCGGAAGGGCGCCATGCGGGAGTTCAGCTCCTCCACCTCCCGCAGCTTCTTCTCCAGCCGCTCGGGAGATAGCCCCCGGGCCACCCCGAGCCCCTGGGAGTGGTCGGTGATCGCCAGGTACTGGTAGCCCATGGCCCGGGCCGCCTCCGCCATCTCCTGCAGGGTGCCGGTGCCGTCGGAGTAGTCGCTGTGCACCTGGAGGTCGCCCCGCAGGTCCGCCTGGGTTACCAGGTGGGGGAGCCTGCCGGCGGCAGCGGCCTCCAGCTCGCCCCGGTTCTCCCGGATCTCGGGCGGCATGCACTCCAGCCCCAGCTGCCGGTAGACGTCGCACTCGTCCTCGCCGGCCAGCCGCCGCCCGGTGGACTCCTCGAAGAGACCGTACTCGTTCAGCTTCCAGCCGCGGCGGATGGCCATGTCCCGCAGCGCTATGTTGTGCTCCTTGTTGCCGGTGAAGTACTGGAGCGCGGAGCCGTACTCATCGGGCTTCACCACCCGCAGGTCGATCTGGAGGTTGTCCTTGGTGAGGATGCTGGCCTTGGTGGGACCCACCCCCAGCACCTCCTTGACCAGTGGGAGCACGGCGAAGGCCTCGGTGACCCTGGCCGGCTGCTCCGATGAGGCCAGCAGGTCGATGTCGCCGATGGTCTCCTTCATTCGCCGGAGGCTGCCGGCGGGCTGCACCCGGCGCACCAGGGGGTTTCGGGCCAGCAGGGAGGCCACCTCCTCGGCGGCCGGCAGCGCGACACCGAGGAGCATCCGCCGGGTTCGCTGCTGGAGGCGCTCCACCTCCCGCAGGATCTTATCCTCGGTCTTCTCACGGATCCCCGGCAGCTCCCTCAACCGGTGCTGCCGCGCGGCAGCCTCCAGCTCCTCGATGGTCTTGATCCCTAGCTCCTTGTGGATGAGCTGCGCCCGTGCGGGACCCAGGCCGGGGACCCGCAGCAGCTCCCGCATTCCGGGGGACACCTCTTTCCGAAGGGAGTCCAGGTAGCCGGAGTGGCCGGTCTGGAGGTACTCGCCCACCTTGGTGGCGATGGACTCGCCGACGCCGGGGACGTCCTCCAGCCGGCCGCCCAGCCACAGATCCTCCACGTCCTCGGGAAGGTTCTCGATCCGGCGGGCCGCCGTGCGGTATGCGCCCACCCGGAAGCGGTTCTCCCCCTTCAGCTCCAGGAGATCGGCTATCTCGTCGAGAAAGGCGGCTACGTCGACGTTTCGCAAGCTCTTTGAGCCCTCACCCCGACCCTCTCCCAGGGGGAGAGGGAGCGTTGGAGGTGGAAGGCGAGCAAGA
>JAJZQR010000263.1 GCA_021806765.1 Chloroflexota bacterium | reverse complement strand
CCACGAAGCCAGCCCCGTAGGCCAGGATCCCCTGCGGGTTCACGTCCAGCTGCTTGTAGGTCTTCATGAACAGGATAGCGTCAGAGGTGTAGGACACCTGGAACAGCACGTCCGGGTTGGCGGCCTTCACCCGCTGGACCTCGCTGGTCACCTCGCTGGTGTTGGCGGGATAGGCTATGTCGGCCACCACCTGGTAGCCCCGCTCCTGGGCGTACTGCTTGGTGAGCTTGTTGGCGTCGGTGCCGTACAGGGTGTTCTCGTTGACGATGCCGATGGTCTTCAGCTTGATGTTCTTCTGCTTCTGGATGTCATCCAGCATGTCGAAGAGGTTCTTGCCGAAGGTGGCGTCGGTGGGACCCGTGCGGAAGAAGAACTTGAGACCCCGGTCCGTCAGCCCCGGTGAGGAGGACTCGGCGTTGAGGAAGGGGATCCCCAGCCGCTCGGCTGCCTGGCTGGCGGTCTGGGTAACGGTGCTCTGGTAGCACCCGAAGAGGGCGGTTACCTTCTCCTGAGTGACCAGCCTCTCCGCCTCGCTCTGCCCCTTCTCGGGGGTTCCCTGATGGTCCGCATAGACCAGGGTGACCTTGGCGCCTCCCAGGTTCGATAGCCCCTCGGTCTTGGCGAGGGGCAGGTTGAGATCGTACTTGCCGTTGACGATCTCCGCGGCCAGTTCGTTGGCGTACTTGAGGTCCAGGCCGGTGCTGGCCGACCCGCCGGACAGCGGGAGCAGAACGCCGATCTTGATCTCCTTCGGAGCGGCTGCCACGGCGGGAGCCGAGGTGGCGGCAGGCTGGGCTGCAGGCGCCGAGGTGGCAGCCGGGGCCGCAGGCTTAGCCGCAGTCGGCGACGGCGCCGGCGCCGTCTGGGCGCAGGCTGCCAGGAGTGTAGTGCCGGCCACCCCAAGAGCGGCCTTCAGAAACGTGCGACGGTTCAGGCGGTGCGTGGATTCAGCCTTCGACTGATCTCTCTCCTCCATGGCGGTTTCCTCTCATCTATATTTCTAACCCGCACCGGATCCCCGGTGGTTATCGCGACAGAGGATGAATCTTGTGGCTCCCCCACACCGGTGGTGTGACACCGGGATGGACCTTCGCAGCGTTGCGATGGGAACTCGCGGCAGTGCGAGCAACAGATGGTGGTATGCTGGCGCGCTACCAATGGGCATGGAGCGCCGACGGGCGAAGTCTGAGGATGTCTCGCAAGAGCAAGTGACCGCGGAGGGGCCTCGGCGACAACTTCGCCTGCCGGAACCACGGACCTGCGCTACCCATGGGTGCCTCTGAACCCCCTGGCGAGGCTCGAGACACATCGACTCCTGCGCGGGATGCTAGCATCCCGCGCAGATTTCTGTCAAGAAAACAGGTTTAAGGGGGTTATCTCTTCGCTCGTCGGTACTGGACCGGCCACTCCACCTCGACGCCCAGTTCCCCGGCGGCCTCCAGGGGCCAGTAGGGGTTGCGTAGAAGCTCCCTGCCCAGGATCACCAGGTCTGCCCTCTCGTTGCGGACGATCTCGTCGGCCATCTCCGGCGTCGTGATGAGGCCCACGGCCCCGGTCGAAATGGCAGCCTCCCTCTTGATCCGATCGGCGAAGGGCACCTGGTAGCCCGGGCCAGCCGGAGGCGGGGTGGGGACCACGCCGCCCGAGGAGCAGTCGATCAGGTCGACGCCCCGTTCCCGGAGGGTCCCTGCCACCTGGACCATCTGGGCCACGTCCATACCGCCCGGCGTCCAGTCGGAAGCGGAGACCCGCACGAAGAGGGGAGAGCGCTCGGGCAAGACCTCACGGACGGCGTCGACTACCCGGTGGAGGAGGCGCATGCGGTTTTCCAGGGAGCCGCCGAACTGGTCCTCGCGGTGGTTGGACAGGGGGGAGAGGAACTCGCTGATCAGGTAGCCGTGGGCGGCGTGGACCTCGACCACGTCGAAGCCCGCGGCGATGGCTCTACGGGCGGCCTTCTGGAAGGAGGCGACGACCTGATCGATCTCCGACAGGGTCAGGGCGTGAGGAGTGTTCCAGCCTGTGTCGAAGGGGATGGGGCTGGGAGCCACCGATTGCTCGGGACCGAACCCCTTCTGATCGGCGGGAGTGCTCCAGGCTTTGCGGCCGGCGTGGCCGATTTGGATCCCGATCCTGGCGCCTCTATCGTGGCACATGGCCACCAGACGGGCCAGCGGTTCCACCTGGCGGTCGTCGTAGATGCCCAGGTCCGCGCTGCTGATCCGCCCCCGGCTCTCCACGGCGGTGGCTTCCGTCATGATGAGGCCCACCCCTCCCACGGCTCGGCTGGGGTAGTGGACGTAGTGCCAGTCGTTGGGGAGCCCATCGGGACCTGCCGAGTACTGGCACATGGGGGACATCATTATCCGATTCTTCAGGGTGAGCCCCCTCAGGGTCAGAGGCTCGAAGAGATGAGGCATCGTATGTTCCTCCGATGATCAGGTATATGGAGTGCGGTGGCAAGCCGCAGCACTCCAAATTGCCGCTCGCCCCTACAGGACGCCCAGCAGATCCTCCTTCAGGGTGGTGACGAACATGTGGCCCGGGGCGTGGGTGATCATCAGCTCCGGCTTCACGTGCATCGCCACCGCCTGGGGGGTCACGCCACAGGCCCAGAAAACGGGCACCTCGCCCGGTTTGATGGTCACGGGGTCGCCGAAGTTGGGCCTGGAGATGTCGGCGATCCCGATCTGGGCCGGATCGCCCACGTGCACCGGGGCCCCGTGGACGGCCGGGAAGCGGCTGGTGACCTGGACCGCCCTCACCACCTGCTCGTGGGGTATAGGCCGCATGGACACCACCAGCGGACCCCAGAAGGCGCCCGCCCGGACGCACTCCCGTGAGGTGATGTACATGGGCACCGTTACATCCTCCTCCTGGTGCCTGATGGGGATGCCGTTCCCCTTCAGGGCTCCCTCGAAGGTGAAGGAGCAGCCCAGGAGGAAGCTTACCAGGTCGTCCCGCCAGTAGGGGGTGATGTCGGCCGGCTCGTCCACCAGTCTCCCCTCCCGGTAGACCCGGTAGAGGGGGACGTCGGTGCGCAGGTCGGCTTCGGGCCCGGCTATGGGCGGGTGTGGAGACCCCGGCTCCGTCACGTCCAGGACCGGGCAGGGCTTCGGGTTGCGCTGGCAGAACAACAGGAAGTCGAAAGCCAGCTCCTTCGGAAGGATCACCAGGTTGGCCTGGGCGTAACCCTGGCAGAGGCCCGAGGTGGTCTTCCGGAACTCCCCCCCGCGGATCGCTTCCCACAGCTCTCGGGGATGGGCAGAGGTTAGATCTCCCATGGGTTCGCCTCCGTTTCCTCTATAGCGGCTCGAAGCCCTGCCTCCTGGCGGAGGAGGCTATCGCGGGCTTCCTCCACGCCGACCGCACGGAATCTCAGCCTTTCGCCCGGGAGGCACTGGGCCACCAGGGGGATGTCGGCCTGGATCACGGTGGCGATCATGGTGTAGCCGCCGGTAGTCTGATGGTCGGCCATCAGGATGATCGGCTGGCCGCTTCCGGGAACCTGGATCCCCCCCAGGGGGATCCCGCAGGAGATGAGATCCGGGCCTCGGGTGTGGGCGATCTTCGGTCCTTCCAGCCGGTATCCCATTCGATTCGAGGAAGGGGTCACCTGGTAGCTGCCGGAGAGGAAGCTATCGATGCCCTCCCGAGTGAACCGGTCGGCGTGGGGGCCCAGGATTACCCGTACCGTGGGCTCGTTGCTGTAGGGCGGGCGGCGGTCGGGTGGCACGCTGGGCCGGGCCATGGAGAGGACCGACCTGCCGATGGGCAGGCGGTCGCCCGGCCGAAGGGCTCGCCCATCCAGGCCCCCGACGGCCGCCATGAGGTAGGTGGCGCGGGACCCCAGCCAGGGTTCCACGGCGATACCCCCCGAGACGGCCAGGTAGGCTCGGGTGCCGGTGCGGCGACCGGCGAAGTCCAGGACGGTCCCAGGGGTTACCAGGTGACGCCGCCACCCCTCTATCTCGCGGCCGTCCAGTCGGGGCCCCAGGTCACCGCCGGTAATGGCTATGGTGCACCCTTCGGTGAAGGCCACCCTGGGTCCCAGCAGGGTGATCTCCAGCCCCGCCGCGCTGGCCGGGTTCCCCACCAGGAGGTTGCCGGCCTTCAGGGCGAAGGGGTCCATGGCTCCAGCGGTGGGGAGGCCCAGCCTCTGGTAGCCGAACCGCCCCAGATCCTGGATGGTGGTGAGCAGGCCGGGTTCGAGGATTTCAATAGTCATTCTGCCCTCTCTCCGCCGTTTCGCAGGTACTCCTCCTCGCTGATGGGGACGAAGCGCACCTGGTCGCCGTCCTGGAGGTAGACGGGGGGATCGACCGACGGGTCGAACAGCTTCAGGTAGGTGCGGCCAAGCCACCTCCACCCGCCGGGACTGGTGAGGGAGTAGATAGTGGCCTGATTGGCTATGGCCACGGTCCCGGCGGGGACCCGCTCCCTGGGACTCTCCAGGCGGGGCAGAGCCAGATGAGGCGGCAGCCCGCCCAGGTAGGGGTTGCCCGGGGCGAACCCCAGCATGTAGACGGTGAAAGTCGTTCCGGTGAAAGCCCGGAGGAAATCCTCCTCGGTCATCTTGAGGAACTGGGCCACCGAGGGCAGGTCCGGGCCGTAGGCCCCTCCGAAGACGGTGGGGATCTTCCGCAGCCTGGCTTCCTGAAGGGTGGAGGCCGTGGCCTCTCCCGCCACCTCCAGGACCCGGTCCTTGACATCCTCGTAGGAGGTCACCAGGGGGTCGTAGTGGACCAGCAGGGTGGCATAGGCGATCACCACCTCCCGCACACCCCGCGTCCCCCGGCCCTCCACCGCCCGCGCCAGGGCCCGCACCCGAGCGTTGACCTCCAGACTTATCTCATCGCCGAGGGTTACCAGGAGCGCGGCGTCCCCGGCTGGAACTACCTGGGGTAGATCACCCTGGCTCACAGGAACTCCGCCATGGGTCTGACCTGTACCCCGGCGCCCTTGAGGGCCTCCACCAGGGCGGCCGCTATCTGCGGCGCGGCGGGGTTGTCCCCGTGAATGCAGAGGGTATCGGCCTTCATCTGGACCGTCTCGCCGTCGTAGGCGATCACCACACCATCGCGAACCATCCGGATGGCGCGCTCCACCGCCACCTGAGGATCGTGGATCGAGGCGCCGGGGAGCTTGCGGGAGCGGAGGGTGCCGTCGGCGTTGTAGGCCCGCTCGGGGTAGGCCTCCAGGGCGACCTTCAGACCCATCTCCTGGCCCGCTTCCACCAGCGGGGTGTTGGCCAGGGCAATCAGGATGAGATCCTTGCTGAAGCGGGCGGCAGCCCTGGCGATGGCCCGTGCCGCATCGGCGTTGACGAAGGCCACGTTCCCGAGGGCGCCGTGGGCCTTGATGTGGCGCACCTCCGCCCTGTGGGCTTTGGCGAAGGCCCACAAAGCCCCCAGTTGGTACAGCGCATAACTCTCTATCTCGGCAGGGGAGATATCCATGACCCGGCGGCCGAAGCCGATCAGGTCCGGATAGCCGGGGTGGCTCCCCAGTTGAACGCCCTGCTCCAGGGCCATCTTGACGGTGCGTTCCATGACTATGGGGTCGCCGGCGTGGAATCCGCAGGCGATGTTGGCAGAGGTGATGTAGCGCATCATCGCCTCGTCGTTGCCTATGGTGTAAGCCCCGAAGCTCTCGCCCATGTCGCAGTTGATGTCTACCTGCATCTGGCGCCTCTCTTCAAATTGCCACCGGCCGATCGTGGAGAAACGGGCGGCTCGGGAGGCCCGTCTCGGAGTTGGTCCTGTCGGTGGGTATGCCGCCCTCGCCTTCGGTCCGGGACGAGGGGGCTCCGGCACAAGGGTCCGACCGTGCGTGCGGGGACCTATAGTAGTATACAGAAGTGCCGTCGCTCAAGGGGTCCACAACCCTCACCAGATCTGCAGCGCTATATAGAGGAGGCTGGCGCTCCCCACGGCCAGGGTGGTGAACCAGCCCAGAATGGCCAGGGGCAACTCGATCGGCTGGCCGTGCATTACCCCTCGGTCCAGGGCTACCAGCAGCAGCAGCACCAGCAGCAGTGGCGTGCCGAGGCCTCCCGCGATGCCCGCCAGGAAGAGCAGCCGGAAGGGTTCAATCCCGCCGTAGGCCACCGCGACGCCCACCACCAGGCTCCCCAGCAGCGCCAGGTAGAAGGACCGGGTGTTTCCACCGGGGCCTGCCAGACTGGCGTTCCACTGGAAGGCGTCGGACAGGACGTAGGCAGTGGTGCTGGCCAGGACCGGGATCGCCAGTATCGCGCTGGCCAGGAGACCGATGGCGAAGAGGGCTCCGGCGAGGGGCCCCGCCACCGGGGTCAACGCCCTCGCCGCATCCTGAGCCGTCTGCACCGCCTCTCCCCGGGCGCCCAGGGTAGCCGCCGTGGTGATGACGATGAAGCCGGAGAGTATCACGGTCCCCACCATCCCGACGGCAGCGTCCAGCTCGACCACCCAGAGGTAGGCGCGGGGACGCCTCTCCTCGTGTACCTCTATAGATTCCCAGAAGTAAACGTAGCTGGTCAGGGTGGTGCCCAGGAGCGCCAGTGCCCCCGCCACGTATTCCGGTTGCAGGGAGAAATCCGGGACCAGGCCGTACAGCACCTGACCCCAGTCGGGATGAACCAGAAAGGCCGCGATCACGTAGGCGACGAAGACTATCAGGACGTAGCGCAGCACCCTTTGGACCCCGTAGTAACCGCCGAAGAGCAGCAGGGCTCCCACGACGAGGGCCAGGGGCAGGACGAACCAGCGCCAGTCCAGGCCCGTGAGGAGCTGCAGGGCCGCCGCGCCGCCCTCCAAATCGGCCGCGATGGTGATCAGGTTGACCGCCACCACGAAGACCATGGCCACCAGGGCCCAGATGTGGCCGAACCGTTCCCTGATCACCCCTTCCAGCCCCCCCTCTGCCACCATGCCCACCCGGGCGCTGATCACCTGCACGGCGATCAGCATCGGCAGCAGCAGCAGGACGAGCCACAGGAGGCGGTAACCCACCACCGACCCGATGATGGCGAGGGTGGCGACGGTGGTGGGATCCAGATCCGAGGCCCCCGAGATCAGCCCCGGGCCCAGCTGCCTCAGAAGCTGCGGGAAAGGCACCCGAGCGGGGGGCTCCCCGTGATACTGGTCCCTGGGAACGGGGCGCAGCACCCTCGGCTGAGAGGGTCGAGGGCGCCGTCGCCTTCTCGGCCGAGGCGGTTGCTGGTCCGGGTTCCGGGATGGTAGCGCCATGACACCCCTGTGCGAAGGTCGAATGCGAACTGCAAGGGGAAGGCACGGCCCGTGCCGGAGATATCCGACCCCTGGGAGGCGACTGTCCCGAAGTGGGTAATGGTGGGGCTGGCCATCGCCCCGAACGATGATGGCTTCGGAAGCCGTCGGGTACACGGGGGGGAGCCTGTAGTAACGACTTTAGTCGTTCGTTCTCCTTCTATCGGCAAAGGGACGAACGACTGAAGTCGTTACTACTCTTGGCCAGGCTTCCTCGGGATTACCCGCTTCGGGACAATCCCGGCAGGAGGCCGCGGGACGGCGCCGGTCCGGTCTGTGCGTCTCGTTGGAGGCAGACTGTCACGGGAGTGCTGTCTATGGAGAAGGAGAAGCGTCGCTGGCGGAGAGG
>JAJZQR010000262.1 GCA_021806765.1 Chloroflexota bacterium | reverse complement strand
TTCAAGGAGGTCGACCGACAGATCGACGCTATCGTTGATCATGCGAAACTTGCCTCAGCCGCCTGAAACTTGACACGTTTGTTCAGATTCGACCGTATGAGGACATCTAGGCCGCCTTGCTGTACACTGCCCACTCCTTCGCCGCCGTGGCGAATCGCAGCGCATCGAGGAACTGGTAGTTGGAATACAGACTCCCCGCTTTCTTCAAGAATTCCTCGGCCTTCGAGGCATCCTTTTCTGCCTTCTTTGCCTCGTCGATCGCCGCCTTGGCCTGAGGCAGCACCTGGTCCGTCTTTGCCTTGAGATCGACGAGCTCCTTGTACACTTCGGGGGCAATGGTAGCCGAGTCCGCGGTGATCTCCCCTGGCTTGAAGACGCTCTGATCTACCAACAGCTTGATGCGCGCCTCCAGCGGCCACTTGTAGTAGATGGGTGACTTCGGATCCTGAAGGACGGGCTGCAGGTCCTCAAAGTCCAGGAATGGATCGATCACCTCGTATATGAATTTCCCGTCCTCCGGGGTGATGGTGCGCCCTGATATCTTCGTCAAGAAGGGCATATGGATATCCAGCGCCTCTTTCTGCTGCTCCTTGATGAACTTGGAGATCCGGAACATCGCACTGGCCACCCGCAGTGCTGTATCGTGCCGCTTCTGCCAGAAATCTGTGGTGGTGATCACGCCATCGTAGAAGGCCAGCGCCATCTCCGGCGATTCGGCCGATGGTTTCGCGTGCTTCACCAGGTCGATGACCTCGAGAACGGGCTTGAACCCCTTCCCCTGGAGCTCCATCCGCGAGGCCGCCCCGCCGAGCTGGAAGTCCGCCTGTTTTCGGAGCATCAGCGCCACGGTCTCCGGCTCGGCCACGGGGATCAAGTCGACATCCTTTGAACTCAGGCCGCCCAGCTTCAGGATCACGTTGACAGCCAGGATGCTGCCCGCCAGGTTGGCGTGGGTCCACCTCTTGCCTTTCAATTGGGCCAGCGTCTTCTTGACCGCATCATCGGGGCTCAGTCCGTCGTTGCTGAAGTCCCGGTAGCTCTTCCAGCCGCCGTCGGGTTGCGCCATGATGGCCCAGCCCTGGAATCTGTCCACGGGGACAAGCTCTCGCATGCTGGGGAACTGCTTGAGACTCGACAGGAATATGGCCATGCCCTGCAGACAGACATCTAGGGTACCGGCGGCGAGAAGAGCAGGCATCTCGGCAGCCGTCGCTAGGACCCGCCCGGCAGGCGCGGGGTCCAGCTCGATACCGACTTCTGAGAAGAAGCCCTTCTCGACGCCGATGATCGACTCACTGGCATCCAGGTATGCACCGTTTCCGAAACGGACGACCTGCTTGGGGATTTGCGGAACGGATGGTTCGGCCAGCCGCGCCGCCGCGGCGGTGGGCTGGGCGACCTTGGGCGCCTCGGTGGCCTTCGGGGCTTCCGTGGCCTTGGGCGGGGCCCCGCCCGCTCCGCATGCGGCAAGCACCGAGGCGAAGGACATCGTCCCTGCCGATGCGAGCCCGAGTTTCAGCAGCCGCCGCCTGCTGAGTGGCGCCTTGGTTAGATCCAGATCCGACATGACGCTCCTCCTTCTTCCTCCCCGGTGAATGGGTGCAACTTCCGCCCTACTATCTCAACCATCCGGCATCGGCTACCTCCACAGCCGGAACAGTGAACGCTGATGCGCTTACATTGAAGATGGACCGACAACCGACCCTCCGCCCGCCTCCGCAATCTCGAGTGGACCGACACTCGCCGATCGACCCTGCCGCTACGGCACCCACCGGGTCGCGTGCCGGGCTGATCGCAAGAACATGTAGTTGAGGACGGCGGAATAGAGCATAAACAGCAACACGATGACGATCATGCGCCCAGTCAGGAGGAACATCTCCGATTGGATCATGAGACGGCCGAGCCCTGCCTCCACCGAGAGGTACTCGGCGGCTAGGACAACCGCCCAGGAGGACCCAAGTATCACCCGGATGGCGCCGATAAGGCCGGGCACTATCCCGGGCAACACCACCGTGCGGAAGAGCTGCCATTGTGTGGCGCCCAGGCTGAGCGCGTATTGCCGAACGATCGGCGGCACACTCCGTATCGCCTCCAGAGTGTTGATCACCATCAACTCGAAGGCCACGAATGCGACGAAGACGAAAGGGCCGAGCGGCGCCCCGCCGAACCAGACCATGAAGAGGGGTATGAGAGCGAGTGCGGGCACAGCGCGAACCAACTGGAGGGGGGGATCGAGTATTTCGCGCAATCGCTCGCTCCAACCCATCGCCAAACCAACCAGTACCCCCAGGACGACCCCTGCCGCGGTGCCCCCCAGCACTCTGATCAGCGTGACAAGGGAGTTATCAGCCAGCACCGCCACAGCCTGAGGCAGAGAGGATCTCCCACCGTATCCGCCCATCGCGCTGCCACCGAAGGTGGCAAAACCCGGCAGCGCGACGCCGAAGACAGACTCGATAGTTGGCAGGATAACGTCGGCGTAGCTTACTCGCCCTTCCAACAGGTGGGCCACGCCTTCCCAGATGATCAGCAGGCAGGCGATGCCGGCTACTTGGAGGGGATGCACCCTTAACCTGTGGGACAGCTTTCTCATGGATCACCACTCATGCGGGGATGGCTGCTTTGCTCTCGGAAGCGCCGACCTCGGAAACGTCGAGGAATCGCCACAGATCAGCCTTGACAGCTTGGAAGTCGGGAGAAAGACGGATGGCATCTTCGCGCGGGCGGGAGAATGGCATCTGGAAGACGGACCGAATCATCCCGTCCCCTAATGCGAAGACGCGATCTGAAAGAAAGATCGCCTCTTCCAGGTCATGGGTAATGAAGACCGTGGTCTTGCGATCCCGTTCCCAGATTCGGAGAAGCTCCTTCTGCAAGGTGCACTTCGTGGGATAGTCGAGAGAGCCGAACGGCTCGTCCATGAGCAGCACCTCGGGATCGTTGGCAAAGACTGCGGCGATTTGGACCCGCTTCTTCATTCCTCCTGAGAGCTCCTTCGGGTAGAAGTCGGCGTACTTCTCCAGATTGACCACCTTCAAGTACTCTCGGGCGACCGACCGGCGTTCCGCCTTGCCCACTCCACGCAGTTCCAGCCCGTACTCGACGTTTCCCAATACCGTTCGCCATGGAAGGATCGCGTCCTGCTGGAATATGACTCCACGCTCACGCCCCGGTTTTCGGACCTCCCGGCCGTCCATGAGGACACGGCCGCTGGTAACCGGGAGGAGTCCGGCAGCCAGAGAAAGGAGAGTCGTCTTGCCACAGCCCGATGGGCCGACGATGGAGATGAACTCGTTCCCATACACCGCCATCTCGAGCTCACGGAAAACCGGCACCTCTCGTCCGGCCTGCGTGGTGAAGATCTTGGCCACCTTTTCGAACTGGAGCTTGACCGTCTTTTCGTCCATTTCTTGCCCTTCATGGGTATGGATGCATGGTCGGGTTGAGCAAGCGGCGATTCTCACATTGATGTCAGATCTGTGACTGCGGCGAGTCGACGCTGGCGCCTGGTTCCGCCCCCGACTCTCGTGTCAGCCTCACACGGTACGTGTACCTATCCGCGCGGAAGGAGGTTATCGACAACACCACTGGGTGGTTATCGACGCTGTAGCACACCCGCTCCATCACCAGCATCGGCGTTCCCCTCTTGATGCCCAGGTGGAGGGCCGTAGTCTCGTCGGCTGGGGCAGCATGAATGACCTGATCGGCCCATTTCAGCGCAACCCCCAGCTTTCGTTCGAGGATGCCGTAAAGGGCTGTTTCCAGGTTCTCTTCCAGCAGCTTCTCCCCAAGCTGTTCGGGAAGGTAGTCGACGCCTAGGCAGAGCGGCTCACCACCGGTGGACCAGACTCTGTCCACGTGCAGTATCCTCTCGCGGGCTGACAAGCGCAGCTTCGCGGCGACGACCGCATCGGGCTTCACCATCTCTGCCGAGATCAGCCTGGCCTCTGGCTTCAGCCCCCTGGCCACCATTTCCTCGAACAGGCCGGTCAGTCTGGACAGCTCTTGCTCCATGCGCTTGCCGCGAACGAATGTCCCCAGGCCATGCCTTCGATGAAGTACGCCAGCGGCAATCAGGCTGCCCACGGCCTCGCGCACCGTGGCGCGGCTGACGTTATGCTGTTCCATTAACTCCCGCTCGGACGGGAGAGCATCGCCAGGCCTCAATGAACCGCTCTCGACCCCGTCTAGCAGCAGATTGCGGAGCTGGAAGTAGAGGGGCACCCGGTTGGTACGATCAAGCATTCAGCTGCACCTCCAATCGCAGATGACTCACACTCATACGGACCACCTGACGTCCGATCCACTCAGCCGCGAATCTAGCCCATTCACCGAGTGCTGTCAAGGGTTTTCTCCTCCGGGTGTTTTCTCCTCCGGGGCTTGCGCAGCGGGTGGTGATGGAGGATTGGGGCGGGAGTAGAGGGGAGTTGGGCGGAGGTAGGAGTAGGGCAAGGTGGTATGGGGTTGGGGCAGGTTTTTCGAGGGAGAGGGGCGGTTGTGGGGCAGGATTTGCGCAGCGAATGGCCGAAAGGTGCGCAGCGGGTGGGCGTGGGGCCTGACGGAAGGCTGCTGCTGGTGGAAGGGGGCGTGGAAGTGAGGAGAGAGCCGATCCGTCGGGCGAGAGTTGGCCCTTGTTGGGGCTCAGGGCGCAAAGGTTCCCTATCCGCCGGCCATGGTCTTCAGCCGGGAGTCGGGGCTCCGTGGGGCGGGCGCTGTTCAGTTGCCGTCCAGGTCGCTAGCCTCCCTTACCAATCGGCCCAGGGTGTGCGCAGGTTGAGAAGGAAATCGGCCAGTTGGATCTCCTTGCGACCACGCTCCAGGCCAAAGGAGCGCATCCTTTTCAGTCCCAGTCCTTCGATCTGGCCGTTGCGACTCTCCGAGAGATTGCGCCGTCCGTAGCGGGACTCCCAGGCGTCGCTCCCGTAGGGGATCTCCCGAGCCAGCCGCACCGAGCCGTCGGGGAAGGCCAGCCCCACATTGCGCACCTGGCCCAGGGGGTGAGCCTCATCGAGATAGGGGCAGCCTTCCACCGGCGACACCGGCTCTCCCTCTCGGCGAGACTCCCGCCGACACGCCTGGTTGCACACCCACTTGGTCCGACGGCGCTGGCGGTCGTAGCCGTTGGAGTGCATGACGTAGCCGTGGGCGCACAGGGGATAGCCGCGGCCCTCATAGCCTCGCCGCAGGCACACTTCGAAGTTGCCATCGGCCTTGTCCGCCCGGATATCCACCATCCGCAACGCTCCCAGCGCCCAGATCGCCTTCAAGCACGCCTCGAATCCTACTGCCGCATCATCGAGCCACTTCAGCCAGGGCAGGTGGAGTTGCAGCCAGACCAGGCCCTGCAGGAAGAGGGTTCGCTCGTCGCTGGTGGCTGGGTACAGGTCGCTGGCCACCGTCCAGGCGACGTACCAACGGTCGTCCAGCACCCGGTTGGCGACGCTTCGATAGCCGAAGACGTTCCTGCCTCTGCCACCTTCGTCCCCGCCCGTCCCCTCCTTGAGGGACTCGGGCCTGACGGCCTTGCCGTTGCGGCCTTCGTAGTGGATGAAGCGGGCTTCGGGATCCAGGGTGCTGGCACGACAGCACTGTTGCTGGCAAGCCGCGGTGTTGCACAGGCAGCCTTCATGCTTCCCTCGCCGCGCCCGACAGGGGCGGAACGAGCGCCCGCGAAGCGGGTCGCTTGCTTGCGGGGTCGGGAAACCGGCCTCAGGGGTGGGGTCGGTAACCCCTTCCGGCTGTGGTGCGGGCTCGGCCTTGCTCTCGGGCGGCGGTTGGTAGCATTCGTCGGCGGCGAGCTCGCAACTGGGACGGCTCAGGGCGCCGTGGAGCATCCCGTCCTGGGTCATGCTGACCCCTTGGTCAGGCGGATCCCCCGGGTAGCTGCTGTGCTCCGGAAACAGCCCCGCCGTTCGCAGCATCTGGGCCCAACGGGGACCCAACTGGGCGAACAGCTCGGGACCGACCGATTGATAGAAGTAGCGCAGTCCCGAAGCGGAAGGGGTTTCGCCTTCTTGGAAGCCGAAGAGCCTCCTCCAGCCGGAGCCGTTCTCCCCAGCCAGCAAGGAGGCCACCTTGCGCCAACTCTGGCGCGTCTCGATCCTCAGAGAGACGGCCAGGAACATGGAGACCGGGTGGAAGGGGATCTGGCCCTTGCGACTGGGGCGGTAGAACTGGGCCAACTGCCGCTCCAGGGCGGAGAAGTCGATTAGGTGGGCGGCGATCTCGAAGTCGGACATGCTCGTGCGCCTAGTTTGGTCGAAGAGGGGACCCAGCCCCAAGGAGCAGTAGTGGGAGCGGTAGCGAGGTTTTGGGGAAGGGGGCAAGTTGGGATCGACGGGGAAGGGGAAGGGGAGAAGAGGGGCGAGGGCGCTCAGGGACCAGGTGAGGCGAAAGAGAGGGTTGGCGGCCCGCTTCTCCCTCGCGCTGAGGGCCCTTTCCACCTCAGAGACCGACGGGGCGAGGAGAAGGGAAGGGCTCGATGGCGCCAGGGACGGATCGGGCAGGAGGAGGGCGGGCGTCTTCATCGGCCGGTCCTCCCCCCGCCGCGTCGAGATCGGGCCGTCTGGTAGTGGTGGGCCAGGGATCGCTGGTAATGGGCCCGGGTATGCAGCCCCAGGAGACGGCGCAACGGCAGGGAGTGGGCTGGATGGGCCAGCCAGAAGAGGGCGTCCACGTGCAGTTGGTGGGCCCGCTGGCGAGTGACTCCCAAGGTGTGGCCGATGGCGGCGAAGCTCTGGGGTTTGGTCTCACCCAGACCATAGTGGGCGACGATCACCAGCCGAAGACGCTCTGGCAAGCCATCGACCAGAGCCCTGGTCCCCGCGCGAAGCTGGCCAGCGTGAGCCCACTCGTCCGGGTCGATCGGCTCGACTGGAGCCGAGAGGTGGGTGGCAGCTCCCGCAGGCTTGCGATGAGCGGCCACGGCGCGCCAGAGGGCGCGGCGGATAGCGCCGGGACGGCGTAGCTGCTGAAAGCGGTGCCTCGGGCAGGGTCGTAGCTCACAAGGGCGTGCCAGAGGCCAATGCGCCATTCGTGGAGAGCGTCGGCGAAGGGGAGTTCTCCTAGCCATTGCCGCCGGACGACCCAGCGCACCAGTCCTTCATGGCGAGCCAGCAACTCCGGCGAGATCGTAGCCCCCTGCAGGGGGACACCCGTGGTACACTCCGATGCGGTGTTTCCCAACATCGTGATGCCTCCTTGATCGGGGAAGAATCACTACTTCTTCCCCGATCAAGGAGGCATCGTTTTCCGTGCCTACCACGCCAAGAGGCTGCTACCCTTCGGCAGCAGCCTCCTCTGCACGACGTTGGCCCTTCTGGGGTTGCTCCCCTTCACTTCCTGGGGTTGGCGCTATCCCCCTTCATCCGCTGCGCAGGCCCGGGCGGTGTCGGGGGGGACGGGCTGGCCGGCGGCTATCGGTCGGCGGGCACGGAGCTTGCCAGGTTCTCGGCTGCGGGATTCGATCTTACGTCGGTAACGAACCGAAGGAGTTCAGGTCAGCTATGCCGATCAAGAATGTGGAAGAGCTGTTCCTGACTGTTCTCAGCGATGTGCGCGCTCGCGAGGAGCGTTCCCTGCAAGCCTGGCAGGAGATGAGTCAGCATGCACAAGACGAAGATGTGAAGAAGGT
>JAJZQR010000261.1 GCA_021806765.1 Chloroflexota bacterium | reverse complement strand
GGTGACGTGCTGGCGCAGCAATTCGTCGATGGTGCTCATGGCAATCCCTCCCGCGCCAGCTATTCTATCAATCAGTTCAAGCCGCGGCGAACGCCTCACTCGACGGTTTGAGGCGAAGCTTCCCTAGCAGAATCGCTCAGGGGCCGTTCGCGCAGCAGGGCGGGGCAACCGATGCAGAACTGGAAATTGGTGTGAAACGGGGGTGGGGAAGCGGATGCAAAGGCTCGTTAGGCCGTACGGGATGCTGGGTCTGTTGGCGCTGGTCGCGGTGTGGCAGTTGGCTTCGGAACAGCTCGGACCGGTTCGCATGCCCCCTCCGCTCACCGTACTCAGTACCTTTTTAACGGTCATCGTCCAGTCGCCAGCGATTGCCTCTGTCGGCGCGGGAGAGGAGGGGTTACGGCCGCATCTCTGGTATACGGTTCAGTCGGCCCTGCTAGGTAGCGTGGTGGGAATGGGGCTGGGTATCTTCGTTGGGCTGATCATGGGTTGGAGTCGAGGGGCGGGCTACTTCCTGGAACCGCCAATCGAAGTCATTCGCACGGTTCCGCCCCTCGCGGCCATCCCGTTCTTCTTGCTCTGGTTTGGCCGTGGCGCGTCCACCCAGTTTGCCCTTCTCGTGTTCTACTGCTTCGTTCGAATGGTCATATACACGATCGAGGCCGTGCGCAATGTCGCCCCGGTGTATGGCGAGTTCGCACTCACGCTGGGGGCCAACCGGCGCCAGCTGTTCCGAACCGTCGTCCTACCGGCGATCATGCCAGAGCTGACGGGCGGCATTCGGGTAATACTGCCAACGGCGTGGGGGCTGGAGGTGGTCGCCGAGCTGATGGGGGCGAAGTACGGCGTTGGCAGGGTATTCATTGCCCTGACCGGGAATGTGGACATCCTCGATATCATGGCGATCATGCTGTGGGTAGCCCTGTTGGCCTCTCTCACCGACTTCATCTGGGTTCAACTGGCACGCCGCATCACGAGGTGGATGCCGGCCTGAGGACGCGGAGATTCTGCACAGGACCGATGCCCAGCGATCGAGTTGGACGTACGCGACGAGGCCCGCCTGCGATTGGCCTAGGAGAGGACCATGGGCAACGCGCGCGAGCGCTGCTCCGCCAAGACCGTCAGAGGCGTCCTCGTTGAGGAGATGGTCCACAACGGCACGGAGACCATCGTAGGGATCACCCACGACCCCGTTCTTGGGCCGGTGCGCCTCCTGGTTGGGCTGGGAGGCGTCTTCACCGAGGTGCTGCAGGGCGCGGCGCTGGGGAAGGGTTCCCGAGATCAGATCGCTGATCGAGCGACGCGAGAGAAGCAAATGAAGTAAGTAGGGAGGTAGGTAGGTAGGTGCCGATGCTAAGTGAGTATCTGGTGGAGGGCAATGTTGCTGTTGTGACCGGAGGCGGACGTGGCATAGGCTTCAGCATAGCCAGGGAGTTGGGGAGAGCAGGCGCCAGGGTAGCGGTCGCTGACATTCGCCCCGACCTGGCCGAGGCGGCGGCAAGGGAGCTGGCAACGGCGGGGATTGACAGCCTGGCGATGCAGGTGGACGTTTCCTCGGCGGCCAGCACCCAGGGAATGGTGGAGGAGGTTTCCGCCAGGTTCGGAAGGCTCGACATCCTGGTCAACAACGCGGGGATAAACCTCTTCACCCCCTTCGAGGAGGTGACCGAGGAAGAGTGGGACTGCGTGCTGGATGTCAACTTGAAGGGGGTGTTTCTCTGTTCCAGTGCGGTCTTTCCGCTCATGAGGAAGCAGGGGAAGGGTACTATCCTGAACATCTCATCTATGGCCGCGCGAACCGGCGGCCGTGCCTCGCCCGTACATTACACGTCGTCCAAGGCCGGGGTCATCGGCATAACTCGATCCATGGCGCTGCATCTGGGGAAACACGGTGTTCGCGTAAACGCCATCGCACCGGGCGTTATTCAGACCGAGATGACCAACTCCTGGTCCGAGGAGACCTGGAGCGATTTCCTGAAGCAGGTCCCGCTGGGGCGTTTGGGCACCACCGAGGACATCGCGAGGGCTGCCCTCTTCCTATGCTCCGACGCCGCTGGCTATCTGACGGGAGTGGTGCTGGACGTGAACGGCGGCCTCGTCATGATCTAGTGCATGATCAGGGCACCCATTTGCCATTGGTGCCCTGCCACTCCATGCTGGACTAAGCTGAAGCCAAGGCGGGAACGACATGCCCGGTGCGAGAAAATGCCGCAGTAGCGGGCGCTTCCGCGCGTCGGTCCTGCAGGTTTCACCTTGGCTTTGCTATAGGACACTCTTGGGGGACACCCCCAAACCCCCGCCCTGGCTGGACGCTAGCGGTCGGGGCGGATTGGATGGCTCAGACGGGTGTTGGCCACTTGTCTGGCGCCCACCACACTGTGCTGGGAGGAGCAGAAGATGCAACCCATCCGCTACGGCATCATAGGCGTTGGATCCATAGCCCTGAGATCTCACATTCCGGCGTTGGCCATGATGGACGATGTGGAGATCGTCGCTCTTTGCAACCCATCCCGGGCCAAAGCCGAACAGGGGGCTGCTCTCTGCCGGGGTCGGCCGGCTCTTTTCGAGGACTACAGGGATCTCCTGGCTCAGCAGGAGATCGACTGTGTTGTGATCGCCAGCCCGAACTTCCTTCACAAGGAGCAGACGGTGGCGGCCCTTGCAGCCGGCAAGCACGTGCTGTGCGAGAAGCCGATGGCTACCACGGAGGAGGATGCCTTTTTGGTCCACGAGGCTGCCCGCACCGGCGGCACCGTCTACCAGATAGGATTGGAGATGCGCTACTCCGACCTCTACTCGAAGGTAGCGGGGATCATCCGGGGAGACCAGATCGGCCGTCCGCGCATGTTTCTGTGCAAGGAGTTCCGGTGGCCTCTCTTGCCTGGGTCCAGAGGATGGCGGTTCGATGCGAGCCTTTCCGGGGGCTCGCTGGTGGAGATGAACTCCCATCACTTCGATCTGTTCAACTGGTTCGCCGGCGCTCAGGCCGCGCGTGTGATGGCGGTGGGTGGAAACGACGTAAACCCGGACGGGCAGCTCGACAACGCCTGGGTCCTGGTGGAGTACGCCAATGGAGCGCGAGCCTGTCTTGGGATGTGCAAGTTCTCCCCCTATGGGAACGACATCATCGAGCTGACCATCGTCGGAGACAGGGGGAAGCTGGAGTGCTCGGCCTACAACCAGACTATCTGCTGTTGGGGAGCCGAACGGCCGGACAGAACAGTGTACCACGCGGCCCCGGACCCGTCCTTTGGCGACATGGAGCGGGAGCCCTCCCAGAAGGAGCGCTGGTTGATCTGGGAGCGAAGCATGGTGTATCAGGAGCACCGTGCTTTCACCGGCTGCATCCGCACCGGGAGCCGCCCTCTCACCGACGCTGACGTCGCTCTCCAGAGCGTGCTGGTGCCTCTGGCGGCCCGTCGCGCCCTGGAAACGGGCGAGGTGGTGTCGTTGAGCTAGAAGGCCTGCATCGTGGAAGGGTGGTGCCTCCGCGCACACGGGAAGGGGTTGCGAGGCATCCACGGGGAAGAGGTGCCAGGGGTGCGGCTGGTAGCCGCCTACAGCGACGAGGCGGACCTGGTGCTGGCGCAAGAGGGGGGTAAGGACCGAGAAGCACGAGGGGGAACTGAGCGTGGCCCCTCGCCTGCCGCCGGAGGAGATCGATCTTCGCGATCGGGTGGTGACAGCTGACGCCCTCTGCGCCAGAGAAACCTATGCTAGCAGACAGTGGATCGGGGCGGGGGCTACCTGGTCCTGGTGAAGGAGAACCGGCCGACGCTGTACAAGGATATTGCGCTGCTGTTTAGTGACCCGCCGCCTGGGGAGCAGTTCGGGATCGCCGAGCAGAAAGGGCAGCACGGAGACCGCTACGAAGTGCGCAAGCTGTGGACGTCCGCGGCGATGGAAGGTTACCTCGACTGGCCGTATGCGCGACAGGTGTGCAAGCTGCAACGGGAAGTGGAGCAGAAGGGCAAGAAGACGGCAGAGATGAGGTACATTGTCACCAGTCTGCAGCCCGAAAAGGCCGATGTGGCGAGGCTGCTCGGCTTGCGCAGAGGCCACTGGGGGATGGAGAGAAGGAGGTTAGTGATATGACACCCAGGGAGCGGGTAGTGAACGCGCTTCGCGGGCAGGAAGTCGATCAAATCCCGATGACCATTTACGGCGACATGCTGCCCAGAGGGTGGCGGGAGCGCGAGCTGCGCAATGCGGGATGGGCCATCAGCCAGCGGGTTCCGGTGGTGCAGGTGTCCATGCCTCACGTGGAGGTGGTGGAAAGCTGGTACAGCGAGGGCGATGTTCCCCACGTTCGGGTAACGCTTCGCACGCCGGTGGGCGAGGTCTACTCCACCCAGCGGCAGGAGAACGCTTATGGAACCAGCTACTGGACCGTCGACTACTTCATCAAGAGCCCGGAGGACTACCGGGTAATCGAGTTCGTCTATCGCGATATGATGTTCAAGCCCAGCCCGGCGACGTTCCTTCGCGCTGCGGATCGTTTGGGGGAGGATGGGTACGTTATCGGTCAGATCCTCCTCGCCTTTGGCACCACCATCAGCCGGTCGTTCAGCCCGCCGATGCACCACCTCATGCACCACCTGATGGGCATCGAGCGGTTCAGCATCGACTTCGCGGAGCGTCGCGACGATCTCCTGGCACTTCAAGATGTCATGTGTCGAAAACACCAAGAGGTCTTCCCGATAGCTGTCGATAGCCCGGCGGACGCGCTGCTGTATGGCAGCAACATCCACGCCGACTTGGTCGGCCGTCCCCGTTTCAATGAATACTATCTTCCCTGCCTGAACGATTTCGCCGCTGTGGCTCATCAGGCGGGCAAGATGACCATGTCCCACTTGGACGCAAACATCGCTGGACTGAAAGAAGCCGTGGCGTCCTGCGGGCTGGATATCGTCGAGGCGTTTTCTCCAGCGCCGATGTGCGACATGACCGTGGCGGAAGGGCGGGCAGCCTGGCCCGACAAGGTTCTCTGGATCAACTTCCCGTCCAACGTTCATATCCTCCCTAAAGCGGAGGTTCGCGCCACAGCCTTTCCTGAGAGAGGCGGCGCCTGGATACAGGTTCGTGATGGGTGTGACCGAAGATATCCCTGAACCGGAGATCTGGGACAGCCTGGCAACCATTGCTGAGGTTGTCCGGGAGGTGGGACCAATGCCCATGAACCTGTAATGGTGGCCTCTGCCTCACCCGCGATGGGGGCCAGGTCGACGCCAAGGGCAGGAACCGGCCGCGATGGCCAAGGGAAACTGGGAGACGGCTGGGCGGCTGCAGTCGAAGGTCATCTAATTGGTCTGCACCCGTCGGAGGGGAACCTTCCGGGCCGGCTGGAAAGCTGCCCCTCGCCCTGCCGGGGCTGGCGGTAGCCACCATCTTCTCGCTGCTGAACGCCTGGAGCGAGTTCTTCCTGGCGGTGGTGTTCACCTCCACGGATGCGTCCAAGACTGTGCCCGTGGTGATCTCGGAGTTCGCGGGCAGGTTTTCCATAGACTACGGAGCGATGAACGCGGCGGCCGTGCTGGGCAGCCTGCCCCCTATCATCTTCGCCCTGGTGCTCCAGAAGTACATCGTCAGTGGCCTGACGGCGGGGGCCGTAAAAGGATAGCCCGTGGGCCCATGGTGTGCGAACCCACGCAGGCTGGTTTCGCGTTGGTAACTTGTGGCCTCGATCGCGGGCGGATGTGGGGCCCAGCGGTGAGCGCCCCGGCTACTCCGCAAGCCTCAGTATCCGGGCTGCCGCCCCGCCGAAGATCTTCGAAAGGAGAATGAGGAAGACGGAAATCATCGATCTAACGATACCGATCCACGAAGGGATGGTCTTGAACCATCCAAACCACCCGCGGGCTCCGGTTATCTGGCAGTACCAGCGACACGTCTTCTCCCAGTGGCTGATGGCCAGTCGCTGGGATCCGCCGCGGACACCCCGTCTCTGCGATGGGCTTCCCCCCGAGGCTGGAATCGGCGGCAGAGGTCACGGTTTTCAGAGCGAGCAGCTGCTCATTAGCACCCACATGGGCACCCACATCGATGCTGCTTCGCACTTCGACCATCGCGGCGAGGCTCAAGATGCTGCCCGGATACCTCTCGAGCGCTGTTGCGGCGAGGCCATCATGCTCGACCTGCGGG
This sequence comes from Chloroflexota bacterium, assembly GCA_021806765.1. The sequence goes on along the minus strand of JAJZQR010000261.1, from coordinate 1,528 downwards.
ATGTGTGCGCGGGCAGCCGTGCAATCACAGTCGAGGACCTGGAGACAGCCGAGCGGCGGACAGAGGACAAGGTGCGCGAGGGCGACATCGTGATTCTCCACACGGGGCACAGCGCCAGGTACGGTTACGGACCAAACGTGGATCCAGAGAGGTGGGCTCAGGAGGCGCCGGGGCTCGGCCATGACGCCCCCATCTGGTTCATCGAGCGGAAGGTGAAACTGGTCGGCATCGACAGTCCCAATGGCGACTGCGACCTCGCCCTCACCGCGCACGTCAACTTTCTCCTCCGGGGCTGGATCGGGAAAGATGTCATCCAGATCGTGGAAAACCTGGCCTACCTGGAGCGCATTCCTCGCCCGCGGTTCACCTTCTTTGGGCTGCCGCTGCCTATCGTTGGCGGCAGCGGATCGCCCGTCCGGGCGGTTGCGATAATCTGACTTGGCTCTTACCCTTACACTCGACTACCGAAGGATAGGGAGGCAGCATGGGGAGAGAATTGGACTCGCCGGCTGGGGGAGGCGAGGCGGCGCGATCGACCACACCCAGAGACAGAATCAAGGCCGCCCTGGAGCACCGCGAGCCGGATCTAGTGCCCTTCGACCTGGGGGGCACCAAGGTGACCTCCATCTGCAAGCGGGCCTATCTCGACCTGGTTGGTGCGCTGGGGCTCGAGGTCGCCCCCCTCAAGATCGTCGACCAGGTTCAGCAACTGCCGGAACTGGACCCGCGGCTGCTCCAGGCCGTGGATGCTTGTTGCATCGGCATTGCCCCCCGGCCGCCTTCGCGCTGGCAGTTGCGCCTCTCCCAGGATCATGAGTACCAGCTGTTCTACGACGAGTGGGGTTCGCGCTTGCAGATGCCCTTGAGCGGCGGCCACTACTTCGACAGGGTGGAGGCCCCCATCAAGGAGCCCACCATCGAGGCCCTGAGAGCCTACGACTGGCCAGACCCGGGGGACCCCGCCCGCTACGCGGGGCTGCGCGAGGAGGCGCTGCGCCTGCGCAACGCTACCGACTACGCACTGGTCGGGTCCTGCCCGCTGGGCACCGACCTCACCAGCAGGCTCCTCTGGCTGCGCGGATACACCGAGGGCATGATGGATCTCATGGACAACCCCGCTTTTGTCGAAGCCCTACTCGACCGCGTCACGGAGATCGCCCTCCGCGCCTGGGACCTCTTCCTCGGCGAGGTCGGCGACTGCGTGGACGTGGTGGTGATGTCCGACGACCTTGGCACACAGCGGGCTCCGCTGTTCTCCCCGGCCGTGTACAGCCGCTTTTTCAAGCCGAGGCTTGGCCAGATCATCTCCTTCGTCAAGCGGCGCTCTCAGGCGAAGATCTTCTTTCACTCCGATGGGGCCATGTACCAGTTCATACCGGACCTGATCGAGATGGGCGTGGATATCCTCAACCCCGTGCAGGTGAGCGCGGCCGGCATGGGAGACACCGCGAAGCTGAAGCGGGAGTTCGGGAAGGAGTTGACCTTCTGGGGTGCCATCGACACCCAACAGATCCTGCCCTTCGGCCGA
>JAJZQR010000260.1 GCA_021806765.1 Chloroflexota bacterium | reverse complement strand
TGAGGGGGTGAGCCTTGGGCTCACCCCCTCAACCTCCTAGAGAGCGGATTCCAGGATGCCCAGCGCCTCGTCGATCTCGGCCTCGGTGATGGTGAGAGCGGGCATCAGTCGCAGGATCCTCGGCGACACCGAGTTGATCAGCACCCCACGCTCGAGGCAGCGGGCCAGCAGCTGAGGGGCCTTGTCCTCGTCGAACTCTATGGCCGACAGCAATCCCCGCCCCCGCACGTCGCTGATCTCGGGATGCCTCGCCTTCAAGCTGAGCAGCCGATCCATCAGGTGAGCCCCGACCCGCTGAACCTGGCCCGACAGGTCGTTCTCCACGACGTACTGCATTACCGCCGCACCCGCCGCGCAGGCCAGGGGGTTCCCGCCAAAGGTGGAGCCATGATCGCCGGGCTCCAGCACCGAGAACTCCTCCTTGCACAGGAAAGCGCCGATGGCCACTCCACCGGCCAGCCCCTTGGCCAGCGTCATCACGTCGGGCTCGATGCCGAACTGCTGGTAGCCCCACAGGGTCCCCGTGCGGGCCACACCCGTCTGGATCTCATCCACGATCAGCAGCAGCTTCCGCTCGGTGCACCAGGCTCGAAGGTCGGCCAGATACTGCTCGTCGGGAATGTTGACGCCGCCTTCACCCTGGATCGGCTCCAGCATGACGGCGCAGCTCTTGTCGGTGGTAGCCTGCACCACGGCGTCCATGTCGTTGAAGGCAACGTTCACGAAGCCGGCCGGCAGGGGAACGAAATCCTTCTGATAGGCCGGCTTGCCGGTGGCGGCCACCATGGCCAGGGTCCGGCCGTGGAAGGACTTCAGGGTGGTGATGACCTCGTAGGCGCCGTTCAGCCTGGTCTTGCCATACTTCCTGGCCAGCTTGACGGCCCCCTCGTTGGCCTCGGCGCCACTGTTGGAGAAGAACACCCGATCCATGGGGGAGTTGTCCACCAGCAGTTGGGCCAGCTCCAGCTGGGGTATGGTGTAGTACTGATTGGAGGTCTGGATCAGGGTCCCCACCTGCTTGCGCACGGCCTCCACCACCATGGGGTGGCAGTGGCCCAGGCTGTTCACGGCCCATCCGGCCACCAGGTCCAGGTAGGACCGACCGGTTTCGTCCCACACCCGGCTCCCCTCGCCCCGCACGATCACCAGGGGCGTTCGCCGGAATACCCCCATGTACAGCTTGCTCTCCAACTCCCGCCAGTCGGCCATTACAACACCTCCTACTTGCCCTTCCGCTCCCGCTCCCGCTGCCGTTCCTCGGACTTCCTCACCTCGTCCATGAAGACCGTCAGGGCGGCGATGAAGCCGGCCAGGGCCGCCCTCTTCAGAGCATTCATCACAACGGGGGAAATCGCCACGTCACACCTCCCTGCCCAACTCTACTTCAAGCAGCCACGATCATGGTGCCGACGCCGGCGTCCGTAAACAGTTCCTTCAACAGCGCGTGAGGCACTCGCCCGTCGATGATGTGCGCTCGCCCCGTGGTGGTCAGGGCCTTGATGCAGGCCCGAACCTTGGGGATCATCCCTCCCGTGACCGTGCCGGAGCTGATCAACTGCTCGGCCTGGCCGGCCTTCACCTGGGCCAGCAGCTTCCCCTCCTTGTCCTGGATCCCGGGCACGTCGGTGAAGAAGATCAGCTTCTCCGCACAGAGCGCCGCCGACAGCTCCCCGGCCGCGGTGTCGCCGTTTACGTTTAGCAGCTGTCCGCCCTCGCCCAGGGCGATGGGGGCCACCACCGGCAGGTACCCGTGAGCCGTCAGAGAGGAGAGAAGCCGGAGATCCACCCGCGTCACATCCCCCACGAAGCCGAGTCGCTTATCCCGCTGCACGGCCTGGAAGAGGCCCGCATCCGCCCCGCACAGCCCCACGGCCGGCACCCCATTCCCATTGAGGCGGCCCACCAGCTCGGCGTTCACCTTGCCCCGGAGGACCATGGTGGCGATGTCCAGGGTCTCCTGATCGGTAACCCTCAAACCCTCGACGAACTGGGGCTTCTTGTCCACCCGCCGCATCCAGTCGGAGATCTCGGGCCCACCCCCGTGCACCAGGACCGGATTGATCCCGAGCCGCTTCAGGGAGGCCACGTCCTGCAGCACCGTCTGGTCCGACTCCATGGTGCTGCCGCCCATCTTGACGACGATGGTCTTGCCTATGAAGCGATTGATGTAGGGAATGGCCTCGATCAGGATTTCGGCGATCCCGTCCGGCTTCTCCATCGGCTGTTACCCGCCATTTCGTAGAGACGCGACACGTCGCGTCTCTACGACAGATTGGTCCTTCGCTTCACTCAGGATGAGGGATGGTTCACGGACGCGGTCACAGTGCGGGAGGACGAAGCTCCTGCTGAGCCGGCTCGCCGGGAGGCTCGCCCTCCCGCAACTGTCACCCGATCTCGCGCCCTAGTGAACCATGCCCAGGATGACGATGTCAGGTAGTGTACTTGCTGTTGATGACCACGTACTCTTCGGTAAGGTCGCAGCCCCAGGCGGTGGCCCGGTAGCTCCCAAGATTGAGATTCACGACGATGCGCACCTCGGGCCGGCGCAGGGCATTGCTGGCCGCCTTGGCGTCGAAGTCCAGGACGCGTCCCTGCCGTAGGGTAGGAAAGCCGGCGATGGTTACGTCGAGCTTCGACTCGTCGAGCTTCGCACCGGAGTAGCCGGCCGCGCAGGCAACGCGGCCCCAGTTGGGGTCGCCGCCGTACACCGCCGACTTGAGCAGGTTCGAGGAGACGATGGCCCGGGCCGCCACGCGCGCGTCTCGCTCGCTCTCCGCACCCTCCACCGTTGCCTCGATCAGCCGCGTGGCCCCCTCGCCGTCGGCTGCGATGGCCTTCGCCATCCGGATGCAGACCTCCGTCAAGGCCTTCTCGAAAGCCTCGCCGCCGGGGGTGCCGGCCGCCAGGGTCGGCGTTCCGGCCAACCCGTTGGCCAGCACCAGGGTGGTGTCGTTGGTGCTCATATCGCCGTCGACGGAGATCATGTTGAAGGAGACGTCGACCGCCCGCCGGAGGGCCTGGTCCAAGAAGGCCGGCTCCACCGCGGCGTCGGTAGTCACGAAGCAGAACATGGTGGCCATGTTCGGGTGGATCATCCCGGCGCCCTTGGCTATGGCGCCCATCCGGAAGCTGAAGCCCTGACCCGAGACCTCGACGGCCGACTCCTTCCGCCTGGTGTCGGTGGTGATGATGCACTGGGCGGCGTCGTGGCCGCCGTCGGGCCGCAGCTTCAGCTGCTGGATGCCAGCATCCACCCTCTCGATGGGCAGCGGAACGCCGATGACGCCGGTAGAGGCGACCAGGAACTCTTCCGGCGAGACTCCAAACTTCACCGCCGCCAGCTCCGCCATCCGGCGGGCCCTCTGCAGCCCCTCCTCACCAGTGGCCGCGTTGGCGTTGCCGGCGTTGAAGACGATCCCGCGGGCCCTGCCCCGTCGCACCCTCTCGCGGCAGACCAGGACGGGCGCAGCCGCTACCTTGTTGGTGGTGAAGACCCCTGCGGCGGAGCAGGGTGCCTCGGCCAGCAGAACGCCCACGTCCTTCTTGTCGGGCCCAGGCGTCTTGAGGCCGGCGTACACGGCCCCTGCCAGGAAGCCCTTGGGGGAGGTAACGGTGCCTCCCTCTATCCAGTTCAGTCGAAAAGCCTCGTCGCCCACAACCGATCCTCCTCGTGTCCGGCCCCGTAGAGACGCGACACGTCGCGTCTCCACCATCTCGACAACCTACGGGTAGATTGGCAGAGCCTCCAGCCCCGTGTCCTGCCGCAGCCCCAGCATCAGGTTCATGTTGTGGACCGCCTGCCCTGCGGCGCCCTTCACCAGGTTGTCTATGGCTGAAACCACCACGACCCGGCCGTTCTCCCTGGCCCTGGGGTGGACGATGCACAGGTTGCTGCCCCAGCTGTGCTTGCTCTGGGGCGGCGTATCCACCACCTGCACGAAGGGCTGGCCGGCGTAGAACTCCCGGTACAGCTCCAGCAGCTGAGCCTGGCTCAGATCCTCCCGAAGCCGGGCGTAAGAAGTGCTCAGGATCCCCCGGGTCATGGGCACGATATGAGGCGTGAACAGCACGTCCAACCCCCGCTCCGAGGTGGCGCGGAACAGAACATCGTCCAGCTCCTGGGCGATCTCCGGCTGATGTCGGTGCCCCTCCAGAGCGTAGGCCATGACGCTCTCGTTGACCTCGCAGTAGTGGTTGACGTTCAGCTTCATGCTGCGGCCGGCGCCCGAGATACCGGACTTGGAATCCACGATGAAGTCTCGATCGGTTCGCGACACCAGGGGAGCCAGACCCAGGATGGCGCTGGTCGGGTAGCAGCCCGGATTGGCGATCAGCCGGGCGCTGGGGATCTCGGAGCCGTGCAGCTCCGGCAGGCCGTAGACGGCCTCGCCCAACAGCTCGGGGGCCGGATGCTCGATACCATACCAGCGGCGGTACGCCGCCGGGTCTTTCAAACGGAAGTCCCCGGAGATGTCCACGACCCGCAGCCCGTCTCGGACGAGGGGTGGGATAACCTCCGCGGAGGTGTGGTGCGGCAGGGCAGAGAAGGCGAAGTCGACGTTCTCCAGCTCGGCCTGGATCGTCAGCCCCAGGGGAGCCAGGTGGGGGAACACGGAGCTCAAGGGTTGGCCGGCGGAGCTGCGCCCCGTCACCTCCGTCAGCTGAACCTCGGGATGGCGCGCCAGGATCCGCGCCAGCTCGGCTCCAGCGTAGCCCGTTACGTTGATGATGCCGACCCTCATGGTGACTCTCCCCATAGAATGCCATCCCTCCGCCCGAACCCGCAGGAGCATCAGCGCCCTCGAGGCGGCTGAAAGAAGAACGTTGGCGCCTGCGCCAACGCGGAAGCCAATCCCAGGGATCCGAGCATCGATGCGGAGTGGATGGTCGGGCCGATTATATCGGAGTCTTCACGGTCACCGCAACCGGAGCAGCTTCGAGGCAAGAGAAAAGCCGCCGCTTGGAGGCGGCAGCTTGGAGGGAGCTCGATAGTGGGCAAGATAGGAGTCGAACCTACGACCTCCACGATGTCAACGTGGCGCTCTAACCAGCTGAGCTACTTGCCCGGGCAACAACCACTGCCCAAATGGTACCAGAGCCCCCCTCCCAAGTCAACACGCCGTATTCCCTCACCTAAAATGTTACTGGGGCAGGTATGGTTCCCTCAAAAGAAAACGTGATTATGTACTTGACAAACCCAGGATCTTGTGTTAAGATGCTGCCATCAGGTAAGTAGGGGGTGCCAAAATGGCAGGGTTGACGCTCAGCGAGATCGCGAAGCACTTCTCCGACGAGGGGGAGGCCTACAAGTTGGTCGAGCGGCTGCGTTGGGCCAACAGCCCGGTTTGCCCCCACTGTGGCAGCGTCAACCATGCCTATTACCTGGAGCCCAAAGAGGGAGCGCGCAAGACCCGCAAGGGTGCCCCTACCTATCGCCGCGTGTGGAAGTGCGGCGATTGCCGCAAGCAGTTCTCCGTGTTGGTCGGCACGATCTTCGAGGATAGCCACATCCCGCTAGCGAAGTGGCTTCTAGCCGTTCACCTGATGTGCTCCGACAAAAACGGTGTGAGCGCTCACGAGCTGCATCGAACCTTGGGGATCACCTATCGCAGCGCATGGTTCATGGCTCACCGCATCCGCTATGCGATGGAGCGGCCGCCACTGGTAGACAAGTTGCAGGGGATCGTGGAGGCAGACGAAACCTACATCGGTGGCAAGGCGCACGGCAAGCGCGGACGGGGTGCTGAGAACAAGACTCCCATTGTAACCCTAGTAGAGCGGGACGGCGAGGCCCGGTCCCAGGTTATGAAGAGGGTCACTGGAAAGAACATTAAGAAGGTCCTGCACGAGCACGTGGACCGCGAGGCGACCTTGATGACCGACCAACTGCCGGTCTATGTTCAGCCCAGCAAGGATTTCGCCAGCCACGAGCGCGTGGATCACAGCCAGGGCGAATACGTCAGGGGCAACGCTCACACGAACACCGCTGAGGACTACTTCTCTCAGTTGAAGCGGTCCATAGACGGAACCTATCATCACGTGTCCGAACAGCACTTGCACCGCTACTTAGCTGAGTTTGACTACCGGTATAACGCTCGGAAGTGCAAGGATGGGGACAGGACAGAGCAGGCCATCAAGCAGGTTGCTGGAAAGAGGCTGACGTACTCGGACTCATCGAGCATACAAACTAGATAATAAGTGGTAAGATGCGATCGACCAAGAGAACCCGTCCAAGTCGCAGCGATGGAGGTGCTGGCACGCCTCTGGCTGACGCAACATCTCGGGTTCTGTTCCGGCCTCACCGGGGTATACAGTGCTTCTAGAATGCAGAAACATCGTATACCCCTACGGGAGTTTCTGCAAGTCTTTGGGGCAGGGGGCAACAGTGACCGAGGCGTTCATCACACCAGGTTTGCTCCGCTGGGCACGGCACCGCAGCTTTTCCTCGCTTGATGCTGCGGCCGAGAAGCTAAGGGTCGATTCCGAAAAACTGAACGATTGGGAGAGTGGAGCCGCACGACCCACATTCCGGCAGGCTCAAGACCTTGCCAGCAGACTCCGGGTCCCCTTTGGGTATCTATTCCTCTCTCGACCCCCTGATGAACCCATGCCGTTGGCTGACTTACGCACAAAGCCGGGGGCACCTCCACAGAAGCCAAGCCCCGATTTCTTGGAAGTCCTATACGACGCGCTCAGGAAGCAGGAATGGCATCGCGACTATCTTGCGGCTGAAGGAGTTGACCCCGTGCCATTCGTCGGGCGCTTCAATATCGACTCGCGGGCAGAACAGGTTGCGGCCGACATCCGGCAGACCCTGCGCATCTCTCAGCTATGGCACCAGCGTAGCCTTACCAGAGACAAATTCTACCGCGAACTGGTTCGCCGTGCAGAGACTAATGGGATTACCGTTCTGCGCAATAGTGTGGTTGGTAACAACACACATCGGCAACTTAACTCCGATGAGTTTCAGGGCTTCGCCATTAGCGATAGGTTGGCTCCACTCATTTTCATCAACCAAAGCGATTATAGATCCGCTCAAATCTTCACATTTGCTCATGAACTGGTTCACGTCTGGATGGGACTATCTGGAGTCTCGCATCTGGACTATTTCGCCAAACCCTCCCAACAAGTGCATGATGCCGAAAGGATAACGGATGCTGCCGCTGCTGAGACTTTGGTTCCCGCTGACGATTTCGACCTGCGTTGGGACGCGGCGGCTGGCGTTGGGAGTAACCTGCAAAGGCTAGCTGGCTTCTATCGGGTCAGTTCGTTCGTCATTCTGCGTCGTGCGTATGAACTGAACAGGATCACGTTTGACGTGTTTCGAAAGCAACACGACGATTTGCTCTCCAAGATACTGCCCCGGAGAAAGACAGGTGGCGGAGGAGGCCGGAACGCCATCTTTGCTAGGAACGGTGTAGTTCTTACAACTACCATTCTCTACTCCCTTATGGAAGGCAGAATTTCCCCAAGCTTAGCATCTGAGCTCCTCAACATTCGGATAGTAAGGCTTCGTGGTCTTGAAGACCATCTAGCGCGGCGAGAAATTCAGTATGCCTAACTTGGCAATGTCACATTAGGATGTGTTTGGATGCTGGGGAGAACGCTTCATCCGGCTTTTTCGAGCACGAGTGCGATTGATCAGGTGCTCGACCACCAGCGACGCCGCGCCCT
>JAJZQR010000259.1 GCA_021806765.1 Chloroflexota bacterium | reverse complement strand
ACCCAGATGCTCGGTAACGAAACTGCAGAGATGGCAAAGTAGAACTCGTTGGGGTAGCCATTGGACCCGTCGCTGACGAGCATGCTGTTGACCGTTTTCCAATCGCGTGAGCCGAGCCATCCCGCACTGCCTTGCGACCAATCAGCCTGGTAGAGCACCGTCCCCGGTTTCGGGGGCTGAGTGGCCGTTGGCATCGGAGTCGGAACCGCTGTAGGCACCATCGTTGGTACAGCTGTGGGCACCATGGTTGGGACGATGGTAGGAGGCGGGGCAGCGGTGGCAGCCGGAGCGGCGGCTACCAAAGGACCAGCAGTCGCAGTCACCACAACCTGAACGAGTTGTGCCGCGGCGGCTGCGGGCGTGGCTTGGGGTGGTGGGGAAGCCGGAGCAAAGCGGGAAACGGCTGCGAGGGCTACCAGCAATCCCACCACCACCCCCAACCCTCCCCAGAGGGCGTTCCCAATACGTTGGGATGCACTCGGCTTGGAAAGCCCAGTCAACTGCTGTCTTCCCCCCTCGGGTATCCGAACGTGGATGATCTTCTCCTCTTGCTCCTCCTGTCTCGACGACCGAGGTCGGCCAGCCAGGGGAGAGTCACGATCTATTACCTCCGGCGCGAGCGCATCGTAGAGCACAAGGGCCAGGATGTCTTCGTCAGGCTCTGGGGGCTCGGCATCCCCGGAGGAAGGCGAGACCGGGGAAGGTGGCATGTTGGCAAGGACCGGGCAGAAGATCTGCCGGAGGGCAATGTCGCGTTTGCGCCTGCTCGGCAGGCTGGCGATGTTCAACTTGTCGTAGATGTTGGCGACATGGAAATAGACGGTACGTTCGGCTACTACAAGCCTCTCCGCCACTTCTGGCCACTCCATCCCCTCGCAGCGGAGCCTGAGGACCGTTAGCTCCGTCGGGGTGAGCGTGCGAAGCAGCGCCTCGACGTCTGAAGAAGCCACCTGCAGTTGACTCCAGGGCGAGCGAATTGGGAAAAGACTAGGGTTGACGACAGCAGACAGAGGGTTGCGCTCTCCCTATTTTACCCCTGTCGGTCTTCTTGTACAACATGGTCTTTAGGAAAGGAGAAAGAAAATGTTCGCCTATTCCGATCGAGTGCTGCGGGCGGCAACGAGGGTGGCCCCGCTTCGCCATCTAGCCTTGGGGAGAGTGAGCAGGGAAGCGGCGGCGGTGTTGGAGCTGGGGGAGGAGAAGGGGTTCGGTTTTCGCGTGCTCGGGCGGGCACCGATGATCGGCGAGCCGCTCTTCACCGGCGATTGGTGGGTCGTTCCGGCGCAGATGGATACCGCTCCCATTCCTGCCGAGGTGAAACCGCAGGTGATCGAGCGAGTCCGGGCGATCTACTCGGCCGGTCTCAGGCCGAAGGGTTGGGTGATAGCACACGAGACGCCGAGGCTGTTGGCGGCCCCGAAGGTGAAGAGCGGTCAACCCCCGACTCCTTGGTGGAAGCGTTACTGGCTGACGGTTGCCGCTCGGCCCGCAGCGGTAGGGGCCTTAGCCGTCGCCCTGGTTGTCCTGGGGCCGATCATCGCGGCCGCCCTGATGGCGGTTCTGATCAAGGTGGCCGTGGTGATGGCCGCCATCCTGGCGATACCGGCAGCGGTCCTGGGTCTGGGAGCGGTCTCGGCCGTTGATCCCGTGCTGGTGATGGTCACCGAAGACAACGTCTGGATCGAGATCCATCGGTGGGTGTAGGACGCTCGGGGGAGTTCGAACTTCCCCTATTGGTTCATCGAAGCCAAACAGGAGGGAGAGATGGATCTTCTGATCGTGTTGGCCAGCCTGACCGTGGCGCTGTGGTTCATGCAGCAGCTCAAGATGCCCTTTCCCTCCAACTTGGCGGCGGCTGCGCTGGTCGCGTTGGTCGCCTATGTCTTGCTGTGGTCGCTAGCGGTATCCATCGTAAGCCTGCTGGTTTCCGTGACTCAGGCTGCTTCCTCGGTGCCGGCAGTGATACTGCTGGCGTTCCTCTTGGGCGTGGCGGCCGGCTTCTGCCTAGGCCGCAGAAGGTCCGCTGGGGGAGGAGATCCCTTTGAGTCTCTCTAGAAGGTGGGGTGCGTACCTAATGGACCTCGATATCCCGTTCAGCGTTAAGCGGCTTCTCCAAAGCACCGGCGTCATGGGTGAGGCGAAGGGGTTGGCGAAGCATCCGGCAGTGGCCGTGCTGTGGCGGCTGATCGGGTGGCAGCGACCACCCACCGTGCCGATAGCTAGGCAGAGGTTGCGAGTGGTCGGGCCTTACCGACCCTTGGATCCAGTTGTTGCTGCCGAAGCGATGCGGGCGCTCCATGGGACAGGTACTGCCGTCCTCCTGGAGATCAGGGCCACTGCTGAACGGGTCGAGGCGTCTGTGATCTGCGACGCAAGGCAGGCCGTAGAAATGGAGCGGGCCCTTCGCGGGGTTACTCCTGAGTGGGCCATCGAGACGAGTAGCCTGACCGTAGCTGGCATGAATCTCAGCACGCCCTTGCGGCTAGTGGGCATCATGGGCTCAGCCACCCGATCCGATTGCATTCCCGTGCGCGACGTGCAGAGCTTTGGAGACGCCGACCCGCTTTCCGCACTCCTGGAGGCAGTCCAGCCGCTAGGGGAGGGGGAGGGACTCCTGATCCGTTACCTGGTACGGCCGGCTTCTTCCGCTCGGCGTGCCAGGGCCAGGCGCGAACTCGCAAGGTGGTCAGATTCGGCGCAGACCCCATCTGGACTGCGCGCCATCCTGTCGGGAGCTACGCCGTCGATCCCGCGTTTCGCCTCCGATCCTCAGCGGAAGCTAGAAGAGCGGCTGGCCCAGCCGGCCTTTGAGGTGATCGGGGCGGTCGAGTTGGTGGGGCGCGACGCGGCCCGCCTGGCCAGCCGTGGCCGCAGCATTGCCTCGACCTTCGCCAGCGGCTTTGACTGCGGTCTCGGGGGCATCCCGACGGGCTCATGGCAATGCCGCAGGGAGTCCCAGAACGTCCCGGCTGTTCGACGCGACGGTGTTGCCGCCCTCTTCTTGACCGCCGGAGAGCTTGCCTCTCTTTGGCACCCTCTCTCCAGCCATGTGTTCGTCCCCGGTGCCGTCTATGAGCGTCGTTCGACGCGGCCCCTGCCTCTGGCCGTTGTCCACGCGCAGGGAATGGTGCTGGGTGTGCATCGCCAAAGGGGTAGGGAACTCCCGGTGCGCGTGCCGCGCCCCGACCTAGACGCAGGCCATCTCGACGTAATTGGGCGTACTGGAGTGGGGAAGAGTACCCTCATCCACCAACTGGTTCGACAGCTTGCTGCCGAGCCCGACCGCCCTTCAGTTGCGGTGATCGATCCCAACAATGACCTCGCCCGAGACATTTGCTTGTGCAGCATTCCACGAGTGCGAGAGGCAGATGTGGTCTTCCTGGAGATGGGGGACACAGAGTTTCCCGTCGGGTTGCCGCTGTTCCGCTCACCCCCAGGGGTACAGCGGGAAGCGCTGGTCCAGACGACGTTCTCCGTCATCCGCCTCATCTTCCGCGAACACTGGAGCCCAACGCGCATGGAGGATGCGGTCTTCGCGTTGACGGCAACCCTTTGTCGGCTCCAGGGCGCCACGCTGATGGACGTCCCACGGCTCTTTGGTGATGCCAGTTTCCGCGGACAGGCGACTGCGGGCATGGACGACCCGGTGGCTTTGGAGTTCTGGAGAGACTATGAAAACCTATCGGAGGCTGGGCGACGCGAGTTGGCCAGGCCGGTGCTTTATCGGCTGCGGGCTTTCTACCGCTCACCGGCGGTACGTAACATCGTCTGTCAGCCGCGGGGTATCGACTTCGATAAGTTGATGGAGCGCGGCAGCATCCTCCTGGTGAGCCTGGCCGGATCTGCCATCCAGGCCGAAGCCGACCTTCTCGGCGAGCTGATCATTGCGCGCCTCCACTTGTCCGCCCTGGCACGGCTTGAACGGCGACGGGAGGCCAGAAAGCGGTTCTACTTGGCAGTAGACGAGAGTCAGCGGTTTCGTGGTGCTAGTTTGCCGATCTTGCTGTCTGAAGGCCGCAAACTCGGACTAAGTCTTATCCTCTCGACGCAATACCTCGGCGCTTTGGGTGAGGGCTTGGCCGCCAGCGTCTTGGGAAACGTCGGCACGCTTGTGGCGTTTCGCTGCGGTCCCGCCGATAGTCGGCTCCTCGGCACGAGCCTGCGGCCGTTCACTGCGGAGCAGCTTGAGGACCTGGATCGCTACGAGGCCGTGGCCAAGCTGCAGATCGATGGCAGCACCATGCCCGCCTTCGATTTCACCACCTTGCCGGTCGGCGCACCACCTGATGAGGCAATGCTGTCCTATGTTAGGTCGCACAGCAGGCAACTCTATGCCCAGCCTCGCCGCGAGGTGGAAGAACGGCTCGCCACGGAGGCCCCCTATCGTCCTCGGGGAACGAAAGGATACGACGTCGATGAGGAGTGAGTTCGCTTCGACCAACAACAGGATGCGCTCACGAGGTGCGCTTACGGCAAGCACACCCTCGGTCCGAGTCCCACGCACCGGGGAGCCGAATCCCGTGCGCAAGCGGCCTGAATTACCCTCATGTGACTCCGTCACACTCGGATCCCGTCGCATGCGAACGACCGTAACCGTGCGCCGTGTACTGTGGCTGACCAACCGGGACCATCAGATCGTTGAGCTAGTGCTACGTGCCCAGGCCCTCCGCGACGATCAGATCCAGCTCGCGTTGTTCAGCCTTCGCACCCGCCTCGGGGACGATTCCCGCTGCCAGCGACGTCTGACCCTATTGGTACGGCACCGCTACCTGGACAGGCTGCCGCGCAGGTCAGCGAGCGAGCCAGCGGTGTACGTGCTCAGCCAGCGCAGCGTCGAGGGCAATCGGATGCTGCGCGAACGTCTCGGGGAGGAGGAGTTTCGTCGGTATCGGGACAGGATTGGAGCTCTTCAGCACCTCCTGGCGGTCAACGACGTTCGGGTCAGAGTGTACCGAGCCTGCCGGGACCTGCAATGGTCACTACCTCTTTGGCACCAACCACGCGAGTTGGCCCCGTTGCTCACCAGCGCGCATCTCATCCCAGATGCCTACTTTAAAGTTCAAAGAGAAGTCAACGGGCAGAAGGTGACTGCCGCTTTCTTTCTGGAGGTTGAACGGGTGGGGAAGAGCAGCCAAGTCTTGAGGGAGAAGCTCACGCGCTACGCCGACCTCTACTACAGTGGCCGCTACCAGGAGATCTTCGGCACCAAGGCCCTACGGGTGCTCTTCGTGTTCGCCAATCCGAGTGCTGGAGAAACTGTGGAGCGAGTCAATATGGCAGTCAAAGATGCGAGGCGGCTAGGCGTAACCGTCGCTCGGTTCGCTGGCCTAGATCAATTGAAGAAGCTGACGCCCGCAGACTGTTTGACCGAGGCCGTATGGCACGATCCGGGAAGCTCTGGCCCGGTTGCCTTGTTCGAGCACTCATTGTCTGACCAGTTCGCGGGGGGTCCCCGATAGCACCCCGACTGCAAACTGAGGCGCGGATTCTTGGAGGAACGAGGATGCAGAAACTCCTTCTCTCAACAACTAGAAGTTCCAGACAAGCCATCAACCGCCGCGAAGCACTCGCAACGAATAGACTTGACTCTGGCGGCAAGGGTGGTTTAATAGTCTCAGACCGGGCGGTCGGCAAGGTAGAAAGGCACGACGACATGAGGCATCCGTCCCATGTTTGGACCGATCCTACCTTCGCAAACGAACCACTGGAAAGGCTACGAGAGGAGTACATGGCGTTTCTGAAAGGCCGCGCCCGACCCACCTCGCCGGCAACCATCGATAAGTACGGCAAGACACTGCTTGCACTCCTTCGCTTCCTGAAGAGCAGTGGGGAGCCTGCTGTCCTGGGCGGCGTTACGCCCTTAGCCGTGAGCCTGTGGGTGACGGATCAGCGCAAGAGGGGTATGTCGGAGGAGGGCATCGCCAGCCGTCTCTCCGCCCTGAAGGTGTTCACCAAGCGCTATATCTACGAGCACCTTGAAATGACCGCCGTTGACCTTCTGCGGAAGGTCGCTCGCATCACACCACCTGAACGCTCCTTCCCGATGCTGACGGAAACGGAGCAGGGGAGGCTGTTGGAGGCCTATGATCGGGGCACCTACGAAGACGTGCGAAACCGCGCCATGATGGCCGTCTACCTTGCGACGGGGATGCGCTTCTCGGAGGTGCTGAACATCGAGATGGCGAGCTTCGACAGGGTGACTGGCGAGATCAGAGTGATCGGCAAGGGCAACAAGGAAAGATGGGTGCGCCTTAGCCCCGGCGCAATGCGTGAGGTAAGGTCGTACCTGAAGAAGCGGCCCGAAGACAGTGCCTCGGACCGGCTGTGGCTGACCGAGGATGGTAGGCCATTGACCTACTGGGGCACCCAGTCCGTATTCCGGCGGCTGAAGGAACGCAGTGGTATAACCCGACTGCACGCCCACCTTCTGCGCCACAACTTCGCCAAGAAGGCCCTTCAAAACGGTGCCGAGCGAGGGGTGCTGCAGGACATGATGGGCCACGCCACCACAGCCATGACCAACCGCTACCTGGGCGACGAGAGGAAGGCTCAAGCCGCTCGGGAGATGCCCCGCTACAGCCCGATTTAGTTTCTTGGTCACGGAAAGCCCTTTGGTCAGAGAGTGGCAAAGTTCCTTGGTCAGGAGAAAATCGGAAGGTCCCGGAGCTGTGAATCTGGCTAAAGAGCCTGGCATCCGGGCTAAATAGGGCATAAGAAAGTGGCGGGGGTCAGATTTGAACTGACGACCAAGGGCTTATGAGTCCCCTGCTCTGCCACTGAGCTACCCCGCCACGGACACATAGAATTATACCAACCAGGGAAAAGGCGTGCAAGCGCGCGTATTCCCTCATCTAAAATGTTACCGAGGCCTGTACAGTTCCCTCAAAAGAAAATGTTACCGGGGGGACGATGGCGGCCGACGGGGGAATGAGTGTAGAGGAGCGAAGGAAGTACCTGAAGCTGATGGCGAAACGGTACCTTGGGGCAGATCGGGAAGGGCGTGGCGGGCTGCTGACGGAGATGGAGGCGGTGACAGGACTGCACCGCAAGAGCCTGACACGGCTGATGAACGGGGGGAGCCTGGAGCGGCGGCCCCGGCAGCTGCAGCGTGGGAGAGAGTATGGCCCTGAGGTGGCGGAGGTCATCAGGGTGGTGTGGGAGAGCGAGGACTACCTGTGTGCGGAGCGGCTGACCCCGAGCCTGGTGCCGATGGCGCAGCAGCTGGCCCGGTTTGGGGAGCTGCGGATGAGTGCGGAGATCGAGAGGCAACTGGGGCAGATCAGCGAGGCGACGGTGCAGCGGCTGCTCGGCCGCTTTAGGCGAGACACGGCTCGCTTGCCAAGGCGGGGACCTGAGAGTGCGAACCGGCTGGCGAGGGAGATCCCGATGGGGCGGATCCCCTGGGATACGAAGGAGCCTGGCCATTTCGAGATAGACCTGGTGCATCACTGCGGGGCAGCGAGTGTGGGGGATTACGTCCACACGCTGCAGATGGTGGACGTGGCGACGGGGTGGAGCGAGCGGGTTGGGATCTTTGGCCGAACCCACCGGGCGATGGTGGCGGGATCGGAGAAGATCGTTGGGAGGCTGCCCTTCCCTCTCCTGGGTATCGACACCGACAATGGATCGGAGTTCGTGCGCCGTGTAGGCGCTCGGTGGATTCATGCCACAGGCATGGAAGGTTCGGATGAATACCTTCGGGCCAACGACTT